>VXSV01000127.1 GCA_009837815.1 Acidimicrobiia bacterium
TCCCCGGCGCCTGCGGCTCCTGCCTCCGGGGAAAGAAGTCCCGAAGCCCCGGATGTTCCCCAGCCAGCCGCCTCCACGCCTCAACCCGCCATAGGTCTTTCCGACGCCGGCCCGCTCACCCTGGAGATGCTGGTCGCCATATGGCAAGAGATCGTGGGAACCTTCGGGGGGATGCTGGGCGCCCTCCTGCGCCCCACCAATCCGGTGGCTTTGGAGGGGGATCGGCTGGTGGTCGACTGTGAAAACCACTTCCGCCTCCTTCGGTTGGAGGACAGCAACTCGGCCAAACGCATCGGTGATGAGATCAAGAGGAGAACCGGGCAAACCATCAGGGTGCAGTACGTCAACCAGGCCACCCAGGGCGTGACCTCGCCCACCATTGAGCAGCCGGCCACCGTACCGTCTCCTCCGCAGAGTTCGGCCGAACATCCACAGCCCCGTTCGGACCCGGATCGGCCCGAAGACGAGGCAGTCCAGCCTCATGCCGGGCCGGAGGCCGACACGCCGCCAGATGAGCCTGGCGACCGCGGAGACGAGGGAGAAACCAACCACGACGAACCGGACGCCGATCTCAAAGCCTTCTTCGAAGCGGCGGAGATCTCCGTGACCGAGGTGAAGAACCCGCCCGGCGGAAGCCTTCCCTTCTAGCCGCCTCGGATCGACCCGACTCGTTTAGCGATCTTTCGACTTTTGCGTCGGACGCAGTAGTCAGGGTGTCAGCGGCTCTTGGATCATGTCCTCCTCAAGAGTCTCCAAGACCTCATTGGCGACAAAGCGGCGCAGTCGACGGGGACCGGGCCTGATTTCGGTCAAAATCTCCAGTTCCTCCAGCAAGCCCAGCATCCGAAGGCTGGTAGGTCGTTTGACGCCGAGCCTCGCCTCGACGCGATGGGCGTTGACAATCGGATTGGCGATCAGGGAGTCAACAAGAATCACAGCTTGGCCCCGGGTTGACTCCATCACCCGAGCACGGTATTTCTCCCTGAGATCGATCAGGCGTTCAGCCCGCCGCACGGCATCGTTGGCTTGGGTCTCCACCCCCTCCAGGTAGAACCGCAGCCAGGCGTTCATGTCTCCTCGTTCCCGCACTTCCTGGAGTCCTGTGTAGTAGTCGTCTCGTCGTCTTTCGAAGTATGAGGACAGGTAAAGCAGCGGTTGGGGGAGCCGTTCTCGGAGAACCAGGTGGAATACGATCAACAGCCGGCCCATTCGCCCGTTGCCATCAAGGAAAGGATGAATGGTCTCGAACTGGTAGTGCAGCAAGCCGCTCTGTACCAGCACTGAGATGGTCCGGTTCTCGTGAACGAAGCGTTCCCAGTCGGAAAGCAAAGCAGCGAGTTCTCCGGGGGGTGGAGGCACGAAAGAGGCGGTCTCAAGGGTGGATCCGAGAGGTCCGATCCAGTTTTGAGAAACTCTTACTTCGCCCGGTTGGCGTTCTCTTCCCCGGACGCCTCTCAGGAGGACGGCATGCATGTTGCGGACCAGGCGAAGGCTGAATGGAAGATTGCTGAGGCGGGTCAGGCCCTCCTCCATGGCATCCATGTAATTCAATACTTCTTCGATGTCAGGGTCGTTTTTCTGCGCCTCCGCTTCGGCCTCCAAGACGCCCAACAGGCTTGCTTGAGTCCCTTCGATTCTTGCCGATGAAAGCGCTTCCTTCAGAAGATAAGGCCGGATTAGAAGATGAGGATTGGGAAGCAGGCGGCCGGCGCCAGCCAGACGCCCCAATGCTGCCTCGGCGTCGGCTAAGCGCATGACCGTGTCGTGCGCCATGTCAATGGATTTGGGCAGGGGGTTGGGGTAGTAGGCCCGATACCCTTTGCCGGGTACCGAACGCACTTCACCAAAGGGGGTTTTCTCATATAGGCTGGCGTCCACGTTCCCTTAGAGTAGTCGACTATTACAGATTTTGGGGTTTGTGTTATGGTCGGGGGTTCACTATTACATTTGCGTTACGGTGGTAGTCGACCATTACAGATGGGGGCCTTAACGTAATAGTCGATCTGTCTGGGAGGGGTTCCTCCGGTTTGTGGCCATCGGCCAATACCCTGACGTAGATATGAGGTTCGAGCCGCCCGTCCAGAAGGTGATCGACGAGTTTGCCAGGCTGCCGGGGATCGGCGCCAAGACCGCTCAGCGGTTGGCCTTCCACCTGATGTCCCTTCCCAGAGACGCCGCCGAACGTCTTGGCGAGGCGGTCCTGGAGATGACGGAGCAGGTGCGCAACTGCTCCCGGTGTTTCAATCTGACTTCCCAAGACCTCTGTTCCATCTGCAGTGACACCCGGCGGGACCACACGCTGGTGTGTGTCGTGGAAAGGCCCCAGGACATCTCCGTGATCGAACGCACCAACGAGTTTCGAGGGGGATACCATGTCCTGGGCGGTGCGCTGTCACCCCTCCGGGGGATCGGACCGGAGCAACTTCGCATCCCCGAGCTGGAAAGGCGGATGGACACGGAGGGAATCCTCGAGTTGGTGATGGCGACCAACCCGACTCTTGAGGGAGACGCCACCGCCCTCTACCTGGCGCGGGTGTTCAAATCACGGGAGCTGCGGATCACCCGCCTGGCCTCCGGCCTGCCGGTGGGAGGAGACCTCGACTACGCCGACGAGATAACGCTGGGCCGGGCCCTGGCCGGCCGCCGGCAGATGTAGCAGCCCTCGAATTGCCGAAGACCGGGGCTAGCTGAGGCGCGCAGCCATCAAGCGCCGCAACCGGCCGGAGAGGGCATGGGCGTCGGCGGTCTCGAGCTCCCCGTCTTTCACCACCACCTTCCCGGCCACCACCACATGGCGGGGGCGCCGGCCCGGGTTGGCCCACAGCAACCCGCCCAGCGGGTCGCCCACCCCGGCGTCTTCGGGCCCGGTTATGTCGTAGCAGCAGAGGTCAGCGGCTGCTCCAGGTTCCAAGTGCCCCAACTCGGGCCGGCCCAGTCCCAGCGCCGACCCCGCAGTGGCGGATGTCAACAGCTCGAGAGCCGTGGGTGGCCGCTTGGTGAGCCCTCCTACCTGCAGCGCAAGGCGGGCATCGGCCAGAAGGTTCCCGGCGTCGTTGTATCCCCCTCCGCTGGTGCCCAGCCCCACCGTGATCCCGGCGTCGATCAAGGCCCCCACCTCGCAGATTCCCAGACCCATTGGCACGTCGAAACCCGGAGCATGCGTGGCGGTCACCCCGGCTGCGCTCAGCCGGTCCCGCTCGGATGCGGTGATCCCGCAGAGATGGGCTGCCGTGACGTCCGGGGAGAGCCATCCCCACTCTTCCAGGAGTTGCAGCGGGCGGCGGTCGTATCGGATGGCGGCGCGTTCAACATCTATGGCCTCGTTGGCCTGGGTCCGGCGTCGAAGACCCCACCGGCGGGCGGCCTCTGAGAAGACCTCGAAGGTCTCGGGGCCGTCAGAGTGCACCCCGGCCGGTCCGCAGGCGATCTGCAGCATCCCGTCGGCGTCGAGGGCCGGGTACCGGCCCATCACGGACTCCAGCCCCGAGGCCAGCGAATCCGGTGCGTCTCCCGCCGACCCGTAACCAAACACCAGCCTGGCGCCAAGCCGCCGGGCTGTTCCCACCGTGGCTTCCACCAACTCCAGTGGCGCCACGCCCTCCGGCCAGGTGAAGTGATGGTCCGCGACGGTTGTTACCCCTGCCAGCAGCCCTTCGGCCACGGCCACCGCCGCTGCCGCCTCGGCAAGTTCCGGGTCGATCCCCGCCCGGCGGTAGTAGCCGCCCATGGCCGCCAGCCAATCTCCCATGGAGAGATGCCGGGTGCCCGCAAGGGTCCGGAAAGCTGTCTGCAGCAGATGGTGGTGGGCATTGACCAACCCGGGAATCACGACGCATCCGGAGGCGTCCAGGTATTCGGCGTCTGCACCGTTGGATGGGAGGGTCGGAGAGGGGCTCGCTTCCTTCACCCGCCCTGCATCGCAAACCAAGGATACGTTCCCCAGCCTTCGGGTCCCTGTCCAGACTTCCTCGGCGCCGCGCACTATGAGCATCAGGACATGGTAAACATGGCCTACCATGTCCCCAATGTCCAATCCGGCCTTCCGTCAACTCGAAGAACTGACCCTTCCCCAGGTGAGAGAGAGGATTCACCCATCCTCGGTGCTGGTTCTGCCCATCGGGTCGGTGGAACAGCATGGTCCGCATCTTCCTCTGACGACGGATCACATGATCGCCTCAGAAGCGGCAAGAGCCGTGGCAAGTCGCTGTGGGGAGGCCTTGGATCTTTGGTTCCTGCCGACTCTTGCGGTCTCCAAGGCGAACGAACACGCCTGGGCGCCCGGGACCCTCTGGCTACGGGCGGAGACTCTCCTCTCAGTTGTGAATGACCTTGCCTCTTCGGCCGCGGCCACCGGCGCGCGGCGCCTGGTCTTTCTCAACTCCCACGGCGGAAACACCCCGCTCTTGGTGGTGGCCTGCCGGGAGGTGAGGCTTGCCCGCGGGCTCCAGACCTTCCTCCTCCATCCCTTCCTTCCCCCCGACCACGGCGGGAGAACCTCTTCCGCGCCTGCGGGCGAGCTGGGCATGGGCGTCCACGGGGGGCACGATGAGACATCCATAATGCTCCATCTGCGTCCTGACCTGGTGAATATGAGCCTGGCCACGCGGCGGGTTCCGGATCGCCTGGCCGCCAACCGGCATGTGCGCTTCGGGGGGTCGGTGCCCTTCGGATGGACTTCCGACGACTTCGGCCCCGACGGCCACATCGGCGATCCGGTCGGCGCCACCGCTCGGCAGGGGAAGGAGCTGTTCGAGATGGCTGTGGAGATGCTGTGCGAGCAACTGGCAGAAATTGCAAGGTTCGAGTTTGGAGTGGGTCCGGAGGGACCGATCCGGTAGCAAGCGAATTCGAACGGCCCTCCTGAAGCCTAAAATGCGGATCAAGCCGTCCCCACGGCGCCCAAGCCGCGACAGAACCGGATAGAGGCCATGGAAACCGGAATATTCCTGTTCGGAGCAGTAGAGATGGACGATGCGGGAGCGGGCCCGCCCCTTCCCACTGACCGACGCTACGACCAGCAGCAGATGTGGTACGCGGCGGAACGGATGCTTGACATGGGAGTGGTCACCGAGGACAACGGTTTTGACATCTTCTGGTTGACCGAGCACCATTTCCAGTATGAGGGATATGAGGTCATCCCCAACGCGGTGCTGTTCGGGGCGGTCCTGGCCGAGCGGACCGAGACGCTCAGGATCGGGGCGCTGTTCAACATCGTGCCCCAGTGGAACCCGCTTCGATTCGCGGAGGATTTCGCCACCATGCACAACCTGTCTGGCGGTCGGGGAGTGCTGGGGGTGGGTCGGGGAACCGTGCCGCGGGAGGCCCAGACGCTGGGTTCGATGATCGGAAGCCACGACAATCCCGACAAAGCCGAGGCCGATCGCATCAACCGTGAGATATTCGACGAGACGATGGATGTAATCTTGGCGGCCTTCGGAAACGAGACCTTCTCCTACCGGGGGCGCCACTTCACCTATCCCCCGGCGGGCATCCCCGATCGGGGAGGGACGGTACAGAATCTCACCCTGGTGCCCAGACCCCTCTATCCCTTCGACACCTGGCAGGCGATCACCTCGCCGCCCACTCTGGAGTACGTGCCGAAGCGGGGTTGGGGAGGGGTGTTCTGGCTGAAGCACCACCGGTTCACCGTCCAGTGGTGGCGCCGCTTTGCAGAGCTCTACGAGGAAGCACACCAAGAGCCCTTGGAGGCGGGCCGGAAGCGGATGCTGGTGTTGAACGTGCGGGTGGAGGACACCCATGAGAAGGCGTGGGAAACCGCCCGGGCCGGGCACGACGAGTTCTGGAAGTTCCTGGGCCCCTACGGGTGGAGCCGGGGGTATATGGGAGAAGACGGAAGGCCCGCCCCACCCGGCCTGATAC
>VXSV01000031.1 GCA_009837815.1 Acidimicrobiia bacterium
CCACCACTCCCGCCAGACGGGGGTGACCTGCCGCGGCCAGAGCCGGCGCCAGGAGCAGCGACTCGTCCAGCAGCGCCACCGCCAAGAGGTGCTCCCCGGCCACCGCGCACAGGTCGATCGCCTCCCCCACAGTCAACCCCAGACCGCCGGATTCCTCGGGCGTCATCAGACCGTTCCAACCCATACCCGCAATCTCGGCTCGCACCCGGCCAGGAAACGACCGGTGCTCCCTGGCCCGCTCGAGGGCCTCCGAGAACGGGAGCAACTCCCCCAGGGCTTGGTGGAAGGCCGCGGCTAGTTCGCTCATCTGATCCCCAGGAGCCGACCGACGATGATGTTCTTCTGGATCTCTGACGTACCCGAATAGATGCTTACCGAGCGTGACTCCAGGAGGTCATGCGTCCAGCCGTCGTCGGCCAGAGTGACCTCCGGTCCCAGGATCTCGGCTGCGGTGGCGAACAGGTCCTGGTAGACCTCGGCCAGATAGAGCTTGTCCACCGACGTAGCCCCCGGGAGAAGCGTCCCGGCCTGCTGATGGGCAAGGGTCCGGTAGGCCTGAGCGGTGAGCATCTCCAAAGATGCGTGGATGCGCCCTATTGCGGCCAGGGCGGCCCGGTCGGCGCCGCCCGACGCCCGGACCCTTCCCGCCAGTTCCGACAGCCTTCTCCGCAGCCGGATGGAACGTTCCAGCACGAATATTCCCCGCTCGTACCCCATCGCTTTCATCGAGACCCGCCATCCGTCGTTGACACCGCCCAGCACGTTGGCGACGGGGACCCGCACCTCGTCGAAGAACACCTCGCTGAAGTGCGGTTCGCCGAGCATCTGGGGAAGGGGGCGGATGGTGATTCCGTCGCTCTTCATATTGGTGATCAACAAGGTCAGCCCGCCATGCTGCCCGGGTTCCCCGTCGGTTCGCACCAAGAGGGCGTTCCAGGTTGACAACTCGGCCCGGGAGGTCCACACCTTCTGGCCGGTGACCACCAACTCGTCGCCGTCCACCTCCGCCCGGGTCCGGACCCCCGCCAGGTCCGATCCGGCGTCGGGTTCGGAAAAGCCCTGGCACCACAGCTCCGACGCGTCCAGCATCCCTGGCAGAAACCGCCGCAGCTGGGAGGGCTCACCCAGATCCATGAGGGTGGGACCCCACGTGTACAGGGCCAGCCGGTTGATGAGTTCAGCGGCGCCGCTCCGGGCCAGTTCCTCGGCCAGCACGGCCTCGGCGGCCGGCGACATCCCCCGCCCACCGTATTGCACCGGCCAGGAGAGCCCCATGAAGCCGGCCTCGCACAGTGCGGCCTGCCAGCTGGTCAACGCCTCGATGCGCGCCCCGTACTCGGCGGGGGGAGGGCCCGGATCATGGTCGGCGATCCAGGCGCGGAGCTCGGTGCGGAGATCCTCCTCCGCGGGCCCCATGGCAAGGGTTTCAGGAAACGTCTGCAGAACGACCTCGATTACCGAACAGGCAGCGACATTTCTTCGGCCTGCGAGTGCAGCCAGCAAAGCACACGGTGGCGATCGCCGGTGATGGCCTCGGCGGGGAACTCCTCTGTGCAGATGTCCATGGTCTCCGGGCACCGGGGAGCGAACGAGCAACCCGGTGGGAGATCGATGGCAAGGGGAGGCTGTCCGCTCACCGTCAGCAGTCGCTTCTTGCGTGACTCCAGGCTGGGAAGGGTCGCCAGGAGCGCCTTGGCATATGGGTGGGCGGGCTTGTTGAAGATCTGGCGGGTGCTTCCGGTCTCGACTATCCGGCCGGCGTACATGACCGCCACCCGGTCACACAGCCTGGCGACTATCCCCAGGTCGTGGGTGACGAAGATCATCCCGAACCGAAACTCCTCCTGCAACTCGGAGAGAAGCCGGAGGTACTGTGCCTGGACGGTTGCGTCCAGAGATGTGGTGGGCTCGTCCGCGATCAGAAGCGAAGGGCGGCACGACAGGGCGATGGCCCCCGCCACCCGCTGGCGCATGCCGCCCGACATCTGGTGCGGGTATTGCTTGAGGCGCCGCTCCGCCTGGGGAATGCCCACCTGGCTGAGTATCTCGACGACGCTGGCCCGCAGGGCACTCCCCCGCAGTCCCTGGTGGATGCGGATCGCCTCGGCCACCTGGTTGCCGACCGTGTATCCGGGGTTCAGGGAACTGAGAGGGTCCTGGAGGATCAGGGAGATCTTTCCCCCTCTGATCTGTCTCATCTCCCGCTCGGAGAGGTCCAGCAACTCCTGTCCGTCCAGGCGGACGCTTCCTCCGACGATTCGCCCGGCGGGCGCCTCGACCAGTCGCATCAGCGCCATGCAACTCACGCTCTTTCCCGAGCCGGACTCTCCCACCAGCCCCAGCGTCTCCCCGCGGTCGAGGGAGAAGCTCACCCCGTCCACCGCTTTCACCACCCCCCGGCGGGTGTGAAACTGGACCCGCAGGTCTGTTACTTCCAGCAACATGGCTACAGCTGCCGCAGTTTGGGGTCGAACCGGTCCCTCACCCAGTCCCCGAGAAGGTTTGCGGCCAGCACCACACCGAAGATGGCTATCCCGGGAATGAAGGAGACCCACCAGGCCCGGCCGAGAAGATCCCGCCCGTCGGCCACCATCAACCCCCAGGCGGGCGTGGGGGGCGGGATGCCCACCCCCAGGAAGCTCAGGGAGGCTTCCAGGAGAATGATCAGCGCCACCTGCAGGGTGGCGAGCACGCCGATGGTGGGCATCACGTTGGGGAGGATGTGCGTCCAGAGGATGCGGGGGCTGGACAGGCCCGCCACCCGGGCAAGGTCGATGAAGTCCTCCTCGCTTATGGCCAGAGCCTCACCCCGGATCTGTCTTGCGTAGTAGGGCCAGAGCAGTATCACGATCACCAAGAGAACATTGGTAAGGCTGGCGCCCAGCAGCGCCACCAGGACGATGGCCATCAGCATCAGCGGAAGCGCCAGGGTCATATCGGTGATTCTCATCAGGACTATCTCCACCCAGCCCCGGTAGAAGCCGGCGATCAGACCCACGATGGTCCCCAGAACCCCGGCCAGTCCGGTGGCCAGTATCGCCACCATCAGCGACACCCGGGCGCCATAGAGGATGCGGGTGAAGATGTCGCGGCCCAAGGTGTCGGTGCCCAGCAGAAAATCGCTGTTGCCGCCCTCCTGCCATACGGGAGGGATCAGCTTGTTGGAGAGTTGTCCCACCTCCGGGTCGTGAGGGGCGATCAGCGGGGCGAACACCGCCACCAGCACCACCAGCCCCAGCACCAACATGGAGACGAAGGGAAAGCGGATGGTGGTGGCCGCTCCCCGCACTTTCACCCGGGGCGCCTCCGCCCGGGGCGCTCCCGGCGGCGCGGATTCGGAGGTGGTCATCGGGTGTACCTGATCTTGGGGTTGATCCATGCGTACGCCAGGTCGGCCAGGAAGTTGCAGATCACGAACGCCGACCCGATAAGAATCACCGCTCCCTGTATCACCGGGAAGTCCCGTTGGATCACCGCTCTGATCAACAGGCTCCCCAGACCCGGCCAGGCGAACACGTACTCGGTGACGATGGCGCCGCCGATCACCGCCGCGAAGATGACTGTTGCGTAGGTGATCACCGGCAGGGCGGCGTTCTTGAAGGCGTGCTTCCAGATCACAACCGACTCCCGGACCCCTTTGATGCGAGCCAGCTTGACATAGTCGCCGTACAGGGACTCCAGCATGGAGGAGCGGGTGAGTCGCATGATCCCCGCCGAGACGAACCATCCCAGGGTGAAGGTGGGCAGCACAACGGATAAGAACCCCTCCCTGCCCCCGGTCGGAAACCACTGCAGCTGCACCGAGAATATTCGCAGCATCACCAGCCCCACCAGGAACGACGGCGCCGCCCCTCCCAGGATGGAGAATATCCGAGCTACGTAGTCACTGCCCCGCCCCCGGTACTTGGCGGCGTAGACCCCCAGAGGCAAAGCGATCAGCAGGGAGAACAGCATGGAGAAGACCGACAACTCCAGGCTCGGCAGGATCCGAAGCGACAGGAGTTCACCGACTGTACGCCCCCGGAAATACAGCGAGGTCCCCATGTCTCCGGTCACCAATCCTCCCAGGAACACCCCGTACTGGACGATGAGAGGCTTGTCCAGCCCGTAGGCACGCTTCAGTTCTTCGGCCATCTCCTCGGTCACCTGGGGCGGGATCATCCTCTCCACCGGATCCCCGGTCAGGCGGACCAGGAAGAACAACACCGTGATCAAAACGAAGATGGAGACGACCGCCTGGGCCAGCCTTGCCAAAACGAAGCGTCTCATCTCTGCGTCACTTTCTCAGATTCCCGCCTGCGTGGAAAACCAACCAAACTCAGGTTAGAGGATCGCCTGGCGGGAAGGGCAGGAATCGCCATCGCCCGGCTCAGAATATGCACAGGGGATTGACCGCCGATCCGGTCCCTCCCCTGAGACGCAGCGGCGCCATCATCAGCACGAACTCGGCCCGACCCTCGGCGGAGCACGCCTCCCTGAGCGCCTCTGTGTCCGGCCAGTCCAGAAGTGCGAGGCCCATCCCCGCCAGACCGAGGGAGTGGAGAGGCAACTCAAGGCCCGGATATGGAGAAGGCATCCGTTCGATGCAGTCTCCCCCGTACACCGCCACCTCCCTGCGATGAAGCCAGCGGATGGCGTCGATGTCGAGACCTGCCCGCCGCCCCGGCTCGGGTGGGTCGTCCCCGGATTCATGGACCATCCGTCCCGAGCGGACCAGCACCGCGTCACCGGCCTCCGCCTCGACTCCCCAGTACTCCTCGGCGGCCTCCAAGTCCTTCGGGCCGATGCAGGCGTTCGGATCGAGGTAGTCCACGCCCAGAGCCGATGCCACGTCGAGGAACACCCCCCTGGTCACCACCCCTTCCGCCATCGCCTCTATCGACCCGAACCTCATCCCGTAGCGATCCACCTCTTCCGCGGCCTGCCGGCCGTTGTACATCTCGCCCTCGAAGTAGACATGACCCACCGCGTCGAGATGGGTCACAGACAGGCCGTGGGGTGCGATCCCCACGAAGTCCATGGTCGCCTCGGGGTGATGCGCGGCGTAAAGAAGATAGTGAACCACCGGCCGGGGATTGGAGGGGCCGGACACGGTGTCGAGGTCCCTCCCTATCGAGACCACCCGGCCTGAGCGCACCAGCGCCAGGGCATCCTTCACCTTGGCGGGGGTTATGTAGTTGAGAGTCCCCCGCTGATCTTCCTCGCCCCACCGGCCCCGATTGGACAGTTCGGCGAATATCTCCCGGTAGTTCACCTGCCCGCCCCTCTCTCCCAAGACAGCCTGGGGCGGATCTCTGTCACGAACAGCTCCAGCTGCTCCAGGATGTCCTCGGTCTCGGGGCCGGGCGGGGTGGCGATCTGCAGGTGGGTCGTCCCCGCCTCGGCGTATCTCTCCATCGATTCGACGATCCGCTCCACCGAACCCCGGCACGGGTGGTCCGGATCGGCGCCGTCGGTTACCTGCAGGTTCACCCTGTTCGAGTACACGAATCCCTCCGGATCCCGACCGTTTCCCGCCAATCTCTCCTCGATGTCCTCCCGGATTCGCCGGATTCGGTCGGGGAGCACGAACGCACCGTGCCATCCTGTGCCAATCCGGGCGGCCCGCCGGCGAGCCGGCAGGCTGTTTCCCCCCACCCAGATGGGGATAGTCCTCTGCACGGGTTTCGGGAAAAAGCAGATGTCGGGAGGGAGACTGTAAAAGCGCCCCTCGAATCCGGGATGATCCTCTCGCCACAACAGGGTCATCACATCCAGGTATTCGTCGGTGACCGCTCCCCGGTCCTCCCAGGAGGCGCCCACCGCCGCATACTCCTCGGGAATCCACCCCACCCCCACCCCCAGGATCAACCG
>VXSV01000087.1 GCA_009837815.1 Acidimicrobiia bacterium
CCAGCGGACTTTAACAACTGGATAGCGGACGAAAGAGAACGTCTGGGAACCCGTCAAGGGAATTAACTCAGCCTTCGGGTTGAGTGCTCTTACGGAGAGTTTGATCCTGGCTCAGGACAAACGCTGGCGGCGTGTATTAGGCATGCAAGTCGAGCGAGAAGCCGGCCTTCGGGCTGGTGGAGAGCGGCGGACGGGTGAGTAACACGTGGGTAACCTGCCCTGGAGTGGGGGATAACCCGGCGAAAGCCGGGCTAATACCGCATACGACTCCCGATGAGAGATCGGGTAGTGAAAACTCCGGTGCTCCGGGAGGGGCCCGCGGCCGATTAGCTAGTTGGTGAGGTAACGGCCCACCAAGGCGACGATCGGTAGCTGGTCTGAGAGGATGATCAGCCACACGGGGACTGAGAACGGCCCCGACTCCTACGGGAGGCAGCAGCTAAGAATCTTGCGCAATGGGCGAAAGCCTGACGCAGCAACGCCGCGTGCGGGAGGAAGGCCTTCGGGTTGTAAACCGCTTTTGCGAGGGAAGAAGTACTGACGGTACCTCGCGAATAAGTCACGGCTAACTACGTGCCAGCAGCCGCGGTAATACGTAGGTGACAAGCGTTGTCCGGATTTACTGGGCGTAAAGCGCCCGCAGGCGGCCCGGCAAGTTTCAGGTGAAATCTCCCGGCTCAACCGGGAGGGGTCCTGGAAAACTGCCAGGCTTGAGGCAGGGAGGGGAATGCGGAATTTCCGGTGTAGCGGTGAAATGCGTAGATATCGGAAGGAACACCAGCGGCGAAGGCGGCATTCTGGCCCTGTCCTGACGCTCAGGGGCGAAAGCGTGGGGAGCGAACCGGATTAGATACCCGGGTAGTCCACGCCGTAAACGATGAGCACTAGCTGTCGGGGGTATCGACCCCCTCGGTAGCGAAGCTAACGCGATAAGTGCTCCGCCTGGGGACTACGGCCGCAAGGCTAAAACTCAAAGGAATTGACGGGGGCCCGCACAAGCAGCGGAGCGTGTGGTTTAATTCGATGGTACGCGAAGAACCTTACCCGGATTTGACATGCATGTGGTACTGATGTGAAAGCTGAGGGACCCTTCGGGGAGCATGCACAGGTGTTGCACGGCCGTCGTCAGCTCGTGCCGTGAGGTGTTGGGTTAAGTCTCGCAACGAGCGCAACCCCTGTCGTCAGTTGTACTTTTCTGACGAGACTGCCGGGAAACCCCCGGAGGAAGGAGGGGATGATGTCAGGTCAGCGTGGCCCTTACGTCCGGGGCTACACACACGCTACAATGGGTGGTCCAACGGGTCGCGAAACCGCGAGGTGGAGCTAATCCCATCAAAGCCATCCTCAGTTCGGATTGCAGGCTGAAACTCGCCTGCATGAAGCCGGAGTTGCTAGTAACCGCAGGTCAGCACTACTGCGGTGAATACGTTCCCGGGCCTTGTACACACCGCCCGTCACGTCATGAAAGTTGGCAATACCTGAAGCCGCTCGGCTAACCGCAAGGAAGCAGGTGTCGAGGGTAGGGCCAGCGATTGGGACGAAGTCGTAACAAGGTAGCCGTAGCGGAAGCTGCGGCTGGATCACCTCCTTTCTAGGGAGTACGCCCTGCCGGTAAGACACCCAGGACCCGGTGTTCCGGGTGCGGCAGGGACGATCCCAGGTCGATCGCCTCGAGTTTCGATTCGAGGTGTTCCTGAAGGCCTCCAGGCGGCCTTCTTCCGTCCGCTATTCAGCTCTTAAAGGCCGTGCCGGCCCAAGGGGGGCCATTAGCTCAGCTGGTTAGAGCGCAGTCCTGATAAGACTGAGGTCTCTGGTTCGAGTCCAGAATGGCCCACCACTCTGGCGCCGGGCGCAAGGGGCCGTAGCTCAGCTGGGAGAGCGCCGCCTTTGCAAGGCGGAAGTCGGGAGTTCGAGTCTCCTCGGCTCCACCAAGCTCCCTTGGGACAACGGCAAGACCAGGCTTCGCACTCGGAGAGCGCCAGGAGGCGCTCTCCGGCGACGAAGCCGGGTACGGACTTTCACAACTGAAGAGCGATGAAACTGCGAACGGGTTCGCCGTGTTTTCCTTTCGGGGAGAGCGTGGCGGAGCCGGGAAGAGATTCATGCGTGCGAGCCTTAATTGAGGTCAAGCTACTAAGGCGCGCGGTGGATGCCTAGGCATCAGGAGCCGAAGAAGGACGTGGTAAGGCTGCGATAAGCTCCGCTCAGCTGCCAAACAAGCTCAGGCGGAGATTTCCGAATGGGGAAACCCGGCCCGGGAATACCGGGTCACTCCAGGTTGAACACATAGGCCTGGTAGAGGGAACCGGGGGAACTGAAACATCTAAGTACCCCGAGGAAAAGAGATTATTCTCCTAGTAGCGGCGAGCGAACGGGGAAAAGCCCAAACCGGTTGGGTTCGCCCAGCCGGGGTTGTAGGACCTGCTGGCTTTCGGGCACGGAGTTACCAATCGCAAGCGAAGACGAACGGCACTGGAACGGCCGGCCAGAGAGGGTGAGAGCCCCGTAGGCGAATGGCTTGCGACTCCGAGCAGGCACCTGAGTACCACGGGACACGTGAAACCCTGTGGGAATCTGGGGAGACCACTTCCCAAGGCTAAATACTCCTGGTGACCGATAGTGGACAAGTACCGTGAGGGAAAGGTGAAAAGTACCCCGGGAGGGGAGTGAAAGAGATCCTGAAACCGTGTGCTTACGTGCAGTCGGAGCCCGTTACGACGGGTGACGGCGTGCCTATTGAAGAATGAGCCGGTGAGTTACGCTACGTCGCAAGGTTAAGTGACGGAGTCATGGAGCCGTAGCGAAAGCGAGTCCGAACAGGGCGATTGAGTGGCGTGGAGTAGACGCGAAACCTGGTGATCTACCCATGGGCAGCGTGAAGTCCGGGTAAAACCGGATGGAGGCGCGAACCTTCTTGTGTTGCAAAACGATTGGATGACTTGTGGGTAGCGGTGAAATGCCAAACGAACCAGGAGATAGCTCGTTCTCCCCGAAATGCATTTAGGTGCAGCCTCGGAAGTATCTCCGGCGGAGGTAGAGCTCTGGATGGGCTAGGGGGCTTACCGCCTACCAAACCCAACCAAACTGCGAATGCCGCCGGACAAAATCCGGGAGTGAGACAGTGGGGGATAAGCTTCATTGTCGAAAGGGAAACAGCCCAGACCACCAGCTAAGGTCCCAAAGTTCACGCTCAGTGTACAAGGATGTTGAATTGCAAAGACAGCCAGGAGGTTGGCTTAGAAGCAGCCACCCTTTAAAGAGTGCGTAACAGCTCACTGGTCGAGTGGTTCTGCGCCGAGAATTCAACGGGGCTAAGCGTGACACCGAAGCTGTGGGTCATCCACATTGGTGGATGGCGGTAGGGGAGCGTTCGTTTCAGCAGAGAAGGGGTAGCTGCGAGGCGCCCTGGAGTGGAGCGAAGTGAGAATGCCGGCATGAGTAGCGTAAGGTGCGTGAGAACCGCACCCGCCGTAAACCTAAGGTTTCCTACGGAAGGTCAGTCCGCGTAGGGTTAGTCGGGCCTAAGCCGAGGCCGAGAGGCGTAGGCGATGGACAGCTGGTTAGTATTCCAGCACCACGATGGTCGCGTTTTAACGCAGAGGGGGGACCCGGAAGGGTAGATCCCGCGGACCTAATGGATATGGTCCGTTCCTGGGCCGTAGGCGTCCGGAGGCAGGTAAATCCACCTCCGGGATAAGCTGAGGACTCGGGAGAAGTAGAGACTTTTGTCAAAGCGACGGGGTTGAGCCCAGGCCGGCGAGAAAAGCCTCGCTGCCAGTCACCAACGTGCCCGTACCGCAAACCGACACTGGTAGGTGGCGGTAAGTACCGTGAGGCGAACGGGAGAACCTTCGTTAAGGAACTCGGCAAATTGGATCCGTAACTTCGGGAGAAGGATCGCCCCCGGCTGTGAACCGGCTTAGCCCGGTGAGCGGTAGGGGGCCGCAGTGAGCAGGCCCAGGCGACTGTTTACCAAAACCACAGGTCTCTGCAAAAGCGAAAGCTGACGTATAGGGGCTGACGCCTGCCCAGTGCCGGAAGGTTAAGGGGAGAGGTGAGAGCTTCGAACCGAAGCCCCGGTGAACGGCGGCCGTAACTATAACGGTCCTAAGGTAGCGAAATTCCTTGTCGGGTAAGTTCCGACCCGCACGAAAGGCGTAACGATCTGGGCACTGTCTCGACGAAGGACCCGGCGAAATTGAATTGGCCGTGAAGATGCGGCCGACCCGCGGCAGGACAAAAAGACCCCGTGGAGCTTTACTGCAGCTTGGCACTGGGAGTGGGCCTTAGATGCGTAGGATAGGTGGGAGGCTAGGAAGCCGTGTTTGCGGACATGGTGGAGCCAACCTTGAAATACCACCCTTCTGTGGTTTGCTTTCTAACTCCTGATCAAGCAGGAGGACAGTGTCTGGTGGGCAGTTTGACTGGGGCGGTCGCCTCCTAAAATGTAACGGAGGCGCACAAAGGTTCCCTCAGGGTGGATGGAAATCACCTGTCGAGTGTATTGGCACAAGGGAGCTTGACTGCGAGACCTACAAGTCGAGCAGGGGCGAAAGCCGGTCAAAGTGATCCTACGGTACCGAGTGGAAGGGCCGTGGCTTAACGGATATAAGTTACCCCGGGGATAACAGGCTTATCTTGCCCAAGCGTCCATAGCGACGGCAAGGTTTGGCACCTCGATGTCGGCTCGTCGCATCCTGGGGCTGGAGTAGGTCCCAAGGGTTGGGCTGTTCGCCCATTAAAGCGGTACGCGAGCTGGGTTCAGAACGTCGTGAGACAGTTCGGTCTCTATCCGCCGTGGGCGCAGGAAGTTTGAGAGGCGTTGCCCCTAGTACGAGAGGACCGGGGTGAACGAACCGCTGGTGTGCGGGTTGTTCCGCCAGGAGCATTGCCCGGTAGCCATGTTCGGATCGGATAAGCGCTGAAAGCATCTAAGTGCGAAGCCGACCTCGAGATGAGACTTCCCATCCCTTTATGGGAGTAAGACCACAGGAAGACTACCTGTTCGATAGGCGCCAGGTGTAAGCGCGGTAACGCGTTCAGCTAAGGCGTACTAATGGTCGAGGGCTTGACCTCAATTGAGGCTCGCCATGAATCGACGCGGTTTCATCGCTCCTCAGTGCGAAGGTCCAGAAGGGCCATCGGCGCGGGGTGGAGCAGTGGTAGCTCGTCGGGCTCATAACCCGAAGGTCGGGGGTTCGAATCCCTCCCCCGCTACCAGACCACACCGAAGGGCCTCCCGATTCATCTCGGGAGGCCCTTCTGCTTGTCAGGGGGAGGTGGGGGCGCCGGCTTACTGATCGAGCAAGTCGAGGATGCGACGGCGCTCCTCGGGGCCAATGGGCTCGACCTGGGGGAGCTGGGGATCCATGGCGCGGAGGGTTTCGGCGATGATGCCGGCGACGACGAGGCGCATGTAGGGCTTGTTGTCGGCGGGGATGGCGAACCAGGGCGCCCAGGGGCGGGAGGTGGCGTTCAGGGCGCTCTGGTAGGCATCGAGGTAGGCGTCCCAGTGCTGGCGGTCGCGCACGTCGGACATCGAGAACTTCCACTGCTTCTCGCTTCCTTCGACGCGCGAGCGAAGCCGCTTCGCCTGCTCCTTGCGGGAGACGTTGAGCCAGAATTTGAGGACGGTCGTGCCGTTGCGGGCGAGGTGGGCTTCGTGGTCGCGGATGGAGGCGAGCCGCCCTTCCCAGAGGTCGTCGAGGTTGTCGATTGCGGGCAAGCGCTGGGGCTTGAGCAGCTCGGGGTGGACGCGGACGACGAGCACCTCCTCGTAG
>VXSV01000155.1 GCA_009837815.1 Acidimicrobiia bacterium
TCGGCCGCTGCGCCTCGGGAATCTACAATTCGAGGTGTGATTCCGGATCGTGACCTGATGCAGGTGCGTAGGTGGATAGACCAATGCAACGCTGACCTGCCGGCGAGAGCCCAGGGGCTGATCCGATTCGAGATCGACCTTACCCCCCGTACGATCACTGTGCTGGAGTGCCGACCGCCTTGGCGCGATGACATGGGACCCGAGTGGACTCGCCACCCCATCTGCCGCTTTCGCTACACCAAGGTGCGCGGAGAATGGTCGTTGTTTTGGAGTGACCGCAACCTGAGGTTCCGCGAGTACGACCTTGTGGAACCGACACCTTCGATCGAACAACTGATCGCAGAGGTCGAACGCGACCCTACCTCCATCTTCTGGGGTTAGGTACCACCCAGCCGACAGATTCACGGAACCTCATGAGGGTCCCTGCAGGTTGAGTTCCGACAGGGGTACGGTGATTACGAAGCTGCCAAAGGAGATGTCTGTCCGCTCGAAGGGGCGGCGGGTGTATCGGACCTTCGGTTCGGCATTGTGATCTGCGGGGACCTCGACAACGGCCAGGATGAAGCTGTCGGGAACGTTCTTGGAGTGGGTCACCTGACTGCTGCTCACCGTCACCGTTTCCTTTCCTTCGATCCGGCCTTTGACTTCGATGAAGTAGAGCTTGCCGGTGTGTGGATCGCGGCTCTCGATGTCGTAGCCCGGGTTGTTGTGGGGCATCTCTTTCGGTTGGCGTCCGAGCTCTCGCTCGGCGGCCATCACCGCCGCCACCGCCCGCTCGTCGACTTCCCGGGTCTGTTTGGGGCGGCGCGTCGGCGGCTCGTCGTCGCCGCTGGATAGTTGATCCAGGAGGATCTGTGGAACCACCACTGCTCCTCCCACCACCTCGGGGGGTCGGTTGGTCAGCTGCTGTTCCAGGTCCAGTTCGTGGCGACGCCTGTCCAGCCTGGCCTCCAGTTCGCCCGCCAGGTTCCGGGCGTGGCCGGCGGTGAATCCCCCCTTGGGCCGCCGCCCTTGCAGTTGCAGCTTGTGTGCCTCGTCGGCGCGGGCATCCCAGTGCTGGATGCGGCCCCACAGCCGCTCTTCCACGGCGGTTCGGGTGCGCCGCACTCGGGACTCCACCGCTCGGTGGACACGTTCCAAATGAGAACCACAGAGACTCATTATGGCGAAGACCCGCGCCCTGTCGGACAGCAGATCATCGACTTGGGCCTGCTCCAGGATGCCCGAAATCAGCTCACGCTCCTCATCGATGATGGGCCGAAGATCGTGATGGCGGGCCGCCCCGGTTTCTTCGGGGTCTCCCCCGACGGGAATCTCCACCGTCCAGTGTTGTCGCGAAACGGTGCGGCCCCTCCCGTCTTCTATGAGATGGGTCAGCTGGGTGAGCCCCCTCAACCGAGTGTCGCCGGCGTGAGGGTCCACGAGTATCGCCCCTCTCTGCAAAAGGGCGCCGTGGCTTGCGATCACCGTCTTGACCACAGCTTCCAACAGCGGATGCCCGACAGCCAGCAACTGCGCCCGAGGACGGGATTCATAATCCACCAGCTCCTTTTCGAAGGTCACCCGTTCATATTTGGGCTGCAACTCGCCCCCGACCTGGATCTCCAGTTCCCGGGTCCGCACCTTGGCGGGCACCCTGGTGATTTCGAACCGACCCTTCTCTCGCCGGGCGATTCTTCCACCCAGACGGTTGAGCGCCTCGACGAAGAACCTCGAAATGAATCCGGGCTGGAGTTTGCGCAGTTTGGCCCGCTCCATGTCATCACGGATCTCCTGGACGTCGGTCCCGGGCACATCACCCAACACCAGGCTGCGATTTCTCACCAATTCCTGGATCTGGGATCCGATCGTTTGATCGATGACGCGAGTCTGGCGTTCCCTCACCTCGGGGAGATCCCCGTACCGGATGGCTTCGATCAGCAGTTCCCGGAGGGACCGGTCAATGAAGGAGTCTCCCAGAACGTCGTAGACCTGCCCGCCGAGAGCCTTACGCTGCTCCTCGATCTTGTTCAGAAGGCGGTGGAAGACCGCACCCTCCCGGGTCTGGTACGCCACCAGATTCCACAGATGACAGACCTCGGTTTGGCCGATACGGTGGATGCGTCCGAAGCGCTGCTCGATCCGGTTGGGGTTCCAGGGGAGGTCATAGTTGACCATCAGGTTGGCCCTCTGCAGGTTGATGCCTTCACCGGCGGCGTCGGTCGCCACCATCACCTGCACTTCCGGCACATTCACGAAGGCATCCTGTCGCCGGCGACGATCTTCCCTGCGTACCGACCCGTGGATCACCACCACCCGGTCCACTCCGCCGAGTAGGCTCACGATGCGGCGCCTCAGGTATTCGAGGGTGTCCCGGTGCTCGGTGAAGACGATGATCTTGCGTTTCGTTCCGTCGGGCGCCCTCATTTCATCGAGTTGAAGGATCCTGGACAACTCATCCCACTTCTTGTCGGTCCCTGCCCTCCGCACATCGGCGGCCAGAGCCACCAGGCGATGGAGAGTTTCAATCTCCTTTCGAAGTTCCGGAACGGAGGCTGCCGCCGTTGCCTGGTCGATGGCCTCGGTCTCCAGTTGCTCGCGGTCCTCATCGTCGTATTCGTCGAAGTCGAAGAACTCGATGTCCTTGTTCGACAGACCGGCGGCGACCGAGAGGCCGGCGGGTTCGGTGGCGGCGCCTTTGCCTTCGGCAATGGCCTCCAGTTCAACCAGGCGATGCTCAAGGCGTTCACGTCGGCGACGCAAGGAGTGATAGATGGCTTCCGGGGAGGACGCCAAGCGGCGTTGCAGGGCAGTCAGGGCAAAACCCACCACCAGACCTCGCCGGCGATCTTTCTGTTCGATCTCCTTGGCCTTGTCCATTCCTTTCCGCACATATTGGGTTACTTCGTCGTACAGGTCCTGTTCCATCGGGGACAGTTCGTACTTGACGGTTTCAGCCCGCCGCTCGGGGAACAGCGGTCTGCCGTCGAAGGTGAGCAGATTCTCCTTCACGGACCGGCGCATGATGTCGGAGACGTCGGGATTCCCGCCGTTGCGCTGACGCCCTCCGAAGCGGTCCTCATCCAGCAGCGCCAGGAACAATAAAAAGCTGTCGGGTTTGCCGCTGTGAGGCGTGGCGGTGAGCAACAGCAGGTGACGGGTGAGGAGGCCCAGGCGCTCTCCGAGTTGGTAGCGCATCGTCTTGTTCAGCTTGTTGCCGAAGTAGTGGGCCGACATCTTGTGGGCTTCGTCCACCACGATCAGATCCCATCGGGAGGCATCCAGCTTGGCAAGAAGATCATCACTGCGACAGACCTGGTCGAGGCGGGCGATAAGGCGGGTCTTCTCGGTGAACGGGTTGCCGGTTCGCACCGTCTCGACCATCTCGCGAGAGAGGATGTCGAACTCGAGTCCGAACCTATGCCAGAGTTCGTCCTGCCACTGCACCACCAACGACCCCGGGGCGATGATCAACGCCCGCTCCAGGTCGCCGCGAATCATCAACTCCCGGATATAGAGGCCGGACATGATGGTCTTCCCCGCGCCGGGGTCGTCGGCCAGCAGGAACCGTAGGGGCTGGAGCGGAAGCATCCGCTCATAGACCGCCTCGATCTGGTGTGGGAGCGGATCGATGTCGGCGGTGCTGATCGCCACGTAGGGATCGAACAGATGGGCCGACTCTATACGGCGGGCCTCCGACACCAGTTTGAACAGATCCCCGTCGGCGTCGAGAGGCCACGAGCGCTGGGCGGCAGCCAGGCTCAGCCGATCTTCGTCTGCCCGGGACAGGAGTCCGATACCAAGGGATCCCTCGGCATCGGCGTAGACGACCTCGATGTCATCGTCACTGTGCCGGGTGACCGCCTTAACCGTTACAGTGCGCCCGGGCGCCAGCCCGGCTACCAAAGCACCTGCTTCAATGTTCTCCAGTTTCAGCATTCCACCTCCTCACCGAATGACAAGTGGGAGAGTACCCGACACCTGTGACGTCTCTCGCGGCCTCCCACAGCCCGGCCAGGAGCCCGGGGAGTGTTGATGTAGGATCACCTTCGGTCAGTTCCGAGGCTGTCAGCGATCAGCGGGTCTGTGCCGGTCGAGCCAGGATGCGGCTTCCTCGACGAACCTTCGAGCCTTGGCTATCGCCTCCACGGCGGCGGCGTCGTCCCAGGCGTCCATGGTCCAGACGTTGTAGTCCGCCTCCTGTCGGTCCGCTCTGAGTTCATCCAGCAGAGCGGCCACTTCCGACGGATAATCTGACTGGCGCACCGCCCGAAGGTGGAACCTGGATCTCGTCCCGTGGTGCGTCTTGGGCTCCTCCCTCAGATGGGCGAGCATCCCCCTGACCGCGTAGAAGGCGGCGTAGAAGGCCATGGAAACGGCGCCGCCGTAGTTGCCGCTTGTACGAGCATCGTCGGCATACCCGAGTTCGTCGTACGCCTTCGCCAGGAAGAGAAGCGCTTCCTGGTCGGATGTCACAGGACTCTGACGGCGTTACGCCGGACACTGCGAAAGAACATGGTGTCCCAGGACCGCCACTGTTCGGGCAGAACGGCGTAAAGCGAAATCATGCTCTGGGTCAGGTACTCGTATCTCTCTATCAACTTCTCACGCAACTCGGGCAGGGCTGTCCACCGCCGTCGCCGGGGACCGCCCTCGTCGGCCATCAGCATCAAGAGGTCCAGGTCCGAGTGGGCCTGCCAGTCGCCCCTTGCTCTGGAACCGTACATCCAGACCTCCACCAGCCGGTCCCCGTACACCTCCTTGGCGATGCCGGCCACCACCCCGGCCACCAACAAAGCGTCTTCGGTCGACGGCCATGGGTCGGTCCCCTCCACAAGGGGTTTCTCGGTGACTGCCGGCAGCGACATGGCACTCAGATTAGCCAAACCCCTGGTCCGGCAGATGGGACTTGAGCAAGCAGAACCTTCCGACCTGATCTGGTTACAGGGATCCGCGGAGAGTCTTCAAGCTGCTGTGTGTATAATAAAGCACATGCGAATCCACATTCAGTTGGATGACGATCTCGTTGAGGATTTGGATCGTAGGGCAGGGCCCCGAAGGCGCAGTGCATTCATCACAGCTCTGATTCGGCGGGGGCTCGATGACGAACGGAGATGGGACGATATCGAAGCTTCGCTGGGCGCCATTCCCAACATTGGCCATGATTGGGATGACGACCCCGGATCCTGGGTACGCGCCCAGCGGCGGGGCGACCCTCAGCGGTCCGGCTGAGCATGTCGAGGCTCCTGCTCGACTCCACCGTGTTGATCGACGCGCTACGCGGACGTCCCGCTGCGGAGCGTCTCAGAGGACTTCGCCGGACCGGCGTCGAGCCATGGGTCTGCGCCATTTCGGTTGAGGAAATCTGGCGAGGCCTCCAGCCCGAGGAGGAGCCGGCCGCACGTCGCCTGGTCCGAGCTTTGCGCCTGGCGCCGCTTGGTTCCGCCGAGGGAGAACGGGCGGGCCGTTGGAGACGCGCCTATGCCGAGCGGGGAGTCACGCTCCACCAAGCAGACTGCCTGATCGCCGCGGCGGCCGTCGGGGTTGGAGCAACTTTGGCCACGGCCAACGTCGCCGACTTCCCCATGCCTGAACTCGACCTTCAGCTCTGGCCGGTCGACATCTAGTCGTGCAGCAGTACAGAAAGAATATTTAGTGTTTGTTTTCCCACTTTCGTGATGTAATACCGCGGTTTGTCCCACCCCCCTGTGTATAATGGTGTGTATGGAAACAACAGATGTTGGGCGTCGGGTCGCCGATCAGGTGCGGGTGGTTTTGCC
>VXSV01000096.1:0-3612 GCA_009837815.1 Acidimicrobiia bacterium
CACGTAGAGTACGTTGGAGACGGTCGGTGACGTACCGCTCGAAGAGGAAGTTCATGTCGACCATGAACGACAGGGCCTGCGTTTCTCCCGGATCGTCTCGGAGGGTCAGGTTCTCCAACAGCAATCTGGCCAGCCGTAAGGAAGGCTCGTAGTGAGCGTTTAGTCGATTGAAGCTCATGCGGTCCAAGAGTTCGGGTCGCACCGGCACGGTGCTCACTTCTTCCAAGATGCCGAGTATCCGATGCAACCGCCGACGGTCCGTGGATAGCACCCCGGAAACTCCTAGGGCTTTCAGCGCCGCCGTCATCAAATAGCGGTTCTCGGCCACGTCGGCGGTGTACTCATCGAAACGGCAGTCGATCGGATACACCACACCGGCTCGGGTGAGCTGTCTGGGGATGTCGAGCCGCCCCCGGATGGTCGGGAGGCGCTCCCGTTCTATTCGGTAAGACCGATAGATACCTCTTCGGAGGGTGAGATCGACAGAGCGGGTGAAAAAGGAAATCACCGCCGGGAGCAGATCCTGTTTGAGGTCATACAGGGCGGCGGCCTTCTTCCAATCTTGTTCTCTCAACCCCACCCCCAGTAGCAGAAACAGGTTTTCGAGCCTGATCTTCGGCTGGATGTGGATACGCAGGTCTTCGCTCACCAGGGTTCCCACATAGTGCCCGGCGGTGACCTGCCACCATCGGGGTTCGGGATCAGGCGTCACCGTCACATAGGGGGTGCGTTGAAGGCTCAAGGCCGCCGATCGGGACAGCCTGACACGGCGGGTCTGGTACTCAGCCAGCCTCAGCGTCTTGGTCTTCACTTGGTTGACCTTCGGTGGCTGGTGAATCCTCGGACAAGTACTTGGGATCGTGTTGCTTGCGGACACTCTCCCACCGGAAGCCCTGGAAGCGATCAGGATCATCGAAGAACAGTTCCTCGATGAACGGTTCCACCGTGTACCGCCACACCATCTCCAACGTCTCCGAACCGCGGTCGCTGATCCCCTCTTTCATGAAATGACTGGGCCCCAGCTGAAGGTGCGGGCCGCCCAACTCCTCGGAGAGTTGCCTGTTCACATCGGCCACGAGATCACCCACCCAGGTTGCCTCGTTGCGAGCCTCCAGCCAACGCTCCAGCAGCCCCTCCATCATTCCCTGGTGAGGAAAGAAAGGCACGAAGTGAAAGCGCCGTCGCAACGCGGCGTCCACCATCGCAATGGATCGGTCAGCGGTGTTCATGGTTCCGATCAGCCACAAATTCTCGGGCAACCCGAAAGGTTCCGAAGGCCGATAGAGAGGCAACACCGTGTCGTCTCGATATTCCAGCAGAAACAGCAACTCCCCCAACACCTTGGGGAGATTGGCCCGGTTAATCTCGTCGATGATCATGATGTGGCGTTGCCCGGGATTGTGGGAGGCCCGCTCAGCGATGGTCCGCAACGGACCGGAAGTCAGCTTGTAGACCATGGAACCACCAGGACCGGTCTCGGGCCGATACCCCTCGAAGAAGTCCTCATAGGACATGGACGGATGGAACTGCACGAAAGCCCGTTGTCCGCCCTCCGGAGCCAAACACTCCGCCAACCTCTTGGCCAGAAAGGTCTTGCCTGTGCCGGGAGGGCCGTAAAGAATCACCTGACCCTTGTCGCCGAGTAGCTGGACGATTCTCTCTAAATCCCCTAACCTGACAAGAAGTTCTTCAGCAAGTTTGGTCAGATCCTGAGGAGGGGGAGGTGGGTGAGGAAGGGGCGGATCGCCGCTATGTAGCTCCATCCACTTCTCCAGAACCGGGCGAAGCTGAGGCACCACCCTCCGCAATTCCGACCTCAGATCCAGGCCCTCTAGCTGACCTTTCTCATACCATTTTCCATAGGCGAAGCTACCCTTACGTCCACACAGGTCACGATGTCGGCCATATCGTCCCCCGCTGACATTGAATATCTCATTCCCATCCTGCTTCCAGGCAGACAACGTGTCGATCAACCGCCTATACCATCGCTTCTCAGTGCCTTTCCCTCCATATCGATCGGGGGGGCCGTAGCCAGGGGTGAGACATATGCTCATCCCCAGGTGGTTTATCCACACTCGGAGGCCCGGAGCGTATAGTTCAGGCACCCGCCAATCCACCTGTATATCCCAACGATCCGGTCCACCTTGGTAGGCGCCGGCAATATGAAGCTCCACTTCCCGCCCCAGCAGCCCAGCAACCTCGTCACTCAAAGTGTGGCCCATGTGCTTACCGACACTCTCCAATGCTTTGAAATTGGTCTTTCGTGGGCGTATTGATTCAGAGTCCCACTCTCCGTTTGTAGAGTTACAAAAGCCCAATCTGAATTCAAACCGTTCAGCGAGCACCCGATCAACCAGAACCGGATTCTGGTCGTCCCACCACGATGCCACCCATTCGTAACGCTCCATATCCGTATCCAGATGTCGCACCGCATCCACCAAAGCCTCATAGCGCTCTGCTGGAGGTGGGGGGAGTTCTTGACCGGTGAGAAACTCTGCAAATCTTGCCGCGCTGGGCCAAATCACCGGCCATGCTCCCCTTTCGGCCAATGCCCACTGACATGACAGGAAAAAGGGAATGTGCCCCACTGCCGGATGAGCGCCTCTTTTGATGGTCTCCGCAAATTCGGCCAATCTTTCGATCTTGGCGAAGGCCTCGGAATCATCCGAATGTGGCCAAAGGAGATCTAGGAAAAGTTCCGTCAAGACTTCCGAATTGTCGGAATAATCGACGATCTGATTCATAAGCATCTGACCGGAGTACCCATTGAAGAAACCCCTAGCGTTCTGACTCGACCACTGTTGCATGGTCTGTCGAAAGACCCGGATATTCTGGGTCCTGCGAAGCTCGTCGCGAACGGCAAGATAACCCACGGCTGACCGACGAAACTGCTCCTCCCATACAATCACGGCACCGGATTCTTCGAAGCGGGTTACATGGGCCTCATACCAGCGGCGGCGGAACTCTTGCTCCTGTTGTTCCAAGTTAATATCAGCCACTAGTGATCAAAGATAGCGCGAGAGGTGTGACAGAAGCCTCGTCACTGGGCACGGAGCGTTCGGATTTGGCCGTCGCCCGGGCCGCCGCTCAGGCTGGCGCCCAAGCGATCCGAGCCACCCGGGGCCAGTCCCCGGCCGTCTTCTTCAAGGGCGACTCCGACCCGGTCACGGAAGTGGATCACCGATCCGAGCGAGCGATCCTTGATGTCCTAGCCCGGCATTGCCCGGACGACCCTGTGGTCAGGGAGGAGAGCGGCGGGGAGCTTCCTGATGGAGGGCGGGTGTGGCTGGTGGACCCCATTGACGGCACCACCAATTTCATCCGGGGGTTTCCCTGGGTGGGGGTGTCGGTGGCGCTCTGGGTCGATGACGCTCCTGCGGTGGGGGTGGTGATCGACGTCACCACCGGCGATGAATACACGGCCGTGGCCGGGCGGGGGGCATGGCGGAACGGATCCCCGATCAAAGTGAGCGCGACCCGGGACCTTGGCAAGGCTCTGATCGTGACCGGGTTCCCCTACGCCCGGAGGGAGCGGACCGAGATCTGCAAAACCCGATTCCGCCAGGTTCTGGCCGCCGCCCAGGGCATTCGCCGGTTGGGAGCGGCGTCGCT
>VXSV01000096.1:3712-5698 GCA_009837815.1 Acidimicrobiia bacterium
GGCGCCGGACAGATGGGAGAGGGCCTGGCGGTGATGCTCGAAAGGATCCCAGGGATGGAACCGAGCGTGGTGGTTGACTCGGCGCCCGGGCGAGCCAGGGAGGCTCTGGTCTCGGCGGGCGCCCCACCTTCCCAGGTGGTCGAGACAGACGATGCCGACCGGGCGATCGCCGCCCTCTCCGACGGCCGTCGGGTCGCCGGTTCTGATCCCTCTCTGGCCTGGTGCTCCCCGGTGGACATCTCGGTGGAGGCCACCGGCATCCCCGAGGTGGGCGCCCGAGTAGCGCAGGGAGCGATCGAAGCCGGAAAACACGTCCTGCAGATGAACGTGGAGACCGACGCCACGGTGGGATACGCCCTATATGGGATGGCCGCCGAAGCGGGAGTGGTCTACACCCTGTCGGGAGGAGACGAGCCGGGAGCCATCATGGGCCTGTATGACTTCGCGGCCAGCCTGGGCTTCGAGGTGATAAGCGCCGGAAAGGGAAAAAACAACCGCCTGGACCGGACAGCAACACCCGACACCGTGGCGGAACTGGCCCGCCAGCGCCGCATGAACCCGAAGATGCTTTCCTCGTTCGTGGACGGCACCAAGACCATGGTTGAGATGACCTCGCTCGCCAACGGGATCGGATTTGTGCCCGACGTCCCGGGCATGCACGGACCGGAGGTCACCACCCAGACCATCGCCTCCACCTACGTGCCTGCCGCCGATGGCGGGGTCCTCTCCGAGGGACGCCGGGTGGACTATGGCCGGGGAATCGCCCCGGGGGTGTTCGTAGTGTTCACCGCCGATCACCCCAAGTTGGTCCGCGACCTCGGCTATCTCTCCATGGGACCGGGGCCCTACTACGCCCTGTACCGCCCCTATCACCTCGCCAACCTGGAGACCCCCATCTCCATCGCCCGGGCGGTGCTGTACGGCGAGACCACCCTTGCCACCCCGAACCCGCCCACCGCCGAGACCGTCGCCTTCGTCAAACGAGACCTGCAGACAGGAGAGACAATCGACGACCTGGGCGGCTACTGTGTGTATGGCATGATCTACAACGCCAAAACCGCCGAATCCCAGGGATTGCTGCCGGTGGGCCTGGCCCCCGGCGCAGCAGTGGTCTCACCCATCCGGGCCGGTCATCCGATCGCCTACCGTGACGTGGAGTTGGACGAGTCCTCGGAGATCGTGTCCCTCCGTCGCCTCCAAGAGTCGATGACCGGGAGCCGGACGTGATAGAGCGCACCGGAATCGGCGCTTCTCCGGGTATCGCCATCGGCCCCGTATACCTGCACTCGTCGACGCTACCCGACATCGTCCCCCGCCGGGTGGACAACCCCGACCAGGAGGCCGAGTCGTTGGGCCGCGCCGAGGCCGTCGTGCGCGAACGCCTGGAGGGACTCCAACGCGTCCACGGGGAAGGATCCGAGGAGGCCGAGGTGATAGGAGCACACCTGCTGTTGCTGGAGGATCCCGAGTTCACCGGCGAGATCCGCTCGCTCATCCGCAGCGAGTCGCTCTGCGCCGAAGCGGCCACCGTCCGGGTGACCGAGGAGTCGGCGGGGATGCTGGAGGCCATCGAGGACGAGTACCTGGCGGCGCGGGCAGCCGATGTCCGGGACGTGGGAACCCAACTGCTGCGGGCGGTCCTGGGGCTTCCCCTGGAAACATGGGACGACCTGGCCGAACCCTCGGTGCTGGTGGCCTCCGACTTCTTTCCCTCCGAGACAGCCACCATCCCCCCGGGGATGGCCCTCGGGCTGTGCACCGAGGAGGGAAGCCCCACCTCCCACATCGCGGTCTTCGCCCGCGGCATGGGGCTTCCCGCCGTGGTGGGAGTCGACCTCCCCCCGCTGGAACCGGGGACAGTGCTGGCTTTCGACGGGGAGACCGGGCAGGTGTATATCGATCCTTCTCCCCAAGTGGTGGACCGCCTCCGGGGCGAACAGGAAGAGCAGCGTCGGAGCCTGCAAGGAGCCGCCGAACGGGCCCATG
>VXSV01000135.1 GCA_009837815.1 Acidimicrobiia bacterium
CTGCGATCCCGGCTCCGGCCGATCCTTGTGCGGGGCGGGCGGGCGTTGCCGACTACCTCCGCCGGGGGGCCCTCTTCGACTATCTGGCCTTCGTCGAAAAGCACGATGCGGTTGGCCACTTCCCGGGCGAAGCCCATCTCGTGGGTGACAGCCACGATGGTCATCCCGGTCCCGGCTAGCTCCTGCATAACCTCCAACACCTCTTTGATCATCTCCGGATCGAGAGCCGAGGTCGGCTCGTCGAACAGCATGATCTTGGGATCCATGGCCAAGGAACGGGCGATGGCCACCCTCTGCTGCTGGCCGCCCGAAAGCTGGCCGGGATACTTGGCGGCCTGTTCCGGGATCCCTACCCGCTCCAGGAGGGCCATGGCGCGCTCCTCGGCGTCCGAGCGGGAGCGCTTGCGTACCCAGACCTGCGCCAGGGTGATGTTCTGCATCACGGTGAGGTGTGGAAACAGGTTGAACTGCTGGAAGACCATCCCCACCTCCGACCGAATCCGCTCTATGTTGCGCACATCAGAAGTCAGCTCGATTCCAGCCACCACGATCCGCCCCTCCTGGTGCTGCTCCAGGCGATTGATGCACCGTATGAAGGTCGACTTGCCCGAGCCCGACGGACCGATTACTACCACCACTTCGCCTTCCTCGACGGAGGTGGTCACCCCTCGCAGGGCCTGGAAGTCCCCGAACCACTTCTTCACGTTCTCACAAACGATGATCGGATTGGCTGCGCCGTTGTCCATCTGCTGCTCCCTCTTGATTACCGGGTGCCCACGCCTAATCGTCTCTCCAGTCGCAGGCTGGCCCGACTGAAGCTGAAAGCAAAAATCCAATACACCAACGCCGCCAAAAGCAGGTTCTCCAGAATGCTCCCCAAGGAGTCGGGCTGGTTGGGCACGATGTCGCGCGCCACCCGCAAGAAGTCCGCCAGCCCGATGATGGCTACCAGTGAAGTGTCCTTGAAGAGGGCGATGGCCTGACCGACCAGCGCCGGAATGACCACCCGCAGAGCCTGCGGGAGAGTGATGAGCATGGTCATCTGGGCAGTGGTCATTCCCAACGCCCGGGAGGCCTCCGACTGACCTTTCGAGACGGCTTGCAGGCCTCCCCTGACGTTCTCGGCAAGGTAAGCCGCAGAGAAAGCGGTAATCGCCAATAACGCCTTGGCCTCGCCGGCGAAGTCGAGTCCCGGCGGCAGGAACCGGGGAATCACCTTGTCGCCGAAGAACAGCACGGTTATGAGGGGAACGCCTCTCACCACTTCTATGTAGACGATGGAGAGTATCCGGAAGATCGGCATGGAGGAGGTGCGCCCCAGAGCCAGCATCACCCCCAGAGGAAAGGACAGCGCCGTGCCCCCCACCGCCAGCAGGATGGTGAGGTTGATGCCGCCCAGGAAGTGCCCACGGGTGGCCAGGTCGGTCGATCCGATGCCCATCAGGAAGAAGTACAGGGTGCACAGCCCTCCGGCCAGCCACGTCCAGTAGAAGACTCTACGCGCCTTGGGACTGGCGGCGAACGTGGGCGTGGCCAAGGAAAACAGCGTCAGCAGCAGAAACAGCACCCGGATGGCCATCGGCCACTGGATGGCCCAGGAATAGATAGCGACCGCACCCAGGAGGAAATTCACCCCGGCCGCCTGCTCCCGTCCCGCCCGGCTCACCACCCGGATCACCGCCGGTCCAGCCGCTATCAGAAGGCATGCCCATGGCAGCCAGGGCGTCACCTCTTCCCAGACCAAGCTGGGGTTGCGCTGAATGTGCAGATAGATAACGGGAAAGGACAACACCCACAGAATGGTGATCACCCTCTTGATCGACCGGGCCGAAAGCCACTGGCTCACCAGTTTCCCGAACCAGTGAAACGCCACCACCACCAATGCGGTAACCGTCAGAGGCCAGGTGGTGCTGGACTCAAGCGGCATGTACCAGACCAAACCCACCAGCAGGGCTCCCACGATGGCCAGCACTCTCGCCACCGAGACCTCTCTTTCCTGTCGCACCAGACGCATGGTCCCCACTCCCACCCCGAAGAGCGCCACCCCTCCAACAACCAGAACCGTCTGGGTGGCGCTGCCGGCGGGAGACCACAATGAAAGCACCCCCACAACCAACGCAGTGGCCCCTATCGCTCTCACGGAAGCCACCACCTTGATCACCGACACCTGCCCCCCCATCCCCCATGAGGCGGTGGAGAAACCTGCAAGCGCGGCCACGATCCACAGCGACCACCACATATTGAGCAGGTCCTCTCTCGGGTAGGCCTCCACCACGTAGTTGGCGGCGTTGGGGGGCATCACTTCCCATCGGCGGTCGGGACTGAACACGAAACGCAACACCCCCAGGATCAACAGCAACAGCCCCGCGGTGAGCATCACCGTCAGCGTTCCGTTGAACCCCGAGTTGAAGAGGTTCTTGCGCGCCCAGTCCAGCCACCCGATCCGAGAGGCCTTGGGGGGAGGCTCCGCAGGCAGGGGAAGATCGAAGGATTCCTCGTTCATCTACCTCTCCACCAGTTGGGTGCGCCGGTTGTAGTAATTGATCAGAACCGAGATCAGCAGGCTGATGGTCAGATAGAAGGCCATCCAGATCAGGATCACCTGGATGGTGTCCCCGGTCTGGTTGAACATGGTCTGTCCCACCTGCACCATCTCCGGGAAGGCCACCGCTATTCCGAGGGATGTGTTCTTCGAGAGGTTCAGATACTGATTGCCCAGCGGGGGGAGAATCACCCGGAATGCCTGAGGCAGGATCACCATGCGCAAGAGTTGTCCCCGTCGCAGCCCCAGGGCGTAACCGGCTTCGCTCTGGCCCTTCGGAACCGACAGAATCCCCCCTCGCACGATCTCGGCGATGAACGACGCTGTGTAGAGGGTCACCCCCATCCAGATCCCGAAGAAGGACGGAGTCATGGTCAAACCGGTACCGGCGATCTGGGGGAAACGGCCCGGAACCTCAACCGAGGGAGACCCGATGGCCAATGGCGCTCCCGAGCGGAGAAACTCGAACTTCTGCTCGCAGAACTCCAGCAGGTATTGGAGCACGTTGGTTCCCACCTCGGTTGCGGCCGGCAGCAGCATCAAGACCGCTGCGCCGCCTGCGCCCAGCACTCCGGCCAGGATCATCCGGAAGTAGTCGTCGTCGGTGAGTTTGGCCAGTCCCGCCGGACTTCGCCGGGACTCGAGGAAGCGATGAATCCACCGCCACCCCAGGTAAAGGGAGACCAACGCCAGGATCACCTGGAAAATAAACACCGGAATGGCGCCCACCGAGGCTGCCAGCAACATGAACAACCAGCCGAAGGCGCCGGCCAGAGGATGGGCGAACCAGCCCACAACCGCCCATGCCAAGAAGGCCGCCAATGCCCAGGTACCCGGACGGGTGGACTCTCCCAGCGCCTCCGCTCGTCGCATCCGGGTGCGGTAGGCCCAGCGGGCGGTCAGCAGACCGGCCACCAGAAACGCCCCCCACTGCCAGAAGGTCTCCTGGGGGAAGGGCCAGGCGAATGACACCCCTTTGCGGCTTACCAGGAGGACTCCGGGAATGGGCCCCGAACTGTCTTCTTCCAGGACGGGAAAGAGGGTCGAGGCAAGGAAGAACCAGAACACGACCTGCACCAGCACCGGGATATTGCGAAGGGTCTCCACGAATACAGTGGCCAGTCGCGACGCCAGCCAGTTGGAGGAGAGCCTGGCAATGCCGACCACTGCTCCCACCACCGTGGCGGCGGCGATCCCCGACAGGGCGACGCGCAGCATATTGACCGCCCCGGTGTAGAACGCCTCGAGTCCGGTGCTCGGCTTGATGAAGATGCCTTCACCCAGTTGGATGCCGGGCGGATCCGTCAGAAGATCCCAGTCGAGTGACAGCCCCTGGGCTCTCATGTTGGCTGTAGCCTCGCCGATCAGCACCGATCCCAGAGCAAGCACTCCGAACAGCGCTCCGATCTGCGCGGCCCACTTGAGAAAGGTGGCGTTCCGCCAGAGCGGCGGTCGCTTGGGCGAGGCAAGGATGGTTCGGTTCGACAACGTGTTTCTTGGTTCCGCGTTAGGACCGGGTGAGGATCCCCCGGTGCGGCCTTGAGTCTAGGGATGGGAGACCCGGAATTCAACGGTTTAGGGGTCCTCGTCCCTACGTTTATGTGCCTATGTGCCTATGTGCCGTTGGAGGACTGTGACTCCTCGCCGGAGAGCTCCGCGCGGAGCTGAGCGATCTGATCGGCCACGCTTTGCGGGCTCCCTCCCCCGGGGGTGGCCCTCCGCCTGACCGAGACGACCGGGTCCAGGAGGTCCAGGTCGGAAGGCTCGAAAGCGGGATGCGTCTGGGCAAGGTCGGAGAAGCTGAGGGACGAGAACTCCCGATCGTCCGCATCCAGCCGGGCCGCCATCGCTCCGGTGACCCGGTGCGCTTCCCGGAATGGCACCCCCCTCCCCACCAGAGCTTCGGCCAGATCCAGCGCCGCGGTCTCCGGGGCGGGCGGCGGCGGATGAAACCGGGCAGACGCCAGCAGCCCGGCCAGAGCGGATGTGCCGGCCGCCAGGTCGTCATCCACCCCGAAGAGGTGTTCCTTGTCTTCTTGCAGGTCGCGGTTGTACGACATGGGCAGGCCTTTTTCCAAGGCCAGCATGGCAGTGAGTGATCCGATCGCCCCGGCAGCCTTCCCCCGCACCAACTCCGCGACGTCGGGATTCTTCTTTTGTGGGAGGGCCGAGGACCCGGTGGCAAACTCGTCCGCCAGGGTGACCCAACCGAACTCCCGGGTGGACCACAGGACCAAGTCCTCTCCCAGCCGGGAAAGAGAAACCAGGGCGCGGGCGCAGCACCACACGTACTCGGCGGCCCGATCCCGGGAGCCGACTGCGTCCAGAGAGTTGGCGAAGGCGGTGGACATGTCGAGCAGCGACGCGGTCCTCTGCGGCGACAGGGGAAGCGACGATCCCGCCGAGGCCCCGGCGCCGAGCGGAGAGCAGTCCAGCCGGCCGGCCAGATCCAGGAAGCGGCGCCGGTCCCGAGCCGCCATCTGCCCGTAGGCCAGCAGGTGGTGGGCGAAGAGGGTAGGTTGAGCCTGCTGGAGATGGGTGTATGAGGGGACCACCGCCCCGGGGCCCACCCGTTCCGCCGCTGCCACCAGGACCAGCGCCAGACGAGCCAGCCCCTCGGCGTGGCGCAATGCTCCCCGCCGCATGTACAGAATGAGATCCAGGGCTACCTGATCGTTGCGGGACCGGCCGGTGTGAAGCTTGCCCCCCACCGATCCTATGAGTTCTATCAGGCGCCGCTCGACCGCCGAGTGAACATCCTCGTCGTCGTCGCTGAACATGAACGCTCCCGACCGGGCCTCCTCGGATAAGGTCTGGAGTCCGGCGATGATTGTCTCCGTCTCCTGCTTGGACAGGATCCCCACTTCTCCGAGCATGGTCACATGGGCTATGGAACCCTCGATGTCATCCGCCAGGAGGCGGCGGTCGGCGGTCGAGACGGTGAAGTTCCACATCGCCGATGCGGGAACCCCTCCCAGCCTCCCTTCCCAGAGGGTCATTATCTCACCCCTCCCCGGCGCCTGCTGGCGGTCGGACTCGCAGGGAGTTGATCCTGATGAATCCGCCGGCGTCCGCCTGGTCGTACACCTTGTCCTCCTCGAACGTGGCCCGGTCGGGGTCGTAGAGGCTGAAGGGAGCCCGCCGGCCCACCACCGTCGCCGTGCCCTTGAACAGCGAAAGCCGCGCCTCGCCGGTCACCGATTCGGCCATTTCGTCGAAGAGTGTCTGCAGGGCGTACCGCTCCGGCGCGAACCAGAAGCCGTTGTAGACCATCTCCGCATACCGCGGCGCCAACTCATCCCGGAGGTGGGCCACCTGCCGGTCCAGGGTGATGGACTCCACCGCCCGCAGGGCGTGAAACAGAATTGTCCCACCGGGAGTCTCGTACACCCCCCGGCTCTTAATCCCGACGAAACGGTTCTCAACCATGTCGACCCTGCCCACCCCGTGGCTACCGCCGAGGTGGTTGAGTTTCTCCAACAGGGCCACCGGATCCATACGCTGTCCGTTCACCGCCACCGGGTTTCCTTCTTCAATGGAGACGACTATCTCCTCGGGTCCCTCGGGCGCCAGGCGGGGATCGGTGGTGAGGGTGAACATGTCGTCGGGCGGGGAAGCCCAAGGATCCTCCAGTATTCCTCCCTCATAGGAGACATGCAATAGGTTGGCGTCGGTCGAATAGGGCTTCTCGGGAGAGACCGGTACGGAAATCCCCCTCCTGCGGGCGTACTCCACCAGGTCGGCCCTCCCCTTCAAGTCCCACTCCCGCCACGGAGCGATTACCTCTATGTCGGGTTCCAGAGCGTAGGCGGAAAGCTCGAAACGGACCTGGTCGTTGCCCTTGCCGGTGGCGCCGTGCGAAATGGCGTCCGCCCCGAAGCGCCGGGCCACTTCAATCATTCCACGGGTGATAATCGGACGAGCAAGAGAGGTGCCGAGCAGGTAATAGCCCTCGTACAGAGCGCCCGCCCGAAAGGCCGGGAACACGGCTTCAGTCACGAATTCCCGACGCAGGTCGGCAACCACTGCTTCAACCGCTCCGGTGTCGAGCGCCTTCTGGCGAGCTTCTTCCACTTCTTCCCCCTGGCCGACATCAGCCGTGAAAGTGATGACCTCGGCGTCGTAGACCTCCCGGAGCCACGCCAGGATAACCGAGGTGTCAAGGCCCCCCGAGTAGGCAAGGACCACCTTTGTCATGTCATCTCTCCGATCTGCTCCAGTCGCTTCTTCACGCCCCGACCGCCGGACGGTCGATCCGCCACCACCAGGATGGTGTCGTCACCTGCCACGGTTCCCAGAACGTCGCCGACCTCCCCCGTCTCCAGGGAGGCGTCCAGAGCCGAGGCCACCACCGAGGCGGCGCCCGGAAAGGTCCTCATCACCACCAGGTTGGCGGATGCCTCTATCGACAGTGTGTAGGAGTTGATCACCCTTCCCAGCCTTCGTTCCGGGTCTATGGGGTCCTCCGCTTCGGCGTTGCGCGAGTTCAGCCTATAACGGCCGTCCTGGTCCTTCACCACCCCGATGTACCGCAGGTCCCGCGATACGGTGGATTGGCTGACCGCGAAACCCTCCTCGGCCAGGGCCTCCGCCAACTTCGCTTGCTCCCCGGCCCCTCCCCGAGCGAGCAGGCCGCGCAATGCCCGCCTCCGGGCTCCGGCAGAACTCACTTCAACCCTCCCCGCCGATCGCACCCGCCAGAGCCGCGCCGAACCTCGAAATCGCCTCGGCCGTCTCTTCGCGGCTGATGGTGAGCGGTGGAGCGAACCGGACTGCATCGGGCCGGACGTTGTTGACCACCAGCCCGAGTTCCAAAGCCCGCCGGGTGATCCCCGCCGCCCACTCTCCTTCCAGAACGGCTGCCAACAGCAATCCCCGACCCCGCACTTCCATCACGCCATCCAGGGCGCTGAGACCCTCTGAGAACTGGCGCGAGCGCGCCCGACAGTTGGCCAGCAGGTCCCGCTCGGCGATCTCGTCCAGAACAGCCAGGGCCGCCGCGCAGGGAACCGGACCGCCGCCGAAGGTGGTGCCGTGGTCGCCGGGGCCGAAAGCGGTAGCGACCTCCTCCCGGGCCATGCAGGCGCCGATCGCCAGGCCGTTGGCCAGGGCTTTGGCCACCGTGGCGATGTCCGGCTCGAAACCCAGTCCCTGCCAGGAAAACATGTGCCCCGTGCGCCCCATGCCTGCTTGGACGTCGTCGATTATCAACAGGGCCCCTTTCCGGTCGCACATCTCCCGGACCTCTTGGAGGAACTCGGCGGGGAGGGGAATCACTCCCCCTTCTCCCTGGGTGGTCTCGATCATCACCGCCGCGGTGCGATCCGAAACAGCACGATCCAGGGCGGCCACATCCCCGGTGGGAACCTGAAAAAACCCGGGGGGAAGGGGCTCGAAGGTCTCCTGTTTGGCGGGTTGGCCGGTGGCGGCCAGAGTGGCCAGAGTGCGCCCGTGGAAAGAGCCCAGGAGAGAGATCACCTCATATCGGTGCGGGCCGTGCCGTTTCTGGGCGAACCTCCGAGCCAGCTTGATGGCGGTCTCATTGACGGTAGCACCGCAGTTGGCGAAGAACACCCGGTCCAGCCCCGAGAGAGCCGACAGCCTCCCGGCCAGGCGCACCATCGGCTCGGTGTAGAAGATGTTGGAGACGTGAACCAGTTGCGACAACTGGGCGCGGGCGGCCTCCGCCACCCTCGGGTTGGCGTGTCCGACCGCCACCACCGCCAAGCCGGTGAGACAGTCCAGGTAGGAGCGCCCCTCCCGGTCGAACAACCAGACTCCCTGTCCTCGGGTGAACACCACCGGTGTCCGACCATAGGCCGGGATGAGTTTGCGGTCGGCCTTCTCGATCCAATCCGTGACTTGCGGGTTCACTGTTCCTCTCCTTCGTGGTGAATGACCATGGTCCCGATCCCCTCGGGTGTAAACATTTCCAACAGCAGGGCATGTTGGATTCGACCGTCCAGGATGTGCGCCTGGGAGACGCCGCCTTTCATGGCTTCCACCACCGCCCTCAACTTGGGAAGCATCCCTCCCCGGAACCGGTCGACCATCATCACCAACTCGGGCAGGGTCATCTTGGAGATGAGTGTGGAGGCGTCGGCGGGATTGCGATACACCCCCTCCACGTTGGTGAGGAACACCAGCTTCTGCGCTCCCAAACCGGCGGCCAGGGCGCCAGCCACAGTGTCGGCGTTCAGGTTGTACACCTCGCCGTCCAAACCCAGTCCCAAAGGCGCCACCACTGGTGTCATGCCGCCATCCACCAGGAATTCGATCAGAGCCGGATTCACCTCGACCAGATCACCGACCCTTCCCAGGCGGTCGTCCAGGCGGCGACAGCGGAACAGGCCCGCGTCCACCCCGCTCAAGCCCACCGCGTGTGCGCCACTGGTCTCCAGAAGGCGGGTGATCTCCCCGTTGACCTCTCCCCCCAACACTCTCCGAACCAATTCCATGGTGCGCGAATTGGTCACTCTCAGTCCGTCCACCCAGGTGGGAGCGATCCCTTCTCTCTTCATAGCTGCGGTGATCTGTGGCCCGCCTCCGTGAACCACCACCATCTTTATCCCGACCTGGGAGAGAAGAGCCACGTCCCTGGCGAAGGACCGGGCGAAGTTCGGGTCATCCATCGCCGAACCGCCGTATTTGACTACCACGACTGTCCCGGAGAATCGGCGGATGTAGGGCAAAGCTTCCATGAGGATGGCCGCCTTCCCCATCGAGGAGGCGATGCGAGGCTTGAGGCGGGTAGGGGGGCTGTGGCCGGTGGTCATGACGGCTCCGCGTTGAAGGTCACGTATCCGGGGGTGAGGTCGCTGGTGAGAATCCGGGCCGTTCCCGGGCCATCCCCCACCGCCACGTCGACCGCGAAGTCTCCCGCCAGCAGCGGCTCGACCGCGGACAGATCCACACCGGTGTGGATTCCTCCCCTTGCCACCGCTGTTCCCTGGTAAGTGATGTCTATCCGGGACGCGTCCAAGGGCTCGCCGCAGGCGCCGAGGGCGGCCACCAGGCGTCCCCAGTTGGGATCGCCCCCGTAGAAGGAACAGCGCACCAGGTCGGAGTCGGCTATCGCCATTCCCATCCGACGGGCCGAGCCGTCGTCCGCGGCGCCACTCACCCGGATGGTCACCACGCGAGTGCAATCCTCTGCGTCCGCCACTATGTCACGGGCCAGCTGTGCGCACACCTTTCGCACGCCCTTTGTCAACTCCTCCGGTGACGGCTCGATCCCAGAGCGGCCGGACGCCATGAGTATCACCGTGTCATTGGTGGATTCGCATCCATCGATATTGATGGTGTTGAAAGTGTCCTCCACCGCCTCGGAGAGCACCCCCTTCAGACGTTGGACCGAAGAAACGGCGTCGGTGGTCACCACCGCCAGCATGGTGGCCATGCTGGGACGGATCATCGCTGCCCCTTTGGCCATGCCTCCCACCCGGAATCCCCCGAGACCGGAGACCGCCGCCTCCTTTATGAAGGTGTCGGTGGTCATGAGCCCGGCCGCGGCTTGTCGGCCCGCCGACGGGCTTGGCTCGGCCCGGGCCACGAGAAGCTGCATAGCCGGAAGGATCTTGTCCATGGGCAGTTGCGGGCCGATCGGTCCGGTGGAGCAGACCAGCACCTCGGTGACTTCGCACCCCAGCGCCCCGGCGACTGCGGCGGCCATGTCGTAGGCGGCCCGGTCGCCGACTTCCCCGGTGGCGGCGTTGGCGCAGCCCGAGTTGAGCGTCACCCCCCGAATCGTCCCCTGCGAGATCTCCATGTGCCGACGGGAAAGTCGCACCGGTGCGGCCGCCGCTCCGTTCCGGGTGAACACCGCGGCGGCAGGCGCCGGTTCCTCGGCGATCACAACGCTCAGGTCCAAAGCGCCGGAGGGCTTGATCCCCGCCGCCGCGCCGGCCGCCCTGAATCCCTTGGCGAAGGTAACGCTCATGGCATCCACCCGGTGGTGTCCAGGCCGGTTGCCTCTTCCAGGCCGAATACCAGGTTGGCTGCCTGGACGGCCTGGCCGGCTGCTCCCTTCAGGAGATTGTCCAGGGCGGCCTGGGCTATCACCATCCCGGTGTGGGAGTCGAAGAAGGCCGTGACCAGCGCCCGGTTCGATCCAGCCACCCATCGTGTCTGCGGGGGACGATCGACAACGTCCACCAGTGGGCGGCCCTCATAGGCCTTTCCGAGGATTCCCAGAAGATCTTCCCGGTCTCCCGGAGGATCGGCGGCGGGCATGGTCACCGTGGCCAGCAGTCCCCGCTGGATGGGAAGCAGATGTGGAGTGAACGTGACACGGGTGACAACGCCGGCCATCTCCAAGCCCATCTCCATTTCGGGCCGATGCCGGTGGGTCGCCACCCCGTAGGCCTGTGCTCCTTCCGCCACCTGTCCGAACATCAGGTCTGATCGGAGTGACCGTCCTGCGCCCGAGACGCCCGACAGGCAGTCGGCCACCACCGGACCCGTGGTCAACCCTCCTGCCAGCAGCGGCACGGAGGCAAGCATCACGGCGGTCGGATAACACCCCGCCAAGGCGACCCGCCGGGCGCCTTCCAGGCTGAACAGCTCCGGCAGGCCATATCGCCACTCGCCCAGGCGTTCGGGGGCCGGATGGGGGGCGCCATAGGCGATCTCATAGCGCTCCCCGGCGTCGAAGCGGTAATCGGACCCCAGGTCGAACACCGCTGAGCCTCTCTCCGCCAACTCGTGCCCCAACTCATATGATGCCCCGTGGGGCAGGGCCAGGAACGCCGCGTCCACCAAGGGAATGTCCTCGGGAACCGTGTGCGACAGCCGCCGATCGCCCTTGGACAGGTGGGGATGCACCTCCCCCAGCGGGGCGCCTGCCCGGCTGTGGGCGCCGAGCCACACCAGGTCGAAGAGCGGGTGGGCGTCCAGCAGCCGGATCAACTCCCCGCCGGCATACCCGGAGGCGCCGATCACCGCCGCCGTCAGTCTCATGTGAAGTCAGCCTCTCGCATCGGGACAATCATATACGAATATGCGCATAGCACCAAGCCGGTAGCTATCCCTGAGCATTCTCCTCGTGTCCGAGCGGATACAGGTCTCGTTCAGGCATGGCGGGCGGTAGCGGTTCGTAGAGCCAGGATTCCACCAGATCCCGCGCCGGACCTCCCCCGGTTTCGGACACCAGCGACAGAAGGTCGGCGGTTGTTGCGTTTCCGTAGCGATGGGTGTCGTGCCAGGTCCTGAGCATCCGGAAAAAGGGTTCGTCGCCCAGGTGGTCGCGAAGAGCCACCAGGGTGAGCGCTCCTCTTCCATAGACGGAATAGTTGAAGAGGTCATCGGCGGAGGGCAGGCCGGGTGGATAGAACCGGCGGGCCGCCATCGCAGTCGCCCTCTCGATGGCCTCGGTCGTGTCGCCGGACAGGAAGAACTCCCCGGAGAACAGCCGGTAATGGTTGGCTACCTCCCGGTCGTAGTCGATCACCCCCAGAATTTCTTCCGTCCACAGCCATTGCGAGAGGGTGGCGGGCCCCTCATTGAGCCAGATGTCGCTCCAATCCGAGACCGACACCGAGTTGCCGAACCACTGGTGAGCCAGTTCGTGCACCACAACCTCCTCCTGCACCAGCGATAGGTCGTATGTAGGAAGGGTCTGATGTTCCAAGGCCAGCCCCAGTCCGGCGTCGACCACCATGGCGCCCAGGGTGTCGAACGGATAGGGCCCGAAGAGTTCCGACAGGAATCCCAGTATGCGATGCTGGTCGGTGAAGGGGTCGATCAATTCGAGGTCCAGGCCCTCCGGATACCAGGTGGTGATCTCCAGGCCTAAGGGGTCGGGCTCTGGACGGGACGCAAACTTACCGATGCCGAGCGGTATCAGATAGGGGGCCACCGGCTGTTGCATAGACCACCGGAATACCGATGTGTCCTTCTCCTGCCGCACCTCCTCCAGGATCCCACCCGACACGGCGGTCCACCCCTCGGGGACCTCCACTTCCACGGTCACCAGCGCCTTGTCCAGAGGATGGTCGTTGAAAGGCGCCAGGGCGGCGGAGCCGTCCGGCTCGTTCATCATGAAAAATGTCCCCTCGTCCGTGGACCAGCGGCCGCCGGAGGTGAGCCCTTGAATGGCTCGCGCCGGTCGGGAGGCCACCACCCCCTCATAGGAGACGGATACCGTCATGGGCTCTCCCTCGCCGAGCGTCCGGGACGGCGCGATGATCAACTCTTCGGAGACCTGCTCGTAGTCCGCCGGCACGCTGTTGACGATCACCGAACTGGTCTCCATACCGAAAAAGTCCAGGCTGAACAGGTCAAGATCGGTGGTGGCGACGGCCGCGATGGTGGAGGAACCCGAGAGCCAACCCGTCTCCGGGTCGAAGCGGAAGGCGATCAGGTAGCTCTCCACGTCGTAACCGGAGGCGCCGAGGGTCGGATAAAGGGCGTCGCCGATCCCTTCCCGTCCCAAAGCCTGCAGGCGCTCCCACAGAGTGGGCTCCGGCGGAATGGTGGTGGTAGTACTGGTAGCAGTGGTGGTGGTAGTAGTAGTAGTGATAGTGGTGGTGGGAGGTGTGGTCGTCGTAGTTGTAGAGGAAGTTGTCGTGGTCGATCCGGCGGCGGTGGTCACGGCCGCCTCCACCGTGGACGATGTGGCCGTGGAGGCGCCGGTTGTTGAAGTGGTGGCGGCCGGCGTGTCCCCAACGGCTCGGGTCGTGTTGTCCTGAGGGGCGACAGCAGGGTCCCCGCCGCAGGAGGCGGCAACCACCAAGCATCCGAGCAGCGTCCCGCCCGCGATCAGTCTCTTCATGCCGGAGGAGGGGGGCCCGGGTCTTCCAACCCCTCGTCCAGCGCCCATTTACGGGCGATCGTCAGCGCCTCGTGCTCCGAATAGGGGCCCTCATCTATGCGCTTTTCCAGGAGAACCTGCATGATCTCACCCACTTTGGGACCCGGAGACATCCCCAGATAGGCCATGATTCGGTGACCGTTGACCGGCGGACGGAGACGCTCCAGGTCCTCCTTCTCCTTGAGCTCTGCGATACGCTGTTCCAGCTGATCGATCCGATTCTGGATGGCGGCGGCTCGGCGCCGGTTGACGGTGGTCACATCGCAACGAACCAACTCGTTCAGGTCCTCGAGAAGCGGTCCGGCGTCCCGAACATAGCGGCGCACCGCCGAATCCGACCAGCCCATCTTCAGGGTGTGTGGACGGAGATGCAACTCCACCAGCCGCGTCACGTCGTCTATAACCGCCCGCCGGTATCTCAGTTCCTCCAGGCGTCGGCGGGACAGCCGCGCGCCCACCATCTCGTGATGGTGAAAGCTGACTCCTTTGGGCCCGTAAGTGCGGGTGTCGGGCTTGCCTATGTCGTGGAGCAGGCAGGCCAGGCGCAACACCAGCCGCGGCGAGGCTTTCTCCACCACGGCCAGGCTGTGGGCCAGGACGTCCTTGTGACGGTGGCGGGGATCCTGTTCCATCTCCAGGGAGGAGAGCTCGGGCAAGAAGTGCTCAGCCAACCCTGATCTCACCAGACCCAACAGGGCCTCGGCAGGACGGGGGGCGGTGAGCAGCTTGCTGAGTTCGTCTCTGATCCTCTCGGCCGACACGATCTGGAGGCGGCCCGCCATCTCGGCCACGGCCTGCAAGGTGGGCGCGGCAGGTTGGAACTCCAACGTAGCCCAGAAACGGAAGAGGCGAAGCATCCTGAGTGGATCGTCGGCGAAGGTCTTCTCCGGAGAAGTGGGGGTGGTGAGGACCCGCCGGGCAAGATCGGCAAGCCCTCCGAACGGGTCGACCATCTGGGCGTCGGGCACCTTGATCGCCAGGGCGTTCACCGTGAAGTCCCTCCGCTCAAGGTCTTCTTCGATGGTGTTGGAGAAAGAGACTTCCGGATGGCGGCTGTCGGTGCGATAAACGTCCCTCCGAAAGGTTGTTATCTCGAGGGTGCTCCCCTCTTTGATGCCGGCCACTGTCCCGAACGCCTCGCCGGTGGTGTAAACCTTCTCGGCCCAGCCTTCAAGAACGGCTTTGATCTGCGGCGGACGAGCGTCGGTGGCGAAGTCGTATTCGTCGCCGGAGCCAGGACTGGCCTGGGCCAGGAAGGCGTCCCTCACCGTGCCTCCCACCAGGTAGAGCTGGTGGCCGAACTCAGCGAAGCGGCGGCCCAGCAGACCGGGGATCTGCCCGGCAGCCAACAACCAAGTCAGTCTTTCGGGGATCACCGGCTCAATGTTGGTAGGCATCGATTGGCATTTGCTCGGAGTTTTGGCGTTCACCCCGACACACGGTCGTGGATGTTCATCAGTCTCTCCAGGGCGCGGTGGCTGCCGGCAGAGGACAACTGGGTGGGAGTCGAGCTCTGATAGGCCCGGCCGGCCATTCCCAGGAGCATTGCCCGGGTGGACCCCGCAATGGCATCCAGGTTATAGCCGCCTTCCAGGAAAACCAGGATCCGGTTGGAGGGAACGAGTTCCAACAACTGGTCCGCCATGAAGTGGTAGTCGCCTTCGGTTAATCGCAGATCCGCCAAGGGGTCCAGGTGATGGGCGTCGAACCCGCAACTCACCAGAACCCAGTCGGGGCTATATCGGCGAAGGCGTGGGATCACCATCTCCCGGAAAAGCCTCCTGTACAAATCGCCGCCGGTCCCGGCCGGCAGCGCCGCATTGATGGTGTATCCCTCCCCCGGTCCTGCACCCACCCTCTCGAGAGCCCCCGTGCCCGGGTAGTGGGGCCATTGATGGGCGCTGATGTAGAACACATCCGGATCGTGTTCGAACTCGGCATCCGTTCCGTTGCCGTGATGCACATCCCAATCGATGATCGCCACCCGGTGGCCCCGGGTCTGGAGAAACCGAGCGGTTATCGCAGCATTGTTGAACAGACAGAATCCCATCGCCCGATCCCGAAGGGCATGGTGACCAGGGGGTCGCACCGCCAAAAGGGCCACCGCTTCCGTCTCTCCTTCCAGAAGCCGGACCGCCTGCGGTCCCGATCCTGCCGCACGAACAGCCGCTTCCCACGATTCGGGACCTGCCGCCGTGTCAGGATCGAACCTGCCCCCTCCAGCGGCGATCACGTCCCGGACATGGGAGATGTAAGCCGGAGTGTGGGCCAATTCCAATAAGTGATCATGGGCCTCCGGCGGTTCCACCCTTTCGGTCTCGAGGCCTGAAGCAGTCACGCCCCGCTCAACGGCCTCCAGCCGGGCCGGTCGTTCAGGGTGACGGGGTCCGGCCTGGTGCCGGTGGAAACTGGGATGGGTCAAGTAGAGAACTCTCACGGTCGCATCAGATAGTCTGGCGCGACGTCCCTCCCCTTTGGAACCTCACAGGTCGATAATCTTCGAGTAGAACCGATGCCGCCACCCCTACCCGAACGCTATCGCCTTGAGGTTCGCCTGGGCAGAATCGAGGGTGTCGAAGAGTGGCTGGCCACCGACACGGTGTTGGACCGGCCGGTACAACTGCGGGTGCTCGGCCCGGAGACGGCGCCTTCCCTGCGTGAAGATTACCTTCAAGCCGTGCGCCTCTCGACAGTGGCGGCTCATCCCAACCTGCTTTCGGTTTACGATGCAGGCGCCGTCCCCGGGGGAGTGTTCGCGGCCTACGAGTGGACCGGAGGGGCAGCCTTGTCCCACCGGCTGGCGGCCGGCGCCAAACCGAGTTCTGCCGAATTTCAACCGAACGCCGCCGGCCTGGCCGGGGCGCTGGCAACCCTGCACGAGGCCGGCATCGTACACGCCCGGATCAGTCCCAACACGATCTATTACTCGGTGGACCATCCGGCCAAGCTGGGCGGAGTGGGTCCGCCCAACGATGAAAGCACTTTCACCAGCGATGTAGTGCAACTGGTCGAGACCCTGGAGCATTGGGCGATCGGCGCGACGTCGCGGGGCCTGCCCCTCTCAGAGTTGGTGGATGGCATCGCCCCCGCCATAGACGACATCCTCGCTGACGCCGCCGCCGGACAGCTGACCTCGTCGGAGTTGGCCGCCCTCCTGGCGGCGGCCCCCGCCACCACCAACTCCTCCTCCCGGACGCCCGGCGCCTCCCGGGTCGGGGTGTGGCTGACCACTGGCCTGATAGCCACCGCGATTGGACTGGTTGGCATGGGCACCCTGCTGTCGGCCGGCTCTGTTTCACCTCCACCTTTGCAGGAATCAACCACCACCCTCACCACTACCCTGCAAACGCCCACCGTGACAGAAGCCGCCCCTATGCCAACCGTTCAGTCCCCGGAACCGGTTGCTCCTCCCGCTCCGGTACTCACTACGACGCCACCTGCGCTGTTGGACGTCCCGATCGTGTTTACTCTCGACCCCTACGGGGGCGGAGGGGAAATGGACCACCGCCTGGGGTTCCTGGTGGATGGAGACCGTGACACCACCTGGCGAACCGAGCGCTATTTCGACCCGCTGTCGTTGATCAAGGCGGGCGTCGGGCTGGTGATGACGCCTCCTGCCGGCGCGCGACAACTCGAACTATGGGGCATCACCCCGGGAACCGTTTACACTCTGTCCTGGGCGGAGTCTCCCAACGCTTCCCTGGAAGAATGGAGTCCGGTGGCTACCGGGCAAACCACTTCCGGCGCCTTCTTTCTCACCTTGCCTCATCAGCCGGACGGTTCCTGGCTGCTGTGGTTCACCGAACTGCCAAATGTAGGTCCCGAGAACTATTCAACTTCGATCGCTGAAGTTCGGTTTTGGGGTTGAATAAACAGGTTTACGGTGGATAACGAGCGACCACCATGGTCTATATGGCAATCGCCTACCTGGTGAAGGCACAAACCGGAGGCCAACCTCGCTAGCCTCCTTTCTCGCTGTGCAATTCGAAGAACTGCCCACTCGCTTCGCCGATGCACTTGAAACGGTGGCCGGTCGGGTACGGGCCATGACCGCCGACCGGATGGAAGGGTGGATCCGTACAGCCATGTTCCTCGGGATCGCAGTGGTGATCGGTGCTACCGGCCTGGTCTTCCTGCTGATCACCGCCCACCGGGCTCTGGCGATCGGCTTGGGCGCGGCGGGCTCGCTGGCCACCCTGGGAGGACTATTTCTCATCGCCGGGCTGTTGATATGGAACAGGGGAACAACCCATCCGCGAGGTCGAGAATGAACGACATTCAAAAGGTGCTGATTATCGGAGGGGGGCCTGCAGGCTACACCGCCGCTTTGTACGCGGCCCGCGCCGAGTTGGCTCCCCTGGTGCTGGAAGGCAGCACCCCGGGAGGCCAGCTGATGATCACTACGGACGTGGAGAACTACCCTGGCTTTCCCGAGGGCGTGCTCGGTCCCGAGATCATGGAAAAGTTCCGAGCCCAGGCTGACCGGTTCGGCGCCCAGCTCATCAGCGAGGACGCCACCGCCGTCGACTTCTCCTCCACGCCCCTCCAAGTAGTCACCAATGGCAAGGTCCACCGTTCCCACACTGTGATAATCGCCACCGGCGCCAGCGCCAAATGGCTAGGCGTGCCGGGTGAAGAGCGACTCACCGGCCGGGGAGTTTCGGCCTGTGCAACCTGTGACGGCTTCTTCTTCAAGGACAAGGATCTGTTGGTGGTGGGCGGCGGCGACTCCGCAATGGAGGAGTCCTTATTCCTCACCAAGTTCGCTTCCTCGGTTACGATTGCCCACCGCCGTGACGAATTCCGCGCCTCCGCCATAATGGCGAGGCGCGCTCTGGCGAACCCCAAGATCAGGGTGGAGTGGAACACGGTCGTCGAAGAGATCCACGGGGAGGAACAGGTGACCGGCGTCACCCTGGTCGACACTCTTAGTGGGGAAGCCAGGCGACAGCCTGTCAACGGAGTTTTCGTGGCGATAGGCCATCGACCCAACACCGAGCTGTTCTCCGGGTGGGTAGCATTGGACGAGCGCGGTTACATCGCTCTCGCCAATGCCGGCGGCACCGCCACTTCCGTGCCAGGGGTGTTCGCGGCGGGTGATGTGGCTGATCCCACATATCGCCAGGCCGTCACCGCCGCGGGGACCGGGTGCCAAGCCGCTCTGGACGCTGATCATTATCTTCAAAACACCGTCGGGCTGTAGGCAGCCCGGTCAAGAAAGGAATCAACAACCGATGGCGGACAACCTTCTCACTATCACCGACCAGAATTTCCAGGACGTCATCTCGGGCGACCGGCCCGTGCTGGTCGACTTCTGGGCCGAATGGTGCGGCCCCTGCCGTTTGATCGCTCCCCACCTCGAGGCGCTCGCCACAGACCATCCCGACCAGTTGGCTGTCGCCAAACTGAACATCGACGAGAACCCTCAATCGCCTGCGAGCTACGGCGTGATGAGTATCCCCACCCTCATCTTGTTCAAAAACGGGGAAGAAGTGCAGCGTATAGTGGGCGCGCGCCCCAAAGAGTGGCTCTATAAGAACATAAAAGAGCATCTCTGACCTGCATTAGGGGGGTTGCCGTCTGGCCGACCGGTCTCGCTCTATCCTGATGAAACAAGGGCAGTATTCTGCGATCACCAGGTAACTGATGCGCCGCTACCAGCTAGGCAATTCCGGAGAGGGCGTCAGGGAAATACAGGAACGTCTCTCCGCCCTTGGGCACGGTTGCGACCGGGACCGGCCCGGAGAATTCGGGGAGGCCACCCTGGCGGCGGTAAAGGCGTTCCAGCGGACCCGAAGCCTGCCGGCCACCGGAGTGGTGGGACAGGAATCCTGGAGGGCGCTTTATGAAGCCGGCTACCGGCTGGGTGACCGCCTGCTCTTTCTGCGGCGGCCCATGCTGCGCGGGGACGATGTCGCTGAACTCCAGAGCCGGCTGGACGCCTTGGGGTTCGACACCGGCAAGCCCGATGGCATTTTCGGCCCCCAGACGGAGCGAGGCCTGCGCGATTTTCAGTTCAACCGGGGTCTGGCGATCGACGGGATCTCCGGCCCCGAGGTCATAACCGAATTGCGTTTGGTGGCGCGCGGGGAAATGCGGGCGGGCCGAGTGACGCTCCGAGAGCGCGAGTGGCTCCGTTCGCGGCCCTCCACCCTGGTTGGCGCCCGAATCTACTTCGATCCGGCCTGTCGCACCCAGGAGGAGGCCTCGGTGAGCTGGGAGGCAGCCACCGCAGCATCAATAGCGCTCCAGCAGGGGGGCGGGACCCCCATCCTTTCCCGGGGGGTGGACAGCACTTTTCCCGAGCGGGTGCGGGCGCGGCGAGCCAATCGCATGGGAGCGGACCTGATTGTCTCTTTCCAGCTCTCGGGCCAGCCAAAGGGGGTGATCAGCTACTTCGCCACCTCACAGAGCCATAGCGTCGCCGGCAAGTTGATCGCTTCCTGCCTGGCCAAAGCTATGGACCTGGAGGTGGTTGGCCAGGCCACGGCCATTCTCAAGGACACCCGGTCGCCGGCGGTGGTCATAGCCGTCCCCGATTTGGGCGCCACCACGGGAGAGGCCGCGGTGCTAGGCCTCAAGCTCTTTTTCGAGACCCCGATCTCCTGACCTAGCCGTCTCTTCGCAGATGGCGTCTGGTAAATTACACTGTTGTAACTCTCGCTATAGGTTTCCCCCGGCCCTTGCGCCTCCATGCGTCTTTATCCTGTCTGCCTCCCCCCGTGTTTCACGTGAAACATCTCTGGGTTGCGTTGCCCGAGCGCCGCACCCGCCTTTGGGGGGTTGTTTCACGTGAAACATAACCAAATGGCCGGCCACGACGGGATGAATACCGTCCGGAGAGCCGCCGACTGGGCAGGGATCAGCCTAACCGCAGGCCAACTTGCTCTTCTCGGAGATCTTGCCGACTGGCTGGTCGCAGAGGCGATCCCGGCGGGCGGCCTGGGGCCCGCAGAAGGGCCGGTGGTGCATTCCCGACATCTTGCCGACTCTCTTTTGTTCGCCACCCCTTGGCGCTCTCGGCCAGGCTCCCCGGCCACCATCCTTGACATAGGCGCCGGCGTGGGCCTTCCCGGCCTGCCTCTGGCCATTTGTTGGCCCTCCAGTCGCGTCACCCTCCTGGAGCGGTCGGCGCGGCGCTCTGACCTGGCGAAGCGTGCGGTGCGCCTCTTGGGTTTGGAGAACGTCGAAGTTGCCACCACCCAGATGCGGGAATGGGAGACCACCGCTGAACTGTTGGTGTGCCGCGCGGTGAGTTCCCCCAACCGCCTCAGAGGGGACCTGCGCAGGCTTCTCGACCCCTCCGGAGTAGCAGTGATCGGGGGTTCGCATCACACCCTGCCCAACTATCAAGGGTTCTCGACCTGCCGGATTCCATCCAATATCCTTGGAAACCCGGTGTGGCTCCTTATCATGGACAAAACATGACCTCTGCTTTGATCGCCATCACCAACCAAAAGGGCGGCGTAGGCAAAACCACCACGTCTATCAACCTCGGCGCCGCCTTGGCGGGCTTGGGCGAATCGGTTCTGGTCCTGGATCTGGACCCCCAAGCCAACGCCACCTCCGGATTGGGCGTCAACCATGAAGAGGTTGCTGTTTCGATTTACGACATCCTGCTCAAAGACACGCCCGTCGAGGACGCCATCGAGCCTACCGCGGTAAGAAACCTCTATCTCCTGCCCTCCACCCGACATCTTGTCGATGCCAACATCGAACTGGTGCCCATGATGGCCAGAGAACAAAAGCTGCGAAATGGTTTGCGAGAAATCGACGGGCAATTTTCCTATGTCTTGATCGACTGCCCACCTTCCCTAGGCCTGCTAACGGTAAACGCCCTCACTGCCGCTCACTACGTCATGATTCCGATGCAGTGCGAGCAATACGCCCTCGACGGCCTCATGGAACTGAATCGCACCATCGAAATGGTTCGCTCCGCTCTCAATCCCTCCCTGGAGCTCCTCGGGGTCCTCTTGACCATGATGGACGGCAGGACGCGTCTCTCCAGAGAAGTATCCGAACAGGTAAAGGGCTACTTTGGCGACAATGTCTTTCGCAGTTATATCCCTCGTAGGGTTCGGCTGGCCGAGGCGGCATCCTATGGGGAGCCCATCGACATCTTCGACAACATGAACCGGGGCGCCATCGCCTACCGGAGACTGGCCGAGGAGCTCCGTGACCGTCTCAAAGCAAAGGGGGCATAGCCACAATGACCAGCCGTCGAGGAGGATTGGGCCGGGGTTTGAGCAGCACCCTGATCCCAACCGGTGAACCGGCCTCCGTTTCACCCTACCGGGAAATCCCCATCAGCCGGATCCGTCCCAACCCCTCCCAGCCCCGCACGCATTATGACGAGGAGACGCTCCGGGGTCTGGCCCGTTCCATCATCGAGGTCGGGGTGCTACAACCCGTTGTGGTCCAGGAGGCCGATAACGGCTACACCCTCATCTCAGGTGAGCGTCGCTGGCGGGCCGCACAACTGGCAGGCCTCGAAAGTATACCTGCCATGCTGCGACAGGCCGATGAGACCGCCGTTCTCACACAGGCGCTCATCGAGAACCTCCAACGGGAAGATTTGACTCCCTTGGAGGAAGCCTCTGCCTACCGCGACCTCATTGATCAACACGGTCTGACCCAGCAGGAGGTAGCCCATCGGGTAGGCAAAGGGCGCGCCACGGTAGCCAACAGCGTCCGGCTCCTCCGCCTGCCGCCGCCCATTCTCGAACTCCTGGAGACCGGCAAGCTCACCGCCGGGCATGCACGGGCGCTCCTTTCGGTGTCCGACCCCAAGTACGCGACTCACATCGCCAAACGGGCCGTGGCGGAGGGTTGGACGGTTCGGCAGGTTGAAGAGGCCGCTAATGCGAGGGTCCCGCGCAAACGGGCCTCGCGCACCGCCAATACCCCTCGGCCTGCACAGATCGTCGAATTGGAGACCCGGCTCACCGACCAGTTGGGTCTCCCCGTCTCCATCAGCTACGGGAACCAAAAGGGGAGCGTGAAGGTCGGGTTCAACTCGATTGACGATTTGCAAAGAGTCTTCGCCAAGCTGATTGCCCCCTTGTCAGAGAGGGCGTAAACCCACGGCCTTCACTGCCAAAAAGGGGCGTGGCTTAGTCGGCGCTTTCCTCTACATAGGCTATCACTACATAGCGTTGTGGAGCTTCACCTTCTGAAAACGAACGCACATTGTCGTGCTTGCTCACTGTATCGTGAATGACCTTGCGGTCAGCAGCGTTCATTGGCTCAAGCATAAGTTCCCCCCCTTCGGCGTTCACCTGTTCTATCAGGCCTGACGCGTAGATGGCCAGAGCCTGGCGCCGGCGCATACCGTACCCGGCGATATCCACCCGTAGTCGAGCCGACCCGTTGGTCCTGCGCTTGATGACTGACTTGGCCACGGTGTGGAGAGCCTCGATCCCGCTGCCCCGCGGGCCCACCAGAGGCTCCGTCTCTTCGCCCCTGACCTCCAAGGCAACCAGGTCGTCATCCAGCTTGATCTTCACCTCCCCATCCATGTCCACCGCCTCCAACAGACCCGCCACAAAGCTCCTGGCCACCTCAGCCTGCTCGTCCACGGAGGCAGCCGCCTTGTTCTTAGCAGGTTGCCCGCGTCCTCCGCCCGCCTTCGGCGCCTGCCTCCTCTGGGAACCACGCGCCTGGGTCTGCTTCTGCCGTTTGGGCCTGCTGTCCTGCTGGCGGCCCTTGGTCTTCTCGCCTCGTCCCCCTCGGCCGCGGCGACGCTTGGCCGGTTTGCGTTTGGCGCGCACGATGGCGTCCTGGCGGCCCACTCCCAGGAATCCTCGGGCCGGCTCCTGCAGTATCTCCCACTCCACCCTGTTCCGGTCCTTGAGGCCCAGCTCCTCCAATGCGGCCTGCTCAGCCAGTTCCACCGTTCGGGCTCGTATTTCTATCAGTTCCATTATTGGTTCCTCCTCTTCCTCCTCCTCGATTTTCTGACCGAATGGGAGTGCGGTTGAACGGGCGACGGGGGATCTCCCTCGTCTGGTTTCTCCTCCGCGCCCAGCCCTGGTGGCGGTTCCGGCCGACCGTCCATCCAGTTGATAGCGATTTGCTGGCTCAAGCGAACCAGATTGGAAGTCGTCCAATACAGCAACAATCCCGCGGGAAAGTTCCACGAGATGAAGCCGAGGAAGAGCGGCATGATGCGGGTGAACATCTGCATTTGCCGTCTCTGCCGATCACCCGCCACAGAGACCTGGTCGCGTTGGGTGTACCACTGCTGGATGTATTGAATGGTGATCATCAGGATCATGGTGCCCAGGTAAGGGAGCGCGGCCACAAGTCCCGTGGTGGTCGCCTGGGCTGGACTCAACGCCAAGTCCATTCCGACGAAGATGGCCTCCTCTGCCCGGATGGCCTCCCACAGAGCGCTCCCCGCAGGCACAGGGGAGAAGTCGGTTTGCAGACCGGTGGGATCGTTCAAGACCCGAAAGATGGCAAACAGGATGGGGGACTGGACCAGCAGCGGGCCCAAACACCCCAGCGGGGAAGCTCCGTGCTCGCGTTGCAACTCGGTCATCCGACGCTGCATCTCTTCGCGTTGATCCCGGTAGTCCCGTCGAATACGCTGCAACTCCGGCTGTATCTGCATCATCGCCCGGCTGGACCGGGTCTGTTTCAGGGTGAGTGGAAACAGCAAGGTGTTTATCACCACCGTGACCAGGATGATCGCTATGCCGAAGCTGGGAATGAAGTCGTATGAGATGGCAAAAGACCAGCCCAGCCCCTCCTTGATCCAATCCCAAAGGGTCCACCACGGGTCTAGCATGTTTCCACCCCTCCTGCCGGGACCGGCACCGGATCATACCCGCTCGACCCGAAAGGTTGACAACGCAACAATCGACGCACCGTCAAAACGACGCCCCTGGTAACGCCGAATCGCTCGACGGCTGTCCTGGCGTATGCCGAACAGGTGGGAAGGTACCGGCAACGGCGTCCCAGGTTCGGGCTTATCCGCTCCTGATAGAGCTTTAGCGCGCCCAGCAAAAGCCTTGCGGACCGACCGCTTGTCCTTTGCTCAGGTTGTGCTCTCATTTTCCATCACCGTTTCCAGTGCGGCTCTAAGCCACTCCACCAATGTGCGGAAGGGAACTTCCGCCACTTGCCGGGTGGCCACTACCACATAATCACGACCTGGAGGAGGACCGACTTCCGCCAAAGCGGCGCGCAAGCGTCGCTTTGCACGATTGCGGACGACGGCCGTTCCAACCCGGCGACCGGCCACCAGACCGATCCCTGTCCGATCTGTGGTGTTCGGCGCCGAGATGACGCTCAGGCCGCCCACCCGGCATCGCTTGCCTCCCGAGAATACCAAGCGAAAATGCCTGGAAGTCCGCAGCGGCTGGTAACGCCGGCCTATCTTCAGGCAGCCAGCCGCCTGCGACCCTTGTGTCTCCGGGCCCGAATCACAGCTCGGCCCCCGCGGGTGCGCATCCGATGACGGAATCCGTGCCGCCGCTTGCGACGGCGAACCTTGGGTTGATAGGTCCTCTTCATTAACCGAACCTGCAGACTGTCGACAGCCATGTCAAGGCTATCGCAGCAGCCCGCGGAAGTCAAGACGATACGGTCCCGCTTAGGTAGGAATGGCCGGAAAGAGGAGGCGTTTCGCGGAATCGGGCCAAAAGCCTCCCGGCCACCGGAATAATTACAACCTTGTCATTATATGTTTGCACCCCGGCCTTTGTGCTCGTCGAGGATTGGGTTCCTCCTAGTCTGACGATGACCGCCTAACAACTGTTCCACGCCCGGAAGGCAGTCCTGCCATGACCAGACCTCTCACGCTGGCGGAGGCCGGAAGACGCATCCGGCCTGCCGACCGAGACGCCATGCTGCGAGCACGATCGCGGCAGTCGTCTCTAACGAAGCCGGAGGGGGCTCTTGGCCGTCTGGAGGACATCTCGATCCGACTGGCCGGCATGTTCGGCGACGAACGGCCTTCCATAGGCGGCAAGACGGTGATCGTGGCGGCGGCCGACCACGGCGTCGCTGCCCAGGGCGTCACCGGGTATCCGCAGGAGGTGACCTCGCAGATGGCTCTCAACTTCCTCTCGGGCGGAGCTGCGGTAAGCGTTATGGCCAACTTGCTGGGAGTGCGCCAGATCGTGGTGGACGCCGGGATCGCCGGCCCGGCATTGCCTCGCCACCCGGACCTGCGCTCCATTCGCGTGGGGAGAGGCACCGGGGACATAAGCCTCGGGCCTGCCATGTCACGCGACCAGGGCATCCAATGCGTCGAAACGGGCATCAGGCTGGCGATCGAAGTGGCGCCCGAAGAAGGCTCGCACCTGATAGCAACCGGCGACATGGGAATTGGAAACACGACCTCCTCGAGCGCGGTGACCGCCGCAATCACCGGGCGCCCACCGGAGGAGACCACCGGCGCGGGGACGGGACGCACCGCCACCGAACTCCTCCACAAGACCGCCGTGGTCCGTCGGGCCCTGCAGGTGAACGATCCTGATCCTTCCGATCCGCTGGACGTGCTCGCCAAGGTTGGCGGGTTCGAGATCGGTGTGCTGGTCGGCGTCATTCTGGGCGGCGCCGCCATGCGCTGTGCCGTGCTGCTGGATGGGTTCATCTCCGGGGCTTCCGCTCTATTGGCGCAAGGCCTGTGCGCCGCCGCGCGGGATTACATGATTGCGTCCCACCGGTCGGCCGAGAAAGGCCATGAAACCGTGTTGTCTCACATAGGCTTGGAGCCCCTGCTGGACTTCAACATGCGTCTCGGAGAAGGAACCGGAGCGGTGCTTGCCATCCCGATCGTGGAGGCGGCCGCGGCCTGTCTGTCCCGAATGGCCACTTTCGACCAGGCCGGCGTCTCCAACCTCCCAGACGCCAGGCAGTCGTGAGCGGGCTTCGCTCAGCATTGGGCTTCCTGACAATCATTCCTGTCGGGTCCGGCTACAGAACGGGCACCGGAGGACTGTCTTCGGCCCGCGCCTGGTTCCCTGCCGTCGGGGTGCTGCTCGGTTTTGCCCTGGCAGGCATCGATCTCCTGTTGGGCTGGGTCTACATGGCGGGATCCGGCGCCGATGCCCAAGCCCATCCTACGCGTCACGTCCTTACCGCCGTAGTTCTGGTCACGGCCTTGGTCGCCATGACTCGCGCCCTGCACCTGGATGGGTTCATGGATACCTGTGACGCCCTCCTTGGTGGTTCCAGCCCGGAGCACCGCCGACGGATTCTTAAGGATCCGGAGGTCGGAGCCTTCGCAGTGGCGGGGGTGGTGTGTTTGCTCCTGCTCAAGGTCGCGGCCGTCTCGGCCCTGCCGGACCAGGTCCGTCCGTGGATATTGATGCTGGTCCCCTGCATCTCCCGAGGAGGAATGCTGTTGGTAATGGAGATGTTTCCTTACGTCGGGGGCGATGGTCTGGGTGCTGCATTCCTCAAGCGGCCGGGCCGGTGGCAGTTGATCTTCGGTACCACCCTCGCGGTGCTGGCCGGCTTCGCGCTGGCGGGACCATGGAGTCTTGTCTTACTTGCCTTGGCCTTTCTTGCGGCCTGGTCGATCGGAGCCTTTGCCACCAGGCTGTTGGGAGGCGTGACCGGCGACATCTATGGAGCCGTCAACGAAACCGTGGAGGCCGTCGCCTTCCTTTGCGCTGCTCTGCTGAGCGTAGGGGCGCCGAATGTGCTGATCCCTTCGTGGTACCCGTGAAGGGGGACATAACTTTCATCCTGGGTGGGGCTCGCTCAGGGAAAAGCACCGCCGCCGAGCGGCTGGCCCGCCGAGGCGACCGCGTGCTGTTCGTCGCCACCGCCGAGGCCCTGGACGAAGAGATGGAGAGGCGCATCCGGATCCACCGACAAGAACGGCCCACCGAGTGGGACACCCTGGAGGAGCCTCGGGCGCTTGTTTCGGCGCTGCAACCCCGTCTCGCCCACTACGAGGTCTTTCTGATCGACTGCATAACCGTATGGGTGAGCAATCTCTTGTTGGCCATGGACGACCATCCCGACGCCGAGCGCCGCGTAGTGGACGAGACGCGACGACTCCTCGACCTGATGCAGGACTCTCACGCCGCGTGGATTGTGGTCAGCAACGAGGTCGGTATGGGTATCGTTCCGGCTTCGCCTCTCGGAAGGGTGTTCCGTGATGCTCTGGGCCGGGTCAACCAGATCATCGCCGCTCGGTCCAGCAGGGTTCTCCTGATGGTGGCGGGGCTGTCCTTCGAAGCGCCGCTCTATTCAGAGTGACACACAAAGTTCGAGAACCCCGGTCAGAGATGGGCCCACGCCGGGCGTCAGTTGGTTCCCCGCGGCGGGACGGGTCCGCGGACGCCTTGCAGCCGCGCCTGTGAAGTCGCGACAACAACCTGTTTTGTGGCAAAAAAGCCCCAAGAGTTCGCGAAATAAAGCCCCCATAATCCCACCGGTGTCTTTCGGCAGGTAAACCCGTATGTCCACCCAGGCCGACCCCCGGTGGCCAGAAGCCCTTTCCCAGGTCAACTGGGGAATCTGACCCGATTTGCCATGCGGTGTCACCTCTTGGCGACGGCGGTTTTCCCAGTTCTTACACTTGCCCTACCGATGGACTCTTCCCTGCCGGGTGGGTCCTACCGGTTGTCCCGCAAACCCCTCTGAATCCGCCCCAGTCCCCCCAAACCAAGCCTGCGGTTCGACAGTCGGAGTTGCACGTAGCCTCGACCCGAATCTCAGGCGCCGGAGATGTGCCTGCCTTGAACCCGTCCGCCACCCGTTTCGACCACAAGGTCTTCCGTAAAGTCCTCACCGCCAGTACTTCAACCGACAACTGGTCCCGCTGGTTCAAGGACCTGCAGGTCTCCCCGAACACCTCGGAGATCGTGGTGGAGGCTCCAAGCGGGTTCGTGGCAAACCAGGTCAAGGCCCGGTTCCTCCGGGAGGTAGAGGAAGCTGCCCGTAGCGCAGGCGCCGGAACATCTCCTCTCGGCGTGCGCGTCACGGTCAACGAGACCGACGCCGTGCGTTCCTCCAACGGCCACGCCGCCGGCGCACCGGTCCCATCCGTAGAGAAGACCACTGAGTCTCCGGCCAAGCGTCATCCTTCCAACTTCCACCGCTTCGCCACCTTTGAAGTCGGTCCGTCCAATCGTTTCGCCCACGCGGCCGCCTGGACCGTAGCCGAGGACCCCGGCATCTACAACCCCTTGTTCGTCTACGGCGCATCCGGAGTCGGCAAGAGCCATCTGCTGTATGCCATTGCCAATCATGCCAGAAGACGCCATCCCTCTCTCGTGATCCGCTACTGCACCGCCGAGGCCTTTGTGCAGAGTTTCATCCAAAGCGTCGGGAGACGGCGGATGGAAGACTTCCGCCGCCGCTTCCGCCAAGTAGACATGCTCCTCTTGGACGACTTCCAGTTCCTGGAGGGCAAGGAGCAGACCTTGGAAGAGTTCTTTTGGACTTTCAACAGCCTCCACCAAGACGGGAAGCAGATTGTGATCAGCTGTGATCGCCCGCCCCGAGATCTGACAGCCATGGAGGACCGTATAAGAAGCCGCGTAACCGGGGGTTTGCTGGCGGATGTGGCGCCACCCTGTCTCGAAACCCGCCTGACGATCCTCCGCCGCTTGAACGCCGGTCATTCCCCACCCTTTTCCCCCGATGTCCTCTCGATGGTCGCCGAGAGGATCACCGATAACGTCCGTGATCTGCAGAGTGCTTTGCGCAGACTTTCTGCTTACTCCACACTCGTAAACCAGCCCTTGACCCCTCAAGCCGCGTCCGAACTGCTGGCGCCTCTCTCGGGATTCTCGCATTCTGCTCCCACTCCCGAGAAGATCATCGCTGCCTGCGCTGAAGCCTTCGACACCTCAGTGGCCGAGATCCTCGGTCGCAACCGCCGCCCGATCCCCTCGGCTGCCCGTCGGGTGGCGATGTACCTGACCCGCGAACTCACCGACCTCTCCTACCCGCGAATCGGCAAGGCATTCGGCCGTGACCACTCCACCGTGATCTCGGCCCACCGGGGCACCCTCGCCCAAATATCCACCAACCAACCCTTCGCCGAGCGCGTTTCAGCTATCCACAGCTCCCTCCACACCCACTAGATGCTTCTCCACCGATCACCGACACCACCCCGCGCCTATTGGGGAGAGCCGCCGGCGCCGGAATACAAACAGGCTTGTAATACTCCCAGGTCTGGCCTCAATTCTCCAACCCTGTCCACAGACAACACCTATTACGAACACAACGAGTAGTTTTAAACTAAATGAAATCCTAAGAAAGGGGAACTTCTGTGAAGATCCGAGCTAACCGGGAACAGCTAGCCGATGCGTTGGGACGCGCCCAAAGAGCCGTCGGCTCGCGTGGCTCTCTTCCGGTCTTGCAAGGGCTCTTGTGCGAAGCCTCCGAGGGGAAGCTGGCAGTGACAGGTACCGATCTTGAGGTGACGGTACGGAGCGAGATCGAAGCCGATGTCGAGGAATGGGGGAAGGCGGTGGTTCCGGGGAGACTGCTGACCCAGGCGGTGAGGCGGATGCCCCCGGGCGCCGTGACGTTACGGGCAGGGGACCAGTCCGAACTCGAGATCTCGGGGGAGACTCCCCAGCCGGTTTACTCCCTGAGACAGCTCTCGGATGACTTTCCGAAGTTGGGGTCGGCAGGCGCCGGGGGAACCGAGGTCGAAGGGGAGGGCCTGACCACGGCCATAAAGCAGGTGGCCCCCGCCGCCTCGACGGATCTTGGCCGGGCAGTCTTGACCGGGGTTCTGATGGAATCCACCTCCGAACGGCTGCGTATGGTCGCGACAGACTCATATCGCCTGGCGCTCAGAGACCTGCCTGCCATAGGACTGGAGGCCACGGGTTTGCTGCCGGCGCGGGGATTGCGTGAGCTGCCCAATACGGTGGGCGCCAGCAAAGTCAACGTCGGCTTCACCGAACGCGAGGGTATCTTTGATTCAACAGCCGGATCTCTCCGGTTGCGCATGATCGAGGGCAATTTCCCCAAGTATGAGACCCTTCTGCCCAGTGAGTATCCAAACCAACTGGTGTGTGACCGGGAGTCCTTGTTGGAGACGATCAGGCGAATGGAGTTGGTTGCGGAGGATCACTATCCCGTCAGGCTCACGATCACCGATGGGGGAGCGGAGGTGAATGTCATACGCCAGGATGTGGGACGCGCCACCGACCATGTGGAAGGAGACTTCCATGGAGAGAGCGGCAGTTTGACGGTGGCCTTCAACCCCAGGTATCTGGCTGACGGCGTGGTGGCTACCGGCGCCGAGAAGGTGCGGTTGCGCATTATCGATGGCATGAAACCGAGCGTTATAGACGATCCCGAGCGAGAAGAGTTTCTCTACCTTTTGATGCCGGTCAACGTGTAGATGGCCCTGGCCTGGCTGGCTTTGGCGGGGTTTCGTTCCTACCAGGAGTTGCAGTGGGCGCCGTCGCCGGGGGTCAATCTGGTTATCGGGGGCAACGGAGTAGGCAAGACCAACCTGCTGGAGGCGGTGGGGATGGTGTTCACGGGCGCCTCTTTCCGAGGGGCGCCTGACCGGGCGCTGGTCGCTTCCGGCCGGGATATGGCGGCGGTGAGGGGAGCAACCGATCAGGCTGCGCCTCACACCATCGAGATGGTCGTGCACCGGACAGAGCGACGACGGCTTCTGCTCAACGGATCCCGCCCCGGCAGACTGAGCGACTTGGCGGAGGCCGGAAGGGTGCTGGTGTTCATCCCCGAGCACCTCGAACTGGTGAAGGGCGGTCCCGGCCGGCGGAGGGACTGGCTGGATGAAACCGCAGGTTTGCTGTGGCCCTTGTCGAGGGCCGACCAGGCTGAATACCAGAAGACCCTTCGTCACCGCAACGCCTTCTTGAAGACGGGGGACAGAGACGACCGCGTCACGCTGGAGGTTTGGGACCATCGGCTTGCGCTCTCGGGGGCAAGGGTGATGGCAGCCCGAGCCCGGGCCTTCCACGAGGTGGCGAATGCGGTGGCGGGGGCGGTGTCAGCCATTGCCGGAATGGGCGAGCGTATCTCGATCGACTATCGGTCGGACTGGGGCGGCGCCCTTGATACAACCGTGCCGCCTGCCGAGTGGGAGCGTTGCATGCAGAAGGCATTGGAGGCTTGCCGCAACCGGGATTTCCTGGTGGGATCCACCACGGTGGGCCTGCATCGTGACGAGCCCATCCTGACCTTGAACCAGCACGATGCGCGTCTCTACGCCAGCCAGGGTGAGCAGCGAACACTGGCCTTGGCCTTCCGCCTGGGTGTTTTCGGCGCCGTGGAGGACGTGGCCGGTTCCCGCCCCATCCTGGTGCTGGATGATGTGTTCAGCGAATTGGACCGGGACCGGGCCGAGGCGCTGGTGGAGTGGCTGCCTGCCACCCAGACCTTCATCTCGGCTGTGGAGGAGGAAAAGACGCCGATCTCAGGGGATGTGTGGCGAGTTACGCCGGGGTGCGTCAGGTGAGCCGTTCATCCTCGAACCCGATCCCTGCGGGGCGTCACGTGGAAGAGACCTTGGCAAAGATGGGGGTTCCTTGGGTTGCGGTCAATCTGCGAATTCGCCGCGACTGGAAGGACCTGGTCCCGCAGCAGTGGCGTGACAAGGCCCGGCCCAAGGTCTTGGAGGAAGGGCGCCTGACAGTCGAGGTCCCCTCGCAGATGGACGCTGCCCTACTTCGGTACGGAACAGCTTCATTGACCGAGCGGTTGAACGCCGGGCTGGGCTCGCGGGTGGTGACGAGTGTGAAAATAATTGTACCGCGTCGGTGAGTTGATTAAAGCCCAGTTCAGAGGCCATGTTCGGTCGCAAAACAGCCAAAGTTAATGCAGAGATTGTCACAGGGTCCTGCTAAAATTCTTCAGTGTGGCCGGGGGTCGCCAACCTACCTCGTCGGACGACCCGCTGCCGACAGTTCACAACAGGAGGCGTCAAACACACAGTGACCATCACAGAGCGATATTCCGCAAAGGACATCGTTGTCCTGGAGGGCCTGGAAGCGGTACGCCGCCGGCCCAGCATGTACATCGGATCCACCGGGCCGAGAGGGCTCCACCACCTGGTGTGGGAGGTGGTGGACAACGCCATCGACGAGGCCATGGCCGGGCACTGCACGGTGATCGACGTGACTCTGCAGGAGGACGGGTCGGTACGGGTGTCCGACAACGGAAGAGGCATCCCGGTCGGCCTCCACACCCAAACCAGGATGTCGGCTCTGACCACCGTGCTCACCGTGCTGCACGCCGGAGGCAAATTCGAAAAAGGGTCATATCAGGTGTCCGGCGGCCTGCACGGAGTGGGCGTGTCGGTGGTCAACGCACTCTCGGAGCACCTGGACGCCGAGGTTCGCAGGGAAGGGCGGATATGGACACAGAGGTTCGAGAAGGGCTTGCCGATGGGACAGGTGGAGAAGGGCCGACGGGTCGCCCGGACGGGCACCACCATCACCTTCCTCCCCGACAACGAGATCTTCCAGGAGATTCGCACCTTCTCCCGGGCGACGGTGGCCTCCCGGCTGCGGGAGTTGGCCTATCTGAACCGAAACCTCCGGATCCAGCTGACCGATGCTCGGCAGACCCCGGCCCACACCGAGACTTTCCAGTACAAGGGGGGGATCCGGGACTTCGTAGCTCATCTGAACCGGAAGCACGATGTTGTGAACGCCCGGCAGATCGTTGTTGAGGACCAGGATGAAGAAGCCGAGATGGAAGTGGCGCTTCAGTGGACCACGGGCTACCAGGAGAACGTGCTCTCATTCGTCAACAACATCAGGACTGCGGAGGGGGGGACCCACGAGGAGGGATTCCGCCGCGCTCTGACCAAGGTGGCCAATGAGTACGGCCGGGCCAAGAACCTCATCAAGGAGAAGGAGTCCAACCTGACCGGAGAGGACGCCCGGGAAGGGTTGACCGCGGTGCTGTCGGTCAGGGTGAAGAACCCTCAGTTCGAAGGACAGACCAAGACCAAGCTGGGCAACACCGAGATCCGCTCCTATGTGGAGAAGGCGCTCAACAAGGCCCTCCCGGAATGGCTGGAGAAGCACTCACCCGATGCCCGGGCGATCATCACCAAGGCGTTGGGAGCGGCAAAGGCCCGGGAAGCGGCCCGCAAGGCCCGTGAGCTAACCCGGCGCAAATCGCTCCTCGAGTCGACCAGCCTGCCCGGCAAGTTGGTGGACTGCTCCAGCCGGGACCCCTCCGAGAGCGAGCTGTTCATAGTGGAGGGAAATTCGGCGGCCGGGCCGGCCAAGCAGGCCCGCGACTCCCGGGTTCAGGCCATCCTTCCCATCCGCGGGAAGATTCTCAACGTGGAGAGAGCCCGGTTGGGGAAGGCGCTGATGAACAAGGAAGTGCGGTCGATCATCACCGCGGTGGGGACCGGCATCGGAGAGGAATTCGACATCGAGAAGTGCCGCTACCACAAGATCGTCCTGCTCACCGACGCAGATGTGGACGGCTCCCACATCCGCACCTTGTTGCTCACTCTCTTCTTCCGCAACATGCGGGGACTGCTGGAAACCGGTTACATCTACATCGCCCAGCCTCCGCTCTACCGGGTAAAGCGGGGCGCCAAGGTGATCTACCTGAAGAACGATGCGGAGTTGGAGGCGCTGCGGCGCAAACACCCCCGGATCAACCCCACCCGTTTCAAGGGGCTGGGAGAGATGAATCCCGATGAGTTGTGGGACACCACCATGAACCCCAAGACCCGGACCCTCCTGCGGGTGCAGACCAACAACCTGGCCGCGGTGATGGAGGAAAACGAGCTGTTCCGGACACTGATGGGCGATGACGTCCCGGCCCGGCGAGAGTACATCAAGACCCACGCCTCCGACATCCGCTTTCTCGACGTATGACCGAGGAGACGCCTCCCTTGAATCCCACGCTGTACATGGGTCCCGAGATCGGTCTGACAGAAGAGATGTCGCAGTCCTTCATGGATTACGCCATGTCGGTGATCATCTCCAGGGCTTTGCCCGACGTGCGGGACGGACTGAAGCCGGTCCAGCGCAGGATCATTTACTCCATGAACCAGGCCAACCTGGTACCGACTGGTCGGCACCGCAAGTGCGCCACGGTGGTGGGAGACGTAATGGCCCGGTTCCATCCCCACGGCGACCAGGCCATCTATGACGCACTGGTCCGCCTGGGCCAAGACTTCAGCCTCGGCCACCCTTTGGTCGACCCGCAGGGAAACTTCGGCAGCGTCGAAGATCCGCCGGGCCAGATGCGCTATACCGAGTGCCGGTTGTCGGAGATTTCCTTATCGATGCTGGAAGGCATCGACGAGGACACGGTGGACTTCGTGGAGAACTACGACGGGGAACATCGCGAGCCGGCGGTGCTTCCCTCCCGCTACCCCAATCTTCTGGTAAACGGCGCCCAGGGGATCGCGGTGGGGATGGCCACCAACATCCCTCCCCACAATCTGGGCGAGGTTATCGACGCTTGCGTTTACCTTCTGGACAACCCGGACTGTCCGCCTGCCGACCTTCTGAAGTACGTCAAAGGGCCGGATTTCCCCTCCGGGGGACAGATCGTGGCCGACGACGCGGTGAAGGAAGCGCTTGTCACCGGTCGGGGCTCGGTCAAGGTGAGGGCGGTGGCCGAGGTCGCCGAGATCCGGCCGGGACGCACGGCCATAGTGGTCACCGAGCTCCCATACCAGGTCTCCCAGGACCGGGTGTTGAAAAAGATCGCCGACCTCGTCAACCAAAAGGAGATCGCAGGCATCGCCGATCTCCGCAACGAGTCATCGTCGCGGGTCGGCACCCGACTGGTCATTGAATTGAAGAAGGGCGCCGTCCCCGAAGTTGTCAAGAACCAGCTCTACAAGCGGACCCAACTCCAGAGCACCTTCGGGGTGAACATGGTCGCCCTGGTGGACGGGATCCCCCGCACGATGGGCATCGCGGAGGCCCTTGGCCACTACCTCGACCAACAGATGGAAGTGGTGGAGCGGAGGACCCGCTTCCGACTCGACAAGGCCGCGGCTCGCGCCCACATATTGGAAGGCCTTTGCATAGCGGTGGATCACATCACCGAGGTGATCGCCGTGATTCGCTCCTCGGCCAACACTCCCGAGGCGCGTTCTCGCCTGGCAGACCGGTTCGAACTCTCCGAAATCCAGGCCAACGCCATCCTGGAGATGCCGCTGCGCCGCCTCACCGCCCTCGAGTCCGAGAAGCTGGCCACAGAGCTAGCCCGACTCCGGGAGGTCATAGCCGACCTTGAGGACATCCTGGCCAAGCCTCCCCGCCGGTGGGCGATCATCCGCGCCACCCTCCAGGAGGTCCGCAAGGCGCATGCCGTCGCCCGACGGAGCCGGCTGATAGGTGAGCTTGGCGAGATGTCCATCGAAGATCTCATCGCCGACGAGGAGTTGATCGTCACCGTTTCACGGAGCGGTTATTTGAAGTCGGTTAAAGCCGGCGCCTACCGTACCCAAGGGAGAGGCGGCCGGGGCGTGAAAGCCGCCGGGCTGGCCGAGGATGATGTGATCTCACACCTGGTCCATACCACCGCCCATTCGTATCTGCTGTTCTTCACCAACCGGGGGGTGGTTCACCGGTTGCGCGCCCACGAGATCCCCCGGCAGTCCCGGACCGGCAAGGGTGTCCTGGCCCATGCCGTTCTTCCCATCCAGCCGGAGGAACGGATCGAGGCGATCATCGACACCCGAGACTATGAAACAGTGAAGTACCTGGTGATGTTCACTCGTCAAGGGATGGTGAAAAAGACCGACTTGAAGGCTTATGACTCCCGTCAGAAGACCCTTCGGGCCATCAACCTGTCGCCCGGCGACGAATTGGTGGCGGTACGCACCACCAATGGCGACAACGATCTGTTGATCTTCACCGAGCGGGGACAAGGACTTCGCTTCCACGAAGAGGGCATTCGCCCGTTGGGAAGAGCTACCCGCGGTGTCATCGGGATTCGGTTATTGGAGAACGACAAGGTGGTGGGCGCCTGTTCGGACATGGAGGGGAACGAGGTCCTTCTGGTCACCTCCAAGGGGTTTGCGAAGCGCACGAAGATGAGCCTGTTTGCATTGCGCAAGCGGAAAGGGCAGGGAGTTATCGCCATCAAACTTTCCAAACCGAGGGGCATGTTGGTCGGCGCCCGGGCGGTGGGGCCTGAGACCGAGGTGATGCTTATCTCCTCGCGGGGGATCGCCATTCGGACAGAGGTCTCTTCGGTAAGCACCCAGGGTCGCTACGCCACAGGGGTGAAGGCGATGCAGTTGGGCGACGACGAGACGCTGTCTGCGTTTGAGATCGTTCCCACCGAGAACGGGGACGGCTGACCGGACGGCGCCGGAAGCAGCGGCCCGCCGGTAGTCTCTGGATGGTGTTGGACGCGCAGCCCACCCACTCGGTTCACCGGGTCCGCAGAATCATCCGTCGGGTGGATCCGTGGACCGTGCTGAAGGTGTCCTTCATCGTCTACATGGTGGCGGCATTCGGGTTCATGCTGGCCTCGGTGATGTTCTGGGAGGTGGTGGAAAGATCGGGCATTCCCCAGAAGATCACCGACTTTTTGATCCAGATCACCCTTCTGGATGAAGGGGAGGCGCCTTTCTCGAACACCGAGCAATTCGTCCGGCTCTCAGCGATTCTGGCGGTCGCCTGGGCATTTCTGTCCAGCGGCCTCACCACTCTCGGCGCCATCATGTACAACCTGGTGGCCGACGTGGTGGGGGGCGTGGAGGTGGTGCTGTTGGAGGAGAACGTGGTTCCGGTGCTGGTAGCCGCCCCGCCCTCGGAAACGGTCCGGGTCCAATCGTATACCCCCGCCGAGCTGCCCGCTCCCACACGCTCCGATCAGCCCACCATGCTGGTGGAGTCGGAGTAGCTCCAAGGCCGGTGTGTCGGGGCCGGATTGTGCTTTGCTGAGGTGTATCGATCAGGTCCGAGTCTCCCTACCCGGCCGGGGGAAGAGTCATAGGAGGAGTCCACTGGTGTCTTCGACGTCTTCCTCTCTCATCAGCATGGCGGGCAGGATGGCCAGCAGGGAAAGGAATCCGGTGATCATGAAGAGGTTCTGGAACACGGTGACGCCGGCTCCTATCAAAACGGCCTCGGTCTCCTCGAAGGTCGGTCCCAGGGCCACGTCGCCGGTCAGGCTGTAGAAGCGTTCTATGCCCCAGGCGGACAAGGCGGCCAGGCCCAACGCCATCCCCACCATCCGCGACGCCGTCACCAACGAGGCCGCCGCTCCCCAATAGTGGCCCGGGGCCGCGCTCAGAGCGCTGACTCCTATGGGCGGGATGACCAACCCGAATCCCAAACCCGCCATAACCAGGGGCAGAGTGAGCCGGGGTTCTTCCACCTGGGTTTCCCAGCCACTCATGACCAACAAGCCCGCCCCCATGAACGCCAAGCCTATGATGCACACCGATCTCACTCCGGCCCGGCGCAGGACATAGCCTCCCACCACCGCCCCCACCGGAATGGCTGCCGTCAGCCGCAACAATTGGAGAACGCTCTCCAATGCTCCCTTCTCCATGACGGTGGCCGCCATGAGCGGCACTGCCACCAACGCGATGATCAGGGCGACCCCAACCAGGAACTGGGTTGTGTTGGAGGAGAGAAACGCCCTGGACCTGTACAGGAAGGGGGCCAGGAGTGGCTGGGCGGAGCGTCTCTCCACCATGACCAGCGCGAAAATCAAAGCGATCCCGGCCGCCGCGAAGAGGTAGGGGTACACCGACTCTCCCGAGAAAATGGCCCGCTGCGATAGCCCGGCGGTCAGAAAGATAAGGGACGCTCCCAGCACCACCGCCCCGAAATAGTCCATCTTGGCCGCGGGGTTGGGGCGATTCGGCAGGATGGCCAGAAGCCCGATGAGAATGAAACTCTGGGGTATGTCCAGCCAGAATATCCACCGCCACCCCGCCAACTCGATGATTGCCCCCCCATATAGTGGCCCCAACACCGACCCGGCTTCAGCCGCGGCCGCCACCAGCCCGATCGCAATGCCCCTCCTTTCGGGCGACACCGCCGCCACCGCCATCGCCAAACCTATGGGCACTGTGGCGCCTCCTCCGACTGCCTGGATCACTCTGGCGGAAACTATCCACTCGAAGTTGGGCGCCAGGGCCACGAACAACGACCCTACCGAGAACACCACCAAAGAGGCCTGGAACATCCTGATGCGCCCGTGGACGTCGGACAGGCGCCCACCCAAGGGCATGGCCACCGTGTAGGCGACCAGGTACCCGGTGACGATCCAGGACGCTCTGTCGAGGTCGGTGAGAGGGATCTCCAAGTCCACCATGACGCCTGGCAGGGCGGCCACCACAACGGTCTGATCCAGGGCGGTGGAAAAGACCCCCAGGCAGATGATCGCCAGAACACCCGACTCGGAGGAGGCTATTGACGTGAAGAGCTGTCTGGCGCCCTTCACTGCCCTCACCCGAGGTCCGGGAGTTCGATGTCGACAGAAACGTCGATGCCTTCGATGGTCAGGAGGCGGACGGTTTCGGGTGCGTCGTCGTTGTAGATCCGGCCGGCGATCCTGATCTGCTTCAGAGCGTGGTCGGTCTCGTCGATCCAGAGACCCAGGCTCACCGCATGACCCGGGTCGACGGACGAGATGAGGTCCGACAACTGCTCTGACGACAAGGTTCCATCGACGCGGATGGTCTGGACGCCGTCCAGAGACTCCCGGCCTGCGACAACGGCGCCGTCCTTGATGGTGGTGAGCAGATCCTGCAAAGTGAAGCCCAGTCCCGAGAATTTGAATGGCACCTGCTCCAAGGGGAGGGGGTTCCACGGCGCATCTGCAGAGAGCTTGAGGTATGCCTCCTCCCCGACCGCCATCATCTCTATCTCCACAAACCCGAATCCGGGCGCCTCCACGTCAACAACCATCCTGAAGCTGTCGGGCGACTCGACCTCTGTTTCCATCCTCTTGAAGGTGGTGCCGAAGAACTTGGCGCCCGATTCCAGTTCGTCGACCATGCTGAACCTGGCGGTCGACATGGCGGCCATCACCTCTCCCGCCCCGGTCAGCAGGGCATCCACATCAACGTCCGGCGCCGGATCGGGCGAGGAGTCCCCTCCGCACCCGGCGACCAGGGAAGCCAAAGCCATCATCGCAACGGTGATGGAAAATAGCCGAGGCGGTGTCCTGGACGGCCTTGTGTCGTCGGCTCGATCGAGGCGGTTGAAGATGCTCCTCGTCAGCCACAGCATGATAAAAGTCAGGGTAGCCGCATCTCTTCGAGGAGACCTGCCATCTTCCGACGTATAATGCCACTGCCTCGAATAGTGGAAAGGCGCCGTGCGACTCCGTGAACTACACAAAGGGCTGAAGGCCGCCTACCGCGGGTCTGACGTCGCTCACCGCGTTCGACGCTTCCATGGATGGAGCGACAGAGCCTCGGCGGCGGAAGTCCGGACGAGCGACTACGACCACGCCGAAACCGTGGAGGAATACTACGACCTCTGCAGCGAGTTCATGGTGTTCGGTTGGGGTGAGTCCCTGCACTTCGCCCCTCTGGCGCCCCACGAGAGCTTGGAGGAGTCCAAGATCCGACACCAGCGGTTGATGATCGCCAAGCTCGAGTTGACAGAGGGCATGACGGTGATCGACGTCGGTTGTGGGATCGGCGGTCCGATGCGCCGTTTGGTCCGCGAGGCCGGCGTCAGGGTCGCCGGAGTAAACCGCAGCAAGATCCAGCTCGACAAGGCCAAGGCGTTGAACGCCGAGGCGGGACTCGAGCATATGGCCGACTACCTGGAGGCCAGCTTTATGGACATGGGCGCCTTCGCGGACGCCACTTTCGACCGGGGTTACGCAATCGAATCCACATGCCATGCGCCGGACAAGGTGGGGGCCTTTGCCGAGATCCACCGCGTGCTGAAGCCCGGTGCGCTGTTCTGGGGTCAGGAAATGTGCATGACCGACAAGTTCGACTCCGAAGACCCCCGGCACCGGACTATCAAACAGGACCTGATGCATGGCATCGCGCTAAAAGACATCGCCACTACCGATGAGGTGGACAGGGCTCTGGCAACGGCGGGATTCGAGGTCATCGAAGGGGTGGACCGAGCGGTCGATGAGAACAGTGCGGTCACGCCCTGGTACCTGCCCATGGATACTCCCCACCGGAGGGGGGGAAACGCCCTACGCAGGATCCCGATGGGCCGCCGGGCAATCGTCTGGGCATCCAGCCTGGCCGAAGCCACAAGAGTGTTGCCCAAGGGGTCATCGGATGTCATCAAATTGCTGGATCAGACCGCCAAAGCTCTTGTCGAAGGCGGAAGCACCGGCCTTTTCACTCCTCTGTACTGTTTCCTGGCGCGCAAACCTCTCTAAATCCTCTCCCCGCCGTCATACACATGCCGGACCGCGGACAGGTCCGGGAACCAGCCTCCCTGTAGAGCCTTCGACCGGCGTCAAATCCGGTGGGCCCACCTGGATTTGAACCAGGGACCTCATCCTTATCAGGGATGCGCTCTAACCAACCTGAGCTATGAGCCCGGAAAACCCAAATCCTAACCCCGTTGATTTCGGGCAAGGTCCGGTTTTGGACAGGGCGCTCTTCCAGGCCGCAGGTCGCCAGGGCGCCGTGGGGCCGGCAGGAACTATCGTTCGGGGCGGGCGTGGGTTCGGTATGTCCAGAACGAGAGGCGGAGAGTTTGAGATCATGAGACAGGCAGGGGCGATCGTGGTCGGCGCCGGGATCGCAGGCGTGGCGACCTGCTATGAACTGGCGGTGGTCCGGGGGGTGGAGGAAGTGATAGTGGTAGACCCCCGGCCGCCCCTTTCTCTCACATCCGACAAATCCTCGGAGTGTTATCGCAACTTCTTCCCAAACAAGCCGATGGTCGAGTTGACCAACCGATCCATCGACATCCTGGAGACCATGAAGGAGGAGTCCGACGACTTCTTCAACATGTCACGGAGGGGGTACCTTTTCGTGACCGGCGACCCCGGGCAGTTGGCGGCGCTTGCCAGAGCGGCGGAAGCCAGTTCGGGCTATGGGGCCGGCCCGGTTCGATTCGCCGGGTCTGCGGTTGATGGTGAGGAGCAAACCGGTTTTGTTGTCTACCAGACCCCAGAGGCCCTCCTGGGTCGGTTCCCATACCTAAGCGACAAAGCCCTGGGGGCGCTGCACGTTCGCCGGGGTGGCTGGTTCAGCGCCCAGCAGCTGGGCGCCTGGATGCTGGAGCAGGCCCGGAACCACGGAGCGGAGGTCGTGTTCGATGAAGTAGTGGACATAGAGACACAGCGGGGGAGTGTTGCAGGCGTGCTGCTGAGATCGGGCGCCCGGATCTCGGCCCCGGTTGTGGTCAACGCGGCCGGGCCGATGTCCAAACACCTGGCGCGCCTGGTGGGTGTCGAGTTGCCCTTGCACGCCTCCCTACACCACAAGGTTTCGTTCAGAGACCACCTTGGAGCGTTTCCCCGCGAGGCGCCCATGCTCCTTTGGACAGACCCGGTAAGCATCGACTGGAGTGAGTCAGAGAGGTCCGATCTGGCCGCGGAAGGGTTCCACGAGCTGCTGGGGGAGATAACCACCCCGGTCTTCGGTCGGCCCGAAGGGGGCATGGACTCGCCCTTCGTCGAGGCGCTCTGGAACTACCGACCCTATGTTCTGGACGAACCCACATGGCCGCCGCCGCGGGCCGACGTCATGTTTCCCGAGGCGGTGCTGCGAGGATTGTCGGACATGTTGCCGTCCCTGGCCCGTTACCGCCATCAGTTGCCCTACTCGGTGGTGGACGGCGCATACGTGATGAAGACCCCGGAGAACCTGCCGCTGATAGGGCCTGCGGGCCCCGCGGGGTTCCACCTGGTGACGGGGATGTCGGGATACGGGGTGATGATTTGCGCGGCCGCCGCCGAACTGGTCGGCGCCCAGGTGACGGGAGGCGAACTCCCCGGGTATGCGGACAAGTTCCTTCTCAGCCGCTACGAGGATTCCGATTACCTGGCAGGCCTGGACCTGGTGGACACCGGCGAACTGGCCAAGCAGGGAGCAAAGCGCTGACAACACATAAACATATCCAAGGCGTTGGAAGGGTGTCATGACCCACCCCAGCCTCAAGATCGACCAAGCCCGATACGTCATCACGGTGGATGATCGGAGAAGGGTCATCCGAGACGGCTCGGTGGTGGTCAGGAATGGACTCATAAGCCACATCGGGAAGGCGGACGAGCTCCGCCACGTCGGCGCGGATCGGGTGATCGACGCCACCGACATGGTGGTGACGCCCGGATTCCTGAACGGCCACATGCACATCAGCTACGCGCATTCTGTCCGGGGGGTCTTCCCCGATGACGTTCCCGACCGCTTGAGACATGTATTCGCCATGCAGTCGGTGATGACGGAGGAAGAAGAGCACCTGACCACCCTGCTCGGCTTGGCCGAGCTCCTCGGGACCGGAACAACCACCCTCGTCGATCCGGGCACCACCAAATTCCCCGAGGCGTGCCTGGACGCCTATGACCAAGCCGGATGCAGGGTGATAATCGGGGAGCAGGTCCAGGACCGGGAAAACGGACTGCACCTTCCCGTCTATGACACCGCCGAAGCCCTGGAACGCGTGGAGGCTTCTGTCAAAGCACTGGACGGGCGCCTATCGGGCCGGGTGCGGGCTTGGGCGATGCCGTTTTCGCTGGAATTCTGCAGCCCCGAGTTGCTGATCGGCGCCAAGAGAATCGCCGACCACTACGGGACGGCCCTGACCCTCCATCACTCCGGCGGCGCTCGGGCCCCCGGACCCGAGCCGACCGAGCGCCTGGCGCAGCTCGGGGTGCTCGGTCCCAACCTGCTGCTTTCCCACTGCATGGACCTGACCGACCGGGAGATAGAGTTGATCGCCTCCTCCGGCGCGGGGGTGGTCGTCTGTCCCAGCACGGTGATGAAGGCCGGCGGCAACACCGGTCGGGGGGGACGACTTCCCGAGTTGTTGGATGCCGGGGTGGCGGTGTCGCTGGGAACAGACTCCGTCAACAGCTCCAACTTCTCCGACATGGTGCGGTGCGTGAACATCGCGGCGACCGTCTACAAGGACGTCCGGGAAGACAACAGCCTGATACCGGCTGAAACCGCACTCGAGTTGGCCACCCGGACCGGCGCCACAGCCCTTGGTTTCGCCGATTCCCTGGGGGCTGTCGAGGTGGGAAGGAAGGGAGATCTGGTTCTGTTCGACACCCGTCGTCCCGAGTGGCGAGCCCTGACCGACCCGGTCCGCAACCTTGTCTATTCCGCTACGGGCGACTCGGTGGACACGGTGATAGTCGACGGCAGGGTGGTTTTCGAGGCGGGCAGGCCTTGCTTCGTCGGCGACTTGTGGGAGTTGATCCAAAAGGTCGAAAAGATCGGCAAGCGGGTCCGGGCCGCCACCGGCGTGGGCTTTCCCTCCCGATGGCC
>VXSV01000035.1 GCA_009837815.1 Acidimicrobiia bacterium
AGCGGGGCATGAGGTTGCTTTCCGGTATTGATCCTCTTTGAGGGATACATCCGGAGGCCGGGAGGCCAAACCGAGGCGCTACCCGACTGTGGGGACAGAATCGGCCGAAGGAACCGTCTTTGTTTCGCTCTAAGGGGCGTGGGATAATGACAGTGCATGGCAACTACCAGCCAGGAGCAGACGCAGGGCACAGTAGTCGTGGATTCGGCGGAAGAGGCCAAGGAGGCCGCCGTCCGGTATCTGTCCTATTTAGTGGAGGAGGGCAAGCACGATTGGCAGTGGGCCGGTTCGGCTTCCCTAAAGGCGACACCCTCTCCGAGGCTGCCCGTCCGGCTGTTTGCTGACAGCGCCCCGTTCCTGGAGGGTGGTTGGGGGCCTTGTTTGGCGATGATGGCCGGCAAGAAATTCAGCGGTCGCTACTGGCAGTACGTCAGTTGTGACACGTCGACCGGTGAACCCAATCCGCCGGCGAAAGCGGTGGAGGACATCGAACAGCTCGTTGATGCCTTCGCAAGACTGGTGAGATTCCCCAAGTCTGACCACCGGGGCTGGGACATAGAGGGACAGGAAACCACCAGATGATGCTGATCCCGCCTACCCGGTTCGACGACAACACCAAGGGCTTAGCGACGATGGGGTGGAATACTCACAAAGACGCCCTGGCGGGCAAGGTCCCACGCCTGTTGGATGACCTCGTAATTGTCTGTCATCCAGTCTCTCAGAATCCTCAGAGAACTCTTCGGAAGATCTCCCTTGATGACTTCCAGAGTTCGAATGTCTACGCTCACCCGGTGCTCTCCATGTCTGGCATGAAGATGAGGAGGGGGATGATCGTTTGGGTTGAAATAGACAACTATCCCGTAAAAGCGACTGCTTTCAGGGGACATCCAGGAACCTGATAGGCCAAATCTCGTCCAAATCGGCGCCGGTGACCCGCATGTAGACCGATTCCGGCGCAATGTCGATCTCCCCGCTACCCCAGGTCAGCAGATCTCCCTGGGGGTGGACGGTTTCGAAGTAGCGACGGTTTCTCCAACCGAAATACAGCCCGTCATCGAGCAGATCCTCCAAATCCGCCACACCCTGTTCACCGTTCTCGTACTCCACCCACACGCAGAAGCCCTCCCGCGGCACCGCTTTGGTGATGTCCGGTATTGCCCTCGTCTCATCCCTGCGGGACGGGTCGTACACATATTCCCGGCCGTTGAACTGATAGACCTCGGTTTCCGGTGTAGTCTCCACCCCTACCTACTCCAGGGGAGCTATGGCGGCTGGTGTTCGCCCGGCCCGGCTGTCCTCCCAGGCTTGTTCTAACTGGGAATGATGCATGTCGGCCCACTCATCAATCGCCCACATACCAAGCTGTGGAAGCCAGCCCTCGATCACGCAACGACTTTCCATGCCGTATTTGGCTGACAACTCAGGACCGTTCCAGTCCCAGTAAACCACCCTGAAGTGGGGCTCGGCACCCTTTTCGTAAACAACCCCGAACTTCATCCCGAGGAACTCGGAAACAAGAGTCACGGTCTCACATTATACCGAAAGGCAGAAACACCGGCCTGGGGACACTACAAGCGGGTGGCTGAAGTCGCCGCGTGTGTCGGTGGGGCTGGTGACGGTTTTGGGGGAGGCGGTTGCGGCTTTGAATAAGAGTTACGCGGCGGAGGTGCCTCACCCGTTGGATGCGTATACATACTGATGGGACGATTGTGCGGCTCTTCGCGGCTGTAACATAACGCCAAGAGCCGCGGGCGGTCCACAAGTACCCTGCTGGGGAAGGGTGACCTGTGATCACAGGGCCTGTGATTGGGGGTGGCTGTTCCGGCTCTTCTCATCTGCATCGCCACCGCGTTGTGTCCCACGGTGATCTGATGACCCGAGGTAAGTTCGGCGTGTACCCGCCTCGCTCCATGGACCCCCCGTGATTGTTGATGAACCTGACAGATGATGTCAGTCAGCCAGGCGTGGCGGATAGACCGGGCAGACGGTGGGCGGGACCGCCATGCATAGAACCCCGACTCGGAAACTTCGAGCACTCGACAGGCCACCTGGGTGGACAATCCCTCGGTTCTCATAGCAGCGATCGCCTCGTACCGTCTTTTGGGGACACCACCTTGCCTTTCAGCAGCTCAATGGCTCGTTTCGTCACCGCCAGTTCGGTTTCCAGTTCTCTGATCCGCCGGCGAGCAGCCCCCAGTTCTGCCTGCTCTGTCGAAGTGGAACCCGGTTGGAGACGTCCGATGATCTCATCATGCAGTGGGCCGCCGAACATGGCTACATCGTGGTTTGCCCACGATTTGGACTTTGGCGCCATCCTTGCTCTCACTGTAGGCATCGGGGCCAAGCGTCATTCAAGTCCGGGGGGAAGATGTCTCACCACGGGGCATGGGCACATATGCCTTGAGCACTTTGGAGGGTTGCGCTGCCGAGCTGTCCGAAGGAGCCTTGGTCGTGGTCGAGTCCCAGCGCAGGAGGGTCCGCATCCTCTCTCTATAGCAGTGCGGACAGTGGCTGCGGCGGACGCGTCGAAGAGGGCCTGTCGGGGCTTGTCGTCTCGGGCGACAGGCCACTGAGCGAGGTGGCGTCCCAGACTTCGGGGGTTCTCAGTCGCCCACCGTCTGTCCTCGTGCTGATGCGCCCACCGCGGCAGGTGCCGATAACCTGCTGAGCTGGCATCGGCCTGCTACGATCCCGCGGCCACATGGGCCAGTCCCGCACATACGAAGTCGGCGGTTCACTCGGCAGAGCGGTCGTGTTGGGTCCGGTAGCGGCCGCCCGAGGGGCTGGTGGTGTCTCTGGCGGGAGGGCTTTGTAGGGAGAGTTCTCTGTCGAGTTGGCTGATGAGGCGGATGACGTCTGGTGCCTCGAACACCCGGTATCGTTCCTTCCCGACTGTCCGCTGTTTGAGCACTCCTTTCTTTGCGAGGTGGTTGACAGCCGATCCGGTAGCGACAGCAGAACGACCGATCATCCGAGCAGCCGACGACACGGTGAAGATCGGACAGGCCGGCAGCATCCCCAGTAGGAGATCCGCGGATGATCCCCTTCTCACGGGAGCGGCCCGGTCGCGCAGGTCTGTCTCCAACGCGGAGACGGCTTGCAGGTAGCTGTGTGCTTCTTGACAGGCCGAGTGGGTAGCCTCAGCGAACACCCCCAACCATTCCTCCGCGGCCCGGTCCCTTTCCGGGTCGTCGGCTGCTCCCACATGCCGCCAGGCCGTGAGACCATCGAAATAGACATGGCGCGATCGGGCCAGAACCGCGCTGATAGGCGGCACGAACACCGGAGCAACACCCCTACGCCGAAGCACCGCGTGTACCAGAGCCCGTCCCACTCGACCGTTCCCGTCACCGAACGGATGGATAGTCTCAAACTGAGCGTGGGCGATCCCCGCCTGCACCAGCGGCGGAACATCGGACCGGTTCACAAACGCCATCAAGTCCTCCAAGAGCGCCGGGACCTCCTCAGGAGGGGGAGGAACAAACGTGGCCCCCACCGGCGTGTAACCCGAACCGCCTATCCAGTTCTGAACATCCCTGACCCAACCGCCCAAACCCGGATTCATAGACGCCGCCATCAACCTTCGATGCACCCCCAACAGATCATCGGTACTCAACGACATCCCACCAGACGCCAAACGAACCGCGTCTTCCATCGCTTCGACATTTGCCAACACCTCCACCGCCCGACGGTCCGAAGACCGGCCTCCCTCACGATGCTCCGCCTCCGCTGTCAACAGCCGCCTCGGGGAAAGTTCGATCTCCTCTATCCGCGAAGACGCAGTCGCTTCCACCCGCAACAACACATAAGCAAACGCATCCAACGGGTGAGGCGCCTCCGCCGCGTAACTCCTATTCAAAGCCGTAACCGCCGCCTCAGCCTCCCCCAAAACCGCCACCAGCCCCACCGACACACGCGGCGACCATCCCGAGAGCACATCCGGCACAAAAGCCTCAAACCGTCCCCCACGCCTCTCCCGCGTCACAGGAGCGTCGAACCGCGGATGCCAGTACCCAGACACATAACGACCCATTAACCTTTACCCCCAACTAGCCTAACCACAACATTACCAGCAACCTTAGCCTAAAGGCTGGAAGGGGATAAGTCGGCATCCGCAACCCAGGTCCGCGGCGAAGGTAACAGAGGCAACTTCCTCCGCTTCAGGCCGTCTCTGCCGTTCATTCAACATTTCTTGCGAATATTGCAGATAATGCGAATAGGGCCGCTAGGGTTTGTCACCCCACGCGAAGGAGCAGGACACCAATGCTTGCCGGTACCCGCCAAGAAATTGAGTTGCCGGACGAAAACGTGGCAACTCAGGCAAGAGACGCTTTGGTGTCTTTAGCCAGTTTTCTGCAGGCCCACCCCACGCCCTCTACTCATGTTCGGTTGGTCCCCGATTCGTCTACCGAGGCGACCCACATTGTGGTTCCCTCGGTAGCGTTTCGGTTCTTGTTGCAGGTCCTTCACGAACTTGCTGAAGGTAACGCGGTTACGGTGGCGCCGATACATGCCGAATTGACCAGCCAGCAGGCCGCGGACCTGCTGAATGTCAGCCGGCCCTATTTGATCAAAATGCTGGAAAACAAAGAGATTCCCTACCGGCGGGTGGGAAACCGTCGCAGGATTCGCCTGTCCGACCTGATCAACTATAAGAGGAATAGCGAGGAATCACGGCGCAGGGTCTTCCGAGACCTGACCAGGGACGCCCAGGACATGGGGTTGGGATACGCATGACCCGCCAATGTCCTTCGTAGTTGTTTACGACGCCAATGTGCTCTACCCCGTAGAACTGCGTGACTTCCTCATTCGACTTGCGAACATCGGCCTGTTCCGAGCTAAATGGACAGACCAGATCCTCGACGAGACATTCGGAGCGATCGTTGCCAACCGTCCAGAACTGGCGGAACGTCTTGCGGGAACACGGCAACAGATGAATGAAGCGGTAGCAGATGCGATTGTCACCGGTTATGAGCCACTCGTCTCCAGCCTAGACCTTCCCGACCTCGATGATCGGCATGTGTTGGCAGCCGCCATCCGGAGCCATGCCCAGGTAATAGTCACGTTCAACCTCGGTGACTTTCCCCAGCGTCAACTCGACCCGTACGACATAGAGGCCCAAGGTCCCGACGAGTTTGCCCTCAACGTCTTTGGCCTGGCCCCCGCCCTGGTCGAAGGGGTAATAGCACAGCAAGCATCCGATCTCACAAACCCCCGCATCTCCTTCCAAGAACTACTCACCCGATTGGAAACAAGAGGCCTCCAAAAGCTGGTCCAGTCCATCAGAGAGTGTTGGCAAGACACCACAGACAGTAGAAGCCCAAAGCCCCGATGAGTTTGCTCTCAACGTGAATCACCCGGGGTTTTCTGGAGGGTTAGGTGTGTCCCCCACTTTCGTGGAGTCGACATATTTGAATTGGCGGTGTGACTGACCCCGGAGAGGAGGGTCTTTATGCCGTATCTATATCCACCCGAGTTCCGTCGCAGGGTGCTGGACCTGAAGCGTGGGACAATGGGCAGAGCATGGCTAAGGCAATCGCAGGTACGGTCACAGAGCACGACTGGGCAGCTCTTCTCAATAGTGCGTCGACAGATCGGGCGGCTCGGCAGATTGCCCGGTGCCCGGCGGAGGAGCGCCAATACCTTCTTGGCCTGCTCAGC
>VXSV01000006.1:0-2599 GCA_009837815.1 Acidimicrobiia bacterium
GAGTGGGGGAGGGGTGGCGGGTTTCTATAACCACTCTCATGAACGAGCGGGTGACAATCGGCGAGAGCATCAGCCCCCGCGGGGAGGGCGCCATAGCCACTGCGGTGGACGTATGGCGCAACTCGGGCAGCGACGACAGGGCTCGCCGGGATGAGCTCATCCGGCTATGGGTGGACGCCGAAGCCGTGCGACTCACCAGCCTGCGAGACCGGGCGGCCCGGTTGCGGGGAACCCCCGGAGCGGAAGGATCCATTCTCAAGCTGCAGTGGGCGGAGTTGCGCAAACAGACCTTCGCCTGGGCCGTGACCATGATGGGAGCAAGAGGGATGCTCTATCCGGAGGCATATCGCTACCGCACCCCCGAGACCATGGCTGTCGATCACAGTCCCCAGTGGGAGTTTCTCCGCTCCCGTGCCAATTCCATAGAAGGGGGCACTTCGGAGATCCTGCGAAATGTGATAGGGGAGCGGGTCCTCGGCTTGCCACGCGAGCCGCGGGAGGATCTCGAGTTGGCATGGAAGGACATCCCTCGCAGCTGATACTTGCACAGGTGGGGTCAATCCGGCGCACGACCGCAGAGCTATCCTCCCGGGTGCCATGGCGCGGGTAGTAGTAACCAGGCCCATCAATCCCCGAGCGGCGGGTTTGATGGAGGGACACGAGGTCTGGACCTGGCCGGAGAACCGGACCATGCCCCGGGAAGCGCTGCTGGAACAGATCGCCGACGCCGACGGGGCGCTGGTCATGCTCACCGACCGCGTGGACGACGAGTTCCTGGAGGCAGGGAGGCTGCTGGTGGTGGTGTCCCAGATGGCGGTGGGCGTGGACAACATCGATCTGGACGCCTGCACCCGCCGGGGGATACCGGTGGGCCACACGCCCGAAGTCCTCACCGAGACCACCGCCGACATGGCATGGGCTCTCCTGGCCGCCGCCGCCCGGCGCATCCCCGAGGGCAGGGACTACGTGCTAGGGGGCCATTGGCGGGAGTGGGACCCCGACCTCCTGCTGGGAAGCGACCTGTGGGGAACCACCCTGGGGATCGTGGGAATGGGAAGGATCGGCGCGGCGGTGGCCCGCAGAGCGGCGGGGTTCTCGATGCGGGTGGTGTACAACTCCCGTTCACCCAAGCCCGAAGTCGAAGAGGAGACAGGGGCGGCATATGTGGAATTAGCGGAACTTTTGGCCGATGCCGACCATGTGGTGATCACCGCCGCCTACACACCCGAGACCCACCATGTCATCGATCAAGCCTCCCTCCTGGCGATGAAGCCCACCGCCACGCTGGTCAATATCGCCCGAGGCCCCCTGGTTGACCCGGACGCCCTCTGCCGAGCCCTCAGGTCGGGCGTCATCGGAGGTGCAGCCCTGGACGTCACCGAACCCGAACCCATCCCCTCCGATCATGAGTTGCTCTCCCTTCCCAACTGCCTGGTGATACCCCACCTCGGATCGGCCAGCCGCGGCACCCGGCTGGCCATGGCGACCCGCGCCGTGGAGAACCTCCTGGCCGGCCTAGCGGGGAAGCGGGTGCCGTGGTGTGCGAACCCGGGCGTCTATTCCCACGAGAAATAGGGGCAGAACTGTCCTCCCCAATCCCCCTGACCCGATAAGCGTCCGTGCGAAGGGTGTTTCTAAACCTGTAGTGGAGCTTCGGGGAGGAAGGGTCCGATCAAGACCGCTCCCGGTTGGACGGCCAACAGGACGCCTTGGTCTACAGTGACCTGCGCGGTGGTTTCGATGAATCGATTGGAGACGCCCCGGGTGCTTCCCGCCGCCAGGGTGGCGTTCTGCAGGGACCACCGAAGGCCGGCGGTGGTGACTCCGATGGCGTGGCCGCCCAGGGGCACCAAAGAAACCAGGTCCCCCGGCTTTCCACGAAGGACTCCCCGGTGACGAACCACGGTCGCCAGGTCATCTCCGGCCAGCCAGGTCAGTTCTGTACCAGCCCACCGATGGTCGGCAAGCAATTCGGCATTGGCCAGCAGATGGTCGAGTCTCCCTCCGTGACCGCCCACCACCACCACGGCGCTCGCCCGCCGATTGGCCGCCTCCAAGGCCAACTCCAGGTCGGTGCAGTCCTTGTCCTCGGAATATTCCTCCACCTGGCCGTCATGCCGGTCGGCCGCGCCCAGGGAGACCGAGTCCAGGTCGCCCACCAGGATTTGAGCCTCGAAACCCAGTCGATGGGCATGATCGAGACCCGAGTCGGCGGCGATGGCCAAGGTCCCTCGAGGAATCCACCGGGCGGCCTGAACCGGGGGAGGGTCGCCACCTGCGAACACTGCAACCCGTCGTCCGGGCGGCAAACCTGTCATCCCCAGAAAGGCTAACAGTTCACTGCCGGGGGAGAAGAGAGGTAACGGTCGCTACCGGGTCTGCGTCTTACATGGAACCTAAGGCAGCGGGTTCTTAGGACCAGGGTGCCTTCATTCACTCAGCTCCAGGGAGCCACAGTGACGGTGCCACGGTGCATCTCCGGCACTCTTACTTTTGGAGCCGGGATCTGGAGAAGTCTCCTGCTACGTGTGTGCACCATCGGGTGTTTTTCCATTCGCGCTTGTTGGACAAGGGGACTCCGGACTGGTGGCTTCCCTGG
>VXSV01000006.1:2699-9102 GCA_009837815.1 Acidimicrobiia bacterium
CCGCCGCCGCTTCCTGCGGATTTCTGATAGGTATGGTTCTGAGCAGCATCACCCGAGCTCAGATAGGCGCCCTGTCCCAGCCTCGCAACTGGGGCACCACTTCGCTGCGGGTCCGCCTAACAGCATCCTCGATGAACAGCCACGTCTCGTTGAAGGCTTCCTGTCGGGGAAGCGGGTCGCGTGTCCGGTGGTTGACTGACGCCCACTGCCAATAGTGAACCGTGCAATTGTGTCCAACAGTCACATAGAGGACCGGTTGGCCGTTTTTTTCTCCGACCGCGACCTGGCAGGGGACCCCTGTTGCGACCATAGCGTCAACCCGATATCGGCCTGTCCGCGTCCACTCATATCTGGGATCTTGAACGATGTTCTCAACCCAGTCGCTCCGAGTGTCCACTAGCCCGATTTTAGTCGGACCTCCCACCCGGCAGGGGAAACAGGCCCATTCGCGGCGGCGGGGTGAGGTCGTAGCAATGTCGGCAGACGGGGTCACGACGCAGGGCACGCCAACCTCAGGTCCGGCGCCTGTTCAAGTCCGATAAGAACCGTTATGTTAAGTAGTCAGGTGAGAGGGCAGAAAACCAGCCAACCGGCGCCTGCTCCCAGATAGTGGTTCGAGCCGGTTTCCGGATAGTCGCCCACTCAATCGGATGACGGGATCTCTGGACCAACCCCTGTAGACCCCCCTGGTAGGATGGGTGACCCCCCATGGCTTGAAGGAAGGCTTCCGTCGATGCCGCCGCAGGATTCGCACCCCAGTCACATCGCTTTGCTGGTGGACGGAGACAACGCTCAACCGGCCCTCATCGAGCCCATTCTGACCGAGGTCGCCAAGCACGGCAGCATCACCACCCGGCGCATCTACGGAGACTGGACAACACCCCACATGTCGGGGTGGAAAGAGGTCCTGCAAACCTACGCCATCCAGCCAATTCAACAGTTTCGGTACACGGTTGGCAAGAACGCCACCGACAGCGCCCTGATCATCGACGCCATGGACCTTCTGCACACCGGGACGGTCGACGGGTTCTGCATAGTGTCCAGCGACAGCGACTACACCCGGTTGGCCACCCGCATACGGGAAGGTGGACTCTTCGTGATGGGTATAGGCCGCATGCAAACTCCCAACTCCCTGGTCAACGCCTGTGAGGTTTTCGTCTACACCGAGAATCTCACCTCGTCGGAGCAGACTCCCGAAGACCGACCCTTACCGCCGAAACCCTCGAAGTGGATGGCTACATTGAATCTCGCGGTCGAGACCGCCCTGGAGACCGGGATAGAAGAAGACGGTTGGGTGATGCTCAGCATCGTCGGCAGCCAGATCCGCAAACTGGATCCCGCCTTCGATCCCCGAACCTACGGATACTCCCGATTGTCGCTCCTCGTCAAGTCGGAACCCGACCAGTTCGAAACGAGTGAGAGGGCGATCAGCGGGCACAAACAACTCTTCATAAGGCGGTCTTCGAAAGGAAGCCGCCAGTAAAGAGCGCCGGCCCCGGCGCAACTGAACTGTCACAGCTGTTCAGTTTGAGGATGAGTCCCCCATGACTGAGACGCCTTCTGTAACTGCGGCCATATGAAGCGACCTGTCCAGGGTCGCCAGTTCTCCATCGGTCCTTTTTGCCAGTTCCAGATAGACAGAGTCGTAGAACGATAGGGTGTGGCTTCGGGCCAGATCAAAAGCCAAGGCGAGATCCACATCGTTGTCGGTCCGGATCGGCAGTTGGTTCAGTACCCACAAACAGCCTCTCATCTGGGCCGCGGGGAGCCGCGAGCGTCGCTCAGCGGACAACAAGGAGTTCCGCACCTCCAAGTGCCAAAGTTGAGGGACAACCGATCCCATCTCCTCCAGTCGCACCAGCGCCCTGTAGGCAACAGGATCTGTTTCACCGAGGAACCAGGCGCCGGCCACTGACGCATCGACGACCAGATTTCTCATGCTCGGTGGCCCTGATGGCGGGTCGCCAGTATCACACGCCAAACACCGGGTCTTCCGGGGTTCGGCTAGGCGGAGGTGATCTCGGCGGCCTTCTCCAGGCCGAGTTCGGCGATGGACACTTCCCGCATCTCGACTTTGCGGATCTTGCCGGTGGCGGTCATCGGGAAGTCGTTGACGAATTTCACGTACCGGGGGACCTTGAAGTGGGCGATGCGGCCCCGGCAGAATTCCTTGATGTCCTCGGCGGCGGCAGCGGCTCCCTCCCGGAGTTTCACCCAGGCCATCACCTGCTCGCCGTATTTGACGTCGGGGACGCCGATCACCTGCACGTCCTCGATAGATGGATGGCCGTAGAGGTACTCCTCGATCTCCCTCGGGTAGATGTTTTCCCCTCCCCTGATGATCATATCCTTGATCCGCCCGACGATGTTCACATAGCCTGCGGCGTCCATGACGGCCAGGTCACCGGTGTGCATCCAGCCTTCCGAGTCGATCGACTCGGCGGTCCTTTCGGGGTCGTTCCAATAGCCCAGCATCACCGAATAGCCGCGGGTGCACAACTCTCCGTCACTCCCCCTCTCCACGGTCTCGCCCGACGCCGGGTCGATGATCTTGATCTCGACGTGGGGATGGACCCGGCCCACGGTGGAGACTCGCCTCTCGATCGAGTCGGTGGTGTAGGTCTGGGTGGACACCGGGGAGGTCTCGGTCATTCCGTAGGCGATGGTCACCTCTGTCATGTTCATGTCGGAGATGACCTGCTTCATCACCTCCACCGGGCAGGGAGATCCGGCCATGATCCCGGTCCGAAGCGACGACAGATCGAAGGACTCCAGTTGGGGATGGGCCAACTCGGCGATGAACATGGTCGGCACCCCGTACAGGCTGGTGCACCTCTCCCCCTCCACCGCCGCCAGCACCTCCCCCGGGTCGAACCCCGGACCGGGAAAGACGATGGCCGACCCGTGGGTGGTGCACGCCAGGGCGCCCAGCACCATCCCGAAGCAGTGATACATCGGGACCGGGATGCACACCCGGTCCGTCTCGGTGTAGGCGCAGGCCTCCCCCACGAAGAAGGCGTTGTTCAAGATGTTGGAGTGGCTGAGGGTTGCGCCCTTGGGAGAACCGGTGGTGCCGGATGTGTATTGGATGTTGATGGGGTCGTCGTGATGAAGACCGGCCGCCCGTTCGGCAAGGGCATCCTCCATGCCGTCGTCGCACGGTTCCATCAGGGCGCGCCATTCGGGGGTGTCAAGGAAGATCACCCGCTCCAGGCCGTCAAGTTGGTCGCGAACCTCGGACACCATCGCCCGGTAGTCCGACGAGAGGTACCGTTGCGCGGAGACCAGCGCCCGGCATCCCGATTGCGCCAGCGCATAACGCACCTCATAAGTCCGGTAGGCGGGGTTGATGTTCACCAGAATTACCCCCACCTTGGCGGTGGCGTACTGGAGCCACACCCACTCCGCGCAGTTCGGACTCCAGATTCCCACCCGGTCGCCCACCTGCAGACCAAGGCGCAGCAGGCCCATGGCCAGCCTGTCGACCGATCGGTTGAACTCCGAGTAGGTCTGTCGGATTCCCTGGTGGATCGATACCAGGGCGTCCCGGTCGGGGAATCGGGCCACCATCGACTCGAGGTTCCGACCGATGGTTTCCTCCAAGAGCGGCGTTGCTGTATCGCCCCGTGAATACGCCAAGTCGTGCACATCGATCTCCCGGTCGGTGACCTTTCCGAGTTTAAACTCGAACACGCCGCAGACAGCCACACAACAACACCTGCGTTCGGGCCCCGGCCGGTTCGCACTCGACTTCTCGGTCGGTCCAGGTGACGGCCAGTAGGGTGACCGTGGAGAATCACGCCGCCGACTATCACCGGCGGGTCCGCTCGTCAGCCACGCTGCTCCTGGCCTATTGGCCATCGGAGGTGGCCATATCCTAAGCTCCGGTGTGGATGGTGAAGGCAGCCAAACAACCTGAGGAAGAACCCATCCAAGGAAGGCAAGGCGGACGACACCGCCTGGAAGCCGGATCGGGCGCATGGAGAGCGCATCGTGGGCTGCAAGCGGTGCTGGTTTGCGTGGCAGTGGCGGCCATCGTCACCGGCTTCGGGGTTTTGACGCTGTGGCCCACCGAGGAGGGTGTCATCTCGGCCACCGAAAGCGCTGCCGAGATCGGGCTGGCCACCGAACGGTATAGCGCCACCGTAAGAGAGGTCCGCGACGGTGCCTGTTCGTATTCCACCAGCGACAACCCGCGTAGCTGCCGCCATGTCACGGCCGTGCCCGATGAGGGTCCCGCCGAGGGCTCGCCGATAGCGCTGACCGAGTTCGATCTCGAGTTCGCCGCCACTGCGCCACGGTTGACGGTGGACCAGAAGATTATCCTCGGGTACGAGCCGTCCACCGATTTCTACTTCTATGCGGACACGGACCGCCGGACCCCGCTCGCCTGGCTTACCGCTTTGTTCGCGGTGGTGGTGATCGCCCTGGGACGGCGACGAGGGGTGACGGCCCTGGTGGGGATGGCGGGCACGGTGGTGGTGCTGGTGGCTTTCGTGGCGCCGTCGATCCTGGACGGGAACGACCCTCTGCTGGTGGCGGTGGTGGCCGCATCTGCCATCGCCTTCGTCAGCCTGTACCTAATTCACGGGTTCAACTCGACCACCACCGTGGCGCTGGCGGGAACGCTCTCGGCGTTCGGGCTCACGCTGGGGCTGTCGTGGGCCTTCTTCGAGTTCTCACACTTCACCGGTCTGGCCACGGAGGAGGCCCTGACCCTCCCCTTCATCACCGGAGGCATCGATCTGGCCTCCCTGACCCTGGGCGGCGCGGTGCTCGGCGCCCTCGGCGCCCTGGACGACATCACGGTGACCCAGGCCGCGCTGGTCGCCGAACTCCACTATCGCAACCCGGGCCTGGGAACCCGCCAACTGCTGACGTCCGGCATCCGGGTCGGCCGCGAGCACATCGCCTCCACGGTGAACACCCTGCTGCTGGCCTATGCGGGAGCCAGCTTTCCCCTGTTGATGCTGCTGGCGGTCTCCAACCAGTCGATGGTGATGGTGGCCAACTCCGAGTTGATCGCGGTGGAGATCGTTCGGACGCTGTGCGGGTCGATCGGTCTGGTGGCGGCGGTGCCGATCACCACCCTCCTCGCCTCCCTGGTGGCGGACAGCCCCACCGGCGCCCGGGCGGGATAGGCCCCGAAGGCCGCTTCCTACCCCCCACCCTGCCCCGGAGCCTGCCAGGCGCGGTTGTTAGCATCGAACGGCGTGCGACTCCCCCGACAATCCTTCCTCCCGGTGAGGTCCGCCATTGGTTGACCTGGTCGAATTTCCACTGGACCCCGACGCGCCGCTGTCCAGTCTGATCTACTCGTTCGGCGGCGCGGAGGCGGTCGCAGAACTGGAACCCGGCCAGATCCTTTCCACCGCCACCCGGGACTGCTTCGCCGGGCGGGTCCGCACCACGGCCGACCTGACGCAGAAACCCTTAGAAGGCGCGCGGATAGGCGCTGACCTGCGGGAACGTGCAAACTGGCGGCCTCACGGTCCAGGGGTCTAACCAGGTACTTTGCGGTACTGTTCTAGTTCAGAAACTCTGGGAGGGTGGCAGTCGCATCTCCCTATCCGCGCATCCCCTTAGTGTCGTGTGATGGGCGCGGTGTGGGAGCGGCGGTGCCGCCTAAGCGGTCGGTAGCAGCGTTGAGTGCCAAAACCGGCCGGTGGTACTCCCGCTTGCCTATGATGCCTCCCAATGAGCCCCAACTACTTTGAGGGACGGGTGGGACCCTATGAGTTCCGATTCTACGCCGCGGATCGGGGAGAACCTCCCCATGTTCATATCTATCACGACAGGGCGGAGGCTAAGATATGGTTGGAGAATCCACCGAGATTGGAACGCAGCAGCTTGAACCCGAAAGACCTGAAAAAGGCCACGCGAGTAGTGGAAGAAAACCTCGATTACATGGTGAGCGTCTGGCATGACTTCTTTGATTAGCAAGAGGCCGGTGGTCGTGGGTATCGAACGAGAGGGGGAGCTCTTGACTTTCTCCCTAGAGGACAGAAGGCATGTCACGATGCCTTTGTCATGGTACCCGAGACTGTGCGACGCCACCGACAAAGAACTGTCCAACTGGCGGCTCCTTGGCGGTGGCGAAGGGGTGAACTGGCCGGATTTGGACGAAGACATCAACGTCCAGGACGTTATCAACGGGTTGCCGTCTGCGGAGTCGGCACGGTCATTGGGACGTTGGTTACTGGCAAGACGAAACAACCGACAAGTGACGCTTGGAGCTATCCGCAGACACGAGGAGTCCGTGAAACGCCACCGGCGAGTCGACTAAAACCAGGGGCTTCGCCGCCGGGGTCTGCACACCGGTTCGTTCCCCGATCCGGTAACCCGCGGTCGCCGCCGCCCGGGAACCCTTGTGGTTCACCGTGAGGGATAGAGCGGCAGGCCA
>VXSV01000006.1:9202-28614 GCA_009837815.1 Acidimicrobiia bacterium
CCGCCGGAGGCCTCCTGGTGTTGACTGCCCTGGTCACGGCAGTCTCGGCTGTAACCCGTGTCTCCGCCGACGCCGACTTTCAACCTTCACTGCAGGACACGCTGGACGCGATTTCGCTCCATCCGGGGCTCTACGGTGCGGGAGGCGGGGCGCGCCTGGCATCGGGGATCACTCTGGGGGCAGCGGCCTGGTTTCTCTTGAGGGCACCGATCATCCGCTTGCGTCTGAGGTCCACGCTGGTCCCTGCCTTGTTTGGCCTCTCCGGGGTCTTCACCGCTGTTTCGGGATTGTGCGCGGTCATCCTGGCGGTGGCTGCGCCCGAGACCAACCCTCTGATCGAGTTGGCGGCGCTGTTTCGCTGGATCAGTGGAAAGATCGGCTTCTCCCTGGCGGGACTGGCCCTGGTTATCGCATCCCGCTTTCGGCCGAAGGCAGGAGGACTCCTTCGTTTCATAGCGCCGGCCTCGGGCATCCTCGGACTGGCCATGCAGTTCATCTGGATCGACTCCGCAACGCCGGGCCACGCCATCGTGGGCGCGGCCTTCTTCCTCTGGCTGCTGGCGGCCGGGTCCATGCTCTTCAGGGGCCGGAGCGAACTGCTGTTCCCGAGAATGGTCGAATCCGACTCGCAGCCGTAGCCTCACAGCAGGTTGCCCGGTAGCGGGTGTGGTGTGATTGACGAGGACGGTCTTCAGGCCACCGCTACAATTTTTCGAGCGCCGGATCCCCGACCACCCTCACATTTTATGACCTTTTCTGTCTCCTCTGCCGACAATGATCCTGGAGTTCCCGTACTCCAGGTTGAGGACCTGCGCAAGAGTTATGGGGAGATCCAGGCTGTCAGGGGGGTCAGCTTCGAGATCGCCGCCGGTGAGAACTATGGCCTGCTCGGACCGAACGGCGCCGGCAAGACCACCACCATCCAGATGATCGCCGGCGTCCTGGCCGCCGCCGGGGGGCGGGTGACGGTGTGCGGTCAGGAACTGACCACCTCCACCACCTCGGTCAAGTCCCACATGGGCTGGGTCCCCCAGGAAATCGCCCTATACGACCGGCTCAGCGCCCGCGAGAACCTGGCTTTCTTCGGCCGCATGCAGGGACTTTCCGGCAGGGCTCTGGCCAAACGGGTCGATGAGGTTCTCGGGCTGACCGCGCTGGGCGACCGGGCAGACGAAAAGACCGTCAAGTTCTCGGGCGGAATGCGGCGGAGGCTCAACATCGGGATCGGCCTCCTCCACCAACCGGACCTCTTGATCCTGGACGAGCCCACAGTGGGCGTGGACATCCAGTCGCGAGCCGGAATCCTCGACCAGGTTGCGGAGATGACCCGCCAGGGAATGGCGGTGCTCTACACCACCCACTACATAGAGGAGGTGGAGCGACTCTGTCACCGGGTGGGCATCATCGACCACGGACAGTTGATCGCCGAAGGGACCCGGGCCGAACTGGTGAAAACGGTCGGCGAACGGACCAGGGTGCTGATTTCCGCCGACGGAAACCTCTCCGAGGGGGCCGATCGGCTCTCGGAACTGGACGGGGTCCACCAGGCGGGGATCACCAAAGAGGGGATCGATCTGCTGGTGGACGACGCCACTCCCCTCCTCCCCCGGGTCTTGGAGACGCTCACCGGCTCGGGGGTGGCGGTCGGCGGCGTACGGGTGGAGGAGCCCGACCTGGAAGCCGTTTTCCTCCATCTCACCGGACGCGCCCTCCGGGACTGATCGATGCGGGACATCGGCTGGATCGTCCTCAAGGACCTGCGCCAGCAGGTCCGCGACCGGACCATCTTCATTTTCGGGCTGGTCGCTCCCCTGGCCATCGCCGCCGCTTTGAGCCTCGCTTTCGGGAGCTTCTTGCGGACCGACGAGCCGGTCGTGTTCGAGTTCGGGGTCTCCAACGCCGATCCGGGAGGTTCCATTTCGGAGGCATTCTCGGTGGCCATGGCGGAATTGGAGACCGAAGGCCTAATCGGCATCACCTTCCACCGCGATCGCCTCTCCCTGGACAGGGCGGTGGAGGAAGGCGAGGTCGACGCCGGGTTCTTCATTCCACACGGTTTCAGCCAGGCGACAGTCGCCGGGTGGGAGGCCGAGGTGATCGTGGTGGCCAATCCCGAGGCGCCGGTGGTTGCCGGGGTGGCCGCTTCCATCGCCGAGCAATTCGCCCTTGAAGTGGCGTCGGCCAGCGCCGCGGGGGCCACGCTGGCCCTGCTGGGAGGCTTCACTCCCGAACAGATGGTCCAGGCGGGACTGGCCGCATCCCAGACCAACCCTCCGGCGCGGGTCGCCTCGCTGGAGGCCGAGGTCCGCCAGTTGGACGGGCCGACCTACTACTCGGCGGGCGCCGCCATGTTCTTCATGATGTTCGTGGTGGGAGTAGGCCTGCTCAGCCTCCTGGAGGAACGAAAGCGCCACACCCTGGCCAGGCTGCTGTCCAGCCCGGTCGGTCCCGGTCGCATCCTGGCCGCCAAGTTCATTCTCTCCATCGCAGTGGGAGTGGGAAGCGTCGGCCTGTTCATGCTGGTCTCCCGGTTCCTGCTGGGCGCTGACTGGGTGAACCTGCCGATAACCGCCCTGTTGGTGGTCGCCGCGGTCGGGGCGGCTGCGGGAATCGTCTCCCTGGTGGCCGGCTGGGCCAGGACCTCCGAGCAGGCCCAGAACTTCCAGTCGGTGGTGGCGGTGGCGATGGGCATCCTGGGAGGCGCGTTCTTTCCCATCAGCGGCGGCGACTCCTTCCTCGCCACCCTCTCGCTTGCCACTCCCCATGCCTGGTTCATGAGAGGCCTGGGGGATCTGACCGGCGGAGGAGGGCTGGGAGTGGTTGCCCTTCCCCTGGCGGTCTTGGCCGGCATGGCGGCTGTGACCCTGACCATCAGCCTGCTGGGCGCTCGCCGGATGTTGCGGTCATGAAGACGTTCGTCATCGGCCGGGTGTACGTTCTCAGAATCCTGCGGGAACCCGCCTCGGTGTTCTTTTTCTTCGTGTTCCCGGTGGTGATGGTGTTCATAATCGGGATCCAGTTCGGCGGCCAGGGCGGAAGGGTGCAGTTGGGTGTCTCGGGGGACACGACCCAGGCCATAACCGACCGGATCACCGAAAACCTGGCCGGAAATCAGGCATTGGAGCTGGTCTTCTACGAAGAGGACACCGAGATGCTGACCGACGTGGAGAGGGGCTTCATCTCGGCGGGGGTGGTCTTCCCTTCGCGGATGGCGGCAAGAATGGCGGTCGGGCAGCCCGTCCTGATCGGTTTCGTGTCCGCTCCCACCGGGTTGGGGCCGCAGTTGCAGGCCACCGTGCAGCAGTCGGTTACCGAAGAGTTGATTCCCTACCGGGCGGCGCGATTCGCGGTCGACATCCTGGGGGTTGGGTTCCAGGAGAGCTTCCCACTTGCCGACGCCCTGGCGGATCAGGTGATCCTGACAACCGTCGCCGTCGAGTCGGTCGGCGAATCACTGTTCCCTCCTGGCCTGGGGCGCTTCGACGGGGGCGCGGCCTCCAACCTGGTCTTGTTCATGTTCCTCACCGCCCTGACCGGGGCTACCGCCATGGTGACCGACCGGGAGATGGGCCTCGACACCCGCATTGTCTCCACTCCCACCTCGGTGGCCCGCCTGATATCGGGCTACGTGGCCGGTCAGTTCGGGATCACCTTTTTCCAGGGTCTCTACATCATGATCCTCAGCCTGGCCGTCTTCGGCGTCGACTGGTCGAACCTGGGAGGATCGGTGCTGTTGGTGATGGCCCTGTCCTTGGCGGGAGCGGGAGCGGGGATGCTGCTCGGCTCCTTCCGGCTGGCCGCGGCCGCCACCATCGGCATCGGAGTGACGGCAGGACTGGTGCTCGGCGCCCTGGGCGGGGCGATGGTCCCCGAGGAACTACTGCCCGATGCGGTCAGGACGGTCGCCAAATTCACCCCCCAGGGGTGGGCGATGCTCGGCTTCCGAGACCTCCAGTGGGGAGGCTCCGTCCTGGACGTCATCGACAACGTCGCGGTGCTGGCCGGGATGGGACTAGTCCTGGCGGCGGCGGCTTCGATATCACTCCGCCGCACCCTCGCCCGCCCCTCCTGAAAGGGAATGGGAAAGCCGCCTGGACAACCTGCGACCATGTCAACAGCGACTACGCTCCCCCACAGAAAAGTCGCGAAAAACGGCGGGTCCCCTTTGGGCTGGTACCGGTACAGTTTCGGCCTCCCAGCAGCCCGCCAAGATCGGCGCTGGATGGGTTGACCATTCTGCCTGCGTAGGATAGAGTCCGGGACCTCGGCGATCCCTCAAGTCACTAGACCAGACTAAATTGCCGAGGTCCCTTTCTCGTTTGACGGATTCGGCGGCGGGGCCGATTCCTACTCCTCGGGAGCCACCCGAGGAATCCCAAATCAAGTCTGTTGTGCGAGTCTAGCCGCCCGATTCCGAGCCTTCGCAAAGCCTCCCTCCCTTTGCGACCGTTTGCGATCTCTTGCTCCATAGGGAGGGCCTGGTTGCGGGCGTGCCGCCGATCTCCTTTCCCAGGTGGCAGGGCGTCACCCCCTCCTGGGGGGATCTGCCCACTTGCCAAGTCACCACTGAACTTGGCGTTTTAGGCGAAGCCACCGGGACGGCGAAGAACCTGCCCTGCGTGCTGTTCATGGTTGGCCGTGCTCCCTCTCTTGTATTGCTCACCATAGCACCCCGCATTTTCTAACTCGACATGGATCCTATAGGTAGAGTCTGACCGACGCGGTCCGAACGGCGCCGGGTTTGGACCGTCTTGGTTTTGGTTGATAACAATGTGGCATGTGGATGTGACAGGGGTCAAGGCCCGCACCGCAGTTTGTTTCACAACTTCCGAACCGTCGCGGCGCCGCATCGCAAAGTTAGGGAAACTCCACCGCTCCTGAAAGCTGCGGCGGCTCAGATTTTGAACCGGATGGCGGCGGGCACGCTCGACACTCTCATCGGCGTGAACCCGACCATTTCGCCGTCTGCTTCCACCGGCCAGGCGGGATCGGCCGTCACCTCGCAGCTCTCCCAACTCCGCCTCTGCACCCAGCGCTCCTTCAGGTGCACTCCTTTGACGATCTTCGGCAACGCCAGAGGAAGCTGGCTCTTCCGGGGGGAAAAGACCTGCAGATCCAGGCGGTTGTCCACCAGGTTGGCTTTGGGAGCGATGTTCCACTTCCAGGCGAAGAACTGGGCGTTGGCCACTATCACCGCCAAGGCATCGGCGGAGATGGTCCGATGGGCTCCCTTTACCTTCACCTCGGCTCGGGGGAACCGGGGCAGCCGCGCCAAAAACCCCAGTCCGTAGCGGGCGGCTCCCACCCATCCGGGGAACCTGGCGGCCATCTCTGCCGCCGCCGCTCCGACTCCCGCCTCGGCCACGTTCACAAAAAACCGCTTCCCCCAGTCTCCCTCCAGGCATCCGACGTCGATGTCGTACCACGAAGGGGTTGTCAACCGGGCCGCGGCTTCCTTCAGATCGCGGGCGAGTCCGAAGGTGCGAAGGAAGTCACAGGCCGTCCCGCTGGGTAGCATCGCCACCCGGGGCGGCTCCGGCCACTGGCGGGCGCACAGGGCGTTCACCGCCAGGCTGAGGGTGCCGTCACCGCCGGCCACCGCCACCCTGCCCTCGTTGGACACCACCTCCACCACCCGTTCGGCCATTCGGTCGGGTGACGGAGGGGCCTCCACCCGCGCGTTCACCCCTGCGGCGTTCAACAGTTCGGAAAGTTGATGCACCGAGACCCTGCCGCGGCCTGCAACCGGGTTGAGAAGGACCGTCCCGTCGGTGAAGCTGTCGGTCACCGTGTTGTGACTGTCTGGGGCGCTAGGCCAGGATCCAGATGAGGGCGATGGTGGTGGTGGCGAACCCGAGGACCGTTATCACGGTGAGCCGGCTCAGATTTCGCTCCGCCACGGTGGAGCCGCCCATCGAGGCGCCGAGTCCGCCGCCGAACGCCTCGGACAGTCCCCCGCCCCGGCCCGAGTGGAGAAGGATCAAGAGGATCAAGCCCAGCGACAAAAGCACATGAACACCGATCACCACCGCTTGCAAAATAGCCATGACGTCTATTCTATCGCCGCTTGCGCGGCCACCCGCGCCGCAGCCTCGGCGGCCGCCCGGGGATCGCCCAGATACCTCGACCCTGTCGGGTTCAGATCGGCGTCCAACCCGTATAGCAGGGGTATCCCGGTGGGGATGTTCAACGAGGAGATCTCGGCGTCGGGGATCCCATCCAGGTACTTCAAGAGGCCGCGGATGCTGTTGCCGTGGCACACCACCAATGGGACTAGTCCCCGGCGGAGTTGTGGGACGATCCGGTCGTGCCAGTAGGGAAGGACGCGGGACACCACGTCTTTGAGGCATTCGGTGGCAGGCAGCACGTCGGGGGCCAGGTCGGCGTACGCCGGGTCCTTGCTGGGGTGGCGGGGATCGTCCGGGTCCAGGGCGGGGGGCCGGACGTCATAGCTGCGGCGCCACTGATGCACCTGCTCGGCGCCGTGTTCCCGGGCGGTCTGCTTTTTGTTCAGTCCCTGCAGGGCGCCGTAGTGCCGCTCGTTGAGGCGCCAATGGCGCGCTACGGGAAGCCAGGCCATTCCCATCTCGGCCAGGGCCAACTCGGCGGTGCGGATGGAGCGAAGCAACACCGAGGTGTGCACGATGTCGAATGCCAGCCCCTCGTCTCTCATGAGCCGCCCGGCCTCCCGTGCCTCCTCCTCGCCCCGGGGGGTCAAGTCCACGTCGGTCCAGCCTGAGAACAGATTGGAGAGATTCCACTCCGACTCCCCGTGACGAACCAAAACCATCCGATACATCAGCAGTCAGGCTACCGGAATCCTGTCCTGCCAACCACCCGGTAAGGGCCGTAGCGCGATTCGGCGCCACGCCCATGGCCGGTCCGCTCGCCCAAAGGTGACCACCGGACCGAGCAGGGGCGCTCAGGGCCAGAGACAGCCCTCGTCCAGGGCTTGTTGGAAGTGATCCAGAGGCCAGACCAGGATGCCGTCTTCGGTTTGAAAAGAACGTCGCCCGTTGTAGACGAGGATTCGGCGGGCTATACCCGACATGTCCGCTATTGAGCGCAACCCCTTGAGCATGGTGCTGTGGTAACGGGTTGCCGCCTTGACCTCGATGGCAAGCCGCGCGCCGTCGCGGGCGAGCACGAAGTCGACCTCGGTTTGGGAATCGGCGGGCGCCCAATAGCCAATGTCGTCATATAGCCGTTGGCGCTGGGCATGGGCCCGGATCCCGCCGAGCACCCATCCCTCCAACAGGGCGCCGCGTTCCTCGGCCGCCGGCGGTCCGAGCTGACGTTTAAGCGCCCGCACAAGGCCCGGGTCAATCCAGTAAAGCTTGGGGCGACGCCGCTCCCGCACCCGCAGTTTGGCCTCGAACGCCGACAACCGGGTGATCAGCAAGGTGTCTTCCAGGATTTCGAGATAGCCGTTGACGGTTGAACGTGCGATGCGGGCGTCTCGTGCGATACTGGCCGAGTTCAAGGTCTGGGCATGCATCACAGCAGCGACGGGCAAAAAGCGCACAAACCCGGAGAGATTCCGAACCGCGGCCTCGGCTCGTATTTCCTCGCGCAGGTAGAGATGTGTGTAGCTTCGGAGCACCTCACGGCGGTCGTCCGCAACCCATACCAGAGGAATGGTGCCGTATCGAAGGGCATCGTCGAGATTGAAGTCCTCGCCGAGTTCCGACGCGGTTAGAGGGTGCATCTCTACATGAAGAGCCCGGCCGGCCAACAGGTTGGTTCCTGCCGTCTTCAGCTTGCGGGCGCTCGAGCCCAACAGAGCGAACCGAACACCTCGCTCTTCGATGACCCGATGCACTTCATTGAGCAGACTCGGGATGCGCTGCACCTCGTCTACGACCACCCATTCGCCTCTCCCGCACCTGGAGACGAGATCGCGGAATAATGATGGGTCGGCCAAGAGATCGATAAACAGGGCCTCATCGAGCAGGTCAAGACGGAGCGCGTCCGGAAGGGCGGAGCGAGCCCAGGTGCTCTTGCCGACCCCTCTGGCGCCGAACAGGAAGAAGCTGCGGTCCGGGACTCGGGTCAGCCTTGAGTACAGCATGCGATCACAGTGTACAGTATATTGTCAGAAAACGCCGTAAAACGACGGCTAGCTGTACATTTTACGGGGGCCATCGAAGGCTTGGCGTCGAAGCGCTGCCTTTACCCCAGTCCGACCCTTCACATCCAGTAGCGAATCACCGCCGCGAAGGTGTCGGGATCGAGGCTGGCGCCGCCCACCAGTGCCCCGTCGATGTGGGTCTTGGCCATGAATCCGGCGATGTTTCCGGGGTTGACCGAACCGCCGTAGAGGATCCGCACGGCCTCCCCCGCGTCGGGGCCGCCCATAGCCGCCACCGTGTTGCGAAGCAACTCACACACCTCTCCGGCGTCGTCCGCCGAGGCGTGGCGACCGGTCCCGATCGCCCACACCGGTTCATAGGCCACCACCACGTCTGCCCGCTGCTGTGCGGTGAGCCGGCGCAGCGCCCCGCGCAACTGGGTTGTCACCACCATCTCGGTCTCCCCCGACTCCCGCTGCGAGACGGTCTCCCCCACGCACACCACCGGGGTCATCCCCGCCGAGAGCACCGACCGCACCCGCTTTCGGACCAGCTCGTCGGCCTCTCCGAACATGGCGCGCCGCTCCGAATGCCCGACAATCACATAGCCGACGTCCAGCTTGACGAGCATCCCGGCCGACACCTCTCCTGTGAAGGCGCCGTCTTGCTCCCAGTGGACGTGCTGGGCGCCCAGGGCGAAGGGCATCCGGTCGGCCAGGATCAAGGTCTGGAGGGTGCGCAGGCAGGTGAATGGAGGTGCGATCACCACGTCTGCCCGGTCGAAGTCGGCCGGGTTCAGCCGGTACCAGAGTCTCTGCGTCACCGCGATCGCCTCGAGGTGGGTCAGATTCATCTTCCAGTTGCCGATGATCAGACTCTTGCGGTCCATGTGTTCTCCTACCGTACCCACTTGCCGAGGACTTCCACCCCGGGAAGGGTCCTTCCCTCCAGGAGCCGAAGGCTCGCCCCCCCACCGGTGGAGAGGTGCGACACCCGGTCTTCCAATCCGAGCAGCCGGATCGCCGCCGCCGAGTCGCCGCCGCCCACCACGGTGAAGGCCTCCGAAGATGCCACCGCCCGCGCCACCGTCGCGGTTCCCGACCGGAACGCCTCCCATTCGAACACCCCCATCGGCCCGTTCCAGAAGATGCTCCCCGCCCCTTCACAAATCCGGGCGATACGCCGAGCGGAGCGAGGGCCGATGTCCAAGCCCATCTCCCTGTCGTCGATATCCCGGGCGCCGGTCACCCGATGGGGGGCGTCGGCTCGGAAACGTTCTGCGGCCACCACGTCTATGGGGAGGAGCACCTTGCCTCCTTGGGGGCCTTCGAGGAGTTCCCTCACCGACGGCGCCATCTCCTCCTCGACGAGGCTGGACCCCACCGAGTACCCTTCCGCCATGAGAGCCGTGTAGGCCATTCCGCCCCCAACGGCCAGCACGTCGCAGGTTTTCACCATCGAGGAAAGAACGCCCAGTTTGTCCGAGACCTTGGCCCCGCCGAGGATCACTACGTACGGCCGGGGCGGGTCGTCAAGCAACTTGCCCAGGGCTCTCATCTCGCCGGCCAGCAGCGGCCCGGCCACCGACTTCACCCGGGCCGCCACCCCCGCCGTCGAGGCGTGGGCGCGGTGGACCGACCCGAAGGCGTCCTGGCAGAACAGATCGGCCGGCTCCGCCAGTCGGGTCCCCAGTGCCGGGTCATTGGAGATCTCCCCGGGATGGAAGCGGGTGTTCTCCAGAAGGATCACGTCTCCGGGCGACGCCCCTTCGGCCGCTTCTGTCACCTGTGGCCCTACCACGGCCGGCACATGATGAACCCGAAAGCCTCCCAGCTCCTCCATGCGACGGGCCACCGGCGCCAGGCTGAAGTGCGGATCGGGTCCGTCGGGGCGGCCCAGGTGGCTGCACACCAACACCGCCGCGCCCCTCGACCGGAGTTCTTCTACAGCCCCCGACGCGGCGCGAATCCGAAAGTCGTCGGCCACCTCCCCGCCGTCCAGCGGCACGTTCAGGTCGGAGCGCAACAGTACCCGTCGCCCCTCGACCTCGACATCATCGAGGGTCAGAAAGGCGGCCATCCATCCGCTCACAGCCACACCACTTCGTTTTCCCATTCCCGTCCCTCATGGAGGCGGAGAATCGCCAAGGTACGTCCATTGAAGTCCTCATCCGCCACAAAACGAATCAATGGCCCCGTTAGACCGGATGGGCCTGTGACCGGTGGCGCCGATCTTCTTCCTTACGACGCCTGACTTCCTCGAACAGAGGTTCATACCGGGCCCTTACCGCCGCGTCCCGCTCCAGAGTCCACTTCATATAGGCGTCCACCTCCTCCCGACGGGTGTGATACCAATCCAGGATCCGTTCAACCATCCCTACCGTCAAGGTGTCGAATGAATACACGATTTCCTCCGGCCTTGTGAGTCCCCTGTAATACTGCCACATAACCGTTTCCAACTTCAGGCGCGTGCCGCGGATTCGTATTAGTTCATTCTCTTCATCCACCCACAGAGGAACGTTCTCTCCTGGATCGATCGTCATCAGTCCCATCTCGGTCCTTCCGGATACCCATCCGATGTTACCCAAACCCGGACACAGGCCACCAGGCTATGGCGTCAGTACAGCTCAGCCCGAGCCGGCGTCGCGATGGAAGACGGAGATATCCACCCCGTGGTCGGCCAGTCGCCGGGCGAGTTCTCCGGCCACGGCCACCGAACGGTGCCGTCCGCCCGTGCATCCTACTGCGATGGTGAGATAGGCCTTGCCCTCGGCGCGGTACCGAGGCGCCAAGAACAACAGCATCTCTGACACCCTTTCCAAAAAACCCTCGGTGTCGGGGTTCTCCAGGACGAAGCTCGCCACCTCCGGGTCGGTCCCGGTCCTGGGCCTCAACTCCGGGTCCCAATGCGGATTGGGAAGAAACCGGACGTCGAAGACCACGTCGGCGTCGGGGGGAAGTCCGTTCTTGAACCCGAAGGAGACCATGGAGATGTGCATGGGACGGGCCTTTCCCTCCCCGCCGAACCTGGCCACCACCCGCTCCCGCAGCTGATGGATGTTGAAGTCGGAGGTGTCGATGATCAGGTCAGAAGCCGATCTCAGGCCCGAGAGCAGATCCCGTTCCAACCCAATGGCCGCCGGCAGCGTCTCGCCGCCCTGAGGGTGGGGACGCCGGGTCTCCTCATAGCGGCGGATGAGCACCTGATCGTCGGCGTCCAGGAAAACCACCGCCGTGTGCATCCCGGACTCCTTCAAGCCTTCCACCGCCCGTCCGATCGCCTCATCCGGACTCACCGAGGGGTCCCATGACCGGATCACCAGCGCCAGGGGAGCGGTCTGACGGAGGCGCTGGTCGGTTGAAGTGACCTCCAGGATCAGCGCCGGGGGCAGGTTGTCGATCACCCGGTATGAGAGGTCCTCCAAAACCCGGGCCATCGACCCCCGCCCGGCCCCCGACATGCCGGTCAGCAACAGCACCTCCGGATTCCGCTCGGGATGAGACTCCCGCGGCTGGCCCACCGCCCCTACTTCCCTCGCAGAAGCAGGTGCAGGTCGGCGGCCACCGCGGTGGGCACCACTTCGGCCAGTTCCTCCACCTCCGCTTCCCGCAGTTTCCGCAGCGACCCGAACCTGCGCAGCAGAGCCCGCTTTCGGACCGGGCCTATTCCCGGCGCCTCGTCCAGTAGAGAATCCACCATGCCCTTGGAGCGGAGTTTACGGTGATACTCCACCGCGAACCGGTGAGCCTCGTCCCGGATGCGCTGCAGCAGATAGAGGGCCTCGGCTGAACGGGCGATGCGAAGCGGCTCGGCGGCGTCCGGGAAGTACACCTCCTCCATCCGCTTGGCCAGTCCCACCACCGGTATGTCCAGTCCCAGTTCATCCAACACCCGGACCGCCCTGCCCAGCTGCCCGGCGCCGCCGTCGATCACCACCAGAGAGGGCGGGTAGCGAAACCGGGCCTGCCGGTGGGCGGGGAGATCGCGGCTGGCCAGATAGGCGTTGAACCTCCTGCGGATTGCCTCCTCCATGGCCGCGAAGTCGTCCTGGCCCCTCACCTTTCGGATCTTGAAACGCCGGTACTCGGATTTGCGGGCCAGGCCGTCTTCCATCACCACCATAGAGGCCACGGTGTGGGTTCCCATCAGGGTGGAGACGTCGAATGCCTCGATCCGCAGGGGCGACTGGGGAAGGCCCAGCACCTCCTGGAGGCTGCGAAGCGCCCGTGCCCGGGCGTTGTGGTCGGCCTGGCGCCGCAGCCGGTGACGGCCGAACATCTCCCGGGCGTTCGTCCCGGCGGTCTCCATGAGACGGCGCTTTCCGCCCCGCTTGGGGACCCGCAACTCGACCGGCCCTCCCCTCCTCTCGGCAAGCCACGCCCGGAAGGTCTCCTGTTCGGGCGGCAGGTCGGGGACCAGCACCAGCGGGGGCGGGTCACGGTCTCCGTAAAGTTCCCGGAGAATCGAACCCGCCAGTTCCGGGCGGCTCACCTCCTCCACGCGGTCCACCACCGACCCCAACCGGCCCACCACTCTTCCCCTGCGCACGAACAGCACCCAGATGGCGGTCTCCAACTCGTCGCCGTGTTCGGCTATCAGGTCGAAGTCCTCCCGGCGGTCGGTCACCATCTCCTGGCGCGCCAGTGCCTTCTCCAGGTCGGCCAGCCGGTCCCGGTGCCGGGCGGCGGCCTCGTACTCCAGGGCCTCCGACGACCGGTTCATCCGGTCGGTGATCTCCTCCACAACCCGGTCGATGTCGCCCTGCAGGAACGCTGAAAGCCCCTCCACCGCCTTCCGGTAGTCCTCGTCGGTGACTTCCCCCACGCACGGTCCCGAGCACTTCTCTATGTGGAAGAGCAGACATGGCCGACCCTGAAGTTGCTGGCGGCGAAACAGCGAATCCGAACAGGTCCGCACCGGGAAAGTGCGCAGCACCAGATCGAGAGTCTTGCGGATGGCATAGGTGTGGGCGTACGGACCGAAGTAGGCGGTCCCCTTGCGCCTGCGCCCTCTCATGACGTGGGCTCTGGGCCACCGATCAGAGCGGGTAATGGCCAGGTAGGGATAGCTCTTGTCGTCCCGCAGGCGAATGTTGAAGCGGGGCCGGTGCTGTTTGATCAGGGAGTATTCCAACATGATCGCCTCCACCTCCGAGGAGGCCACGATCCAGTCCACGTCGCGGGCCGACTCCACCATCGCCGAGGTGCGGGCGTGCAACTCCCGCCCGAAGTAGGAAACCACCCGCTTTCTGAGAGACTTGGCCTTCCCCACATAGATCACCCGGCCGTGACCGTCCCGGAAGAGATAGGCGCCGGGGGCATCGGGGATCTCCACGGAGGGGGGACGGTCCAACCTCTATCCTTCAGGTTTCACGGGGTTTCGCTTCATCCTATAGGCTCCCTGTTCTGCATTTACCACACCTGTAGTCGAGGTCCCGGTACCATCGATGACTGTCTGACCACTGTCGAGAGGAGAAGCCATGGACATCAACAACATAGCAGTCATCCTGGCTGCTATAGGCGCCTTGAACTGGGGACTGGTGGGTCTGTTCCGGTTCGACCTGGTAGCGGCCATCACAACCGCTGGCAAGTTCGGAGACACCAACACCGTCTCACGCATCGTTTATGTGATCGTAGGCATCGCCGGCGCCATAGCACCGTTTGCCCTGGGTTAGGATCTCAACCTCACAGAACCCGGCGCCGCACGCGCCGGCCCACAACGCCGCTCTTCGGCCTGGCGGCATCGCCTAGTTGAGCACCACCTCGGGTACCAGTTGGGCGCCGCTCCTGCGGTAGACCGCCCACAGTCGTCCTGATCCGTTGAGAATCCGGGTGTGACTGCCTTCATCGAGTTGTGTCGCCGCGTCTGCGGGCAGGGGCCTTCCGTGGCGGACCATCTCCAAGCTCGGGGAATCGGCTGTCAAGGCAGGCAGGTCCGCCAGGGCCTCGGCAGGCGTTAGCATCATCTTCTCCCAGTCGGCCAGGTCTTCGGGTCCCGGAGCCGTTCCCGCCTGCTCCCCCACTGAATGGCTCCCCACCCGTGTTCGTCGCAGTTCCACCAGGTGGGCTCGACCCCCGAGCGCCCGAGCCAGGTCGTCGGCAAGGCTCCGCACATACAAGCCCTTCCCGCACACCACCCGGAGCCCCACCAACGGATTCGACCCTTTTTCGAACCCTGTCACCTTCAAGAAGTGAACGGTCGCCGGACGGGCATCCCTCTCCACCTCCATTCCCTCTCTGGCCAGTTCATACAAGCGCCGTCCCCCCACCTTGAGGGCCGAGACCATGGGAGGGATCTGACTGATTTCTCCCACGAACTGCCCGAGAGCCGCTTCCACGTCCATCCTGGACACCCGCATCTCTCCCCTCCAGACCTCCTTTCCTTCGGCGTCCAGTGTGTCGGTGGCCACCCCGAAACGCGCCACCGCCAGGTATTCCTTTTCCATGGCCTGGAAAAAGCGAACTAGGCGCGTGACCCGTCCCACCGCAACCACCAGGGCGCCGGTGGCCATCGGGTCGAGAGTCCCGGCGTGGCCCACTTTGCGGATGCCGACCGCGCGGCGCACCGCAGCCACCACGTCATGGGAAGTGATCCCACCGGGCTTGTCGAGGACCAGGAATCCCTCAGGCAAGGGGGAATCTCTCCAGGACCGCCTCCCGAGCCGCGGACATCTCACCCTCGAACGCGAAACCGCCGGCGTTGCGATGCCCACCGCCGCCCAGCGCCTCGGCGATCGCCCCCACGTCGACCTCCCCCCGTGAGCGAAGACTGACCCGCACCCCACCGTCGTCGTCCTCCCGGATGAGCATCGCCACTCCCGCTTCCCTGGGAAGGCGGACCAGGTCGATGAGCAGTTCGGTCTCCTCGCCGTTGAGGGAGGCCATTTCCAGGTCCTCTCGGTAGAGAAAAGACCACACTACTTTGCGTTCGGTGTCCAGGCAAGCCCGGGAGAGAACCGCACCGGCCACCGACAGCAGGCCGAATGGCTCCTCTTCGTATACGGCTTGGCCGATCACCTCGGGGCGGGCGCCGGCCTCCAGCAGCCGGGCGGCCACCCGGTGAGTGCGGGGGGTGGTGTTGGCGTATTGGAACCGTCCGGTATCGGTGACCAACCCGGTGAGGAGGCAGGTTGCGACCACCTCGTCCACCGGCCACCCCAGCTCCGCAATCAGGTCGAACACCAACTCGACCGTGGCCGAGGCGGACGAGTCGACCAGATCGATGGTCCCGAAGCCGGGATTGGAGACATGGTGGTCCACCACCACCAGATTCTCCGCTTGTTCCGACGTCCAGGCCAGGCTCCCCAACCGGTCCAAAGACGCGCAGTCGAAGGCCAGCACCGTCTGAGGCGGATCGGACGGCGACAGACCAACGGAGAGAAGGTCGGTGGGGAGGAATCGGTAACGACTGGGAATGGCGCCCGGGGCGGGGATGCCCACTTGCACAGACCTGCCGGCCAGACGGGCGGAAGCGGCGAAGCCCAGCATCGATCCCAAGGCGTCTCCGTCGGGGCGCTCATGGCAGACCCCTCCCAGCGACCGGGAGGCGGCTATCACCTCCGCGGCCTCCCGGATCTTTTCTGACAGTGCCGATCCGCTCACTCTCCTCCTCCCGGCCCCGGCGTGGGGGCGCCCATCAACAGGTCTTCGATCTTCATGCCGGCGATCACGCCCCGATCCGGGCGGAACTCCAACCGGGGGGTGTACTTGAGTCGCACCTGGGAAGCCAACAGGGCCTGCAGACGACCGGCCGCCGACGCGAGCCCCTCTCCGGTCTCCTCCAGGCGGCCCATATCGGCCGAAGAGAAGAACACCACGGCTCTACGCAGGTCGGGGGACGTTTCAACACCAGTGATGGTGACCCCCGACAACCTCGGATCGGAGAGACCATGCACCTCCGCCGCCAAGACCTCCCAGACGATTGCGTTGACCCGCCGCATGCGGGGAAACCGATCGACGCCCATCTGTCATCTCAGCCCGGGTTCGGGATGATCGAGATAAGAGATCAGAACCTCGGTCACATCCACCTCGCTCCGGCGGTCGAGATAATGCTCGGCTCGTTGCATCAGCCGCTCCAGCTCCCGGCGGTTGGTCGCCACCAGCGCCACTCCCAGGCCTGCCCGGCGCCACAGATCGTGATGATCCACTTCCGCCACCGAGTAGGAAGCGGTCTTGCGGAGACCCTCCACAACAGGACGGAGAACCGATCGTTTCTCCTTCAACGACCGGGTGGCGGGAATCGAGAGCTCGAAACGCATTGCCGCCGCCTCCATCAGGTGCGGGCAACCTCCCTCACTGTGAACGCTTCGATCAGGTCGCCGTCCTTGACGTCGTTGAACCGTTCGAGAACGATTCCACACTCCAGGCCGAACACCACTTCATCAACGTCTTGTTTGAACCTCCGGAGCGACGCTATCGACCCGGTGTAGACCACCACGTCGTCGCGATACAGGCGCACTTCGGCGCCCGCAGCCATCCGCCCTTCGGTGACCAGGCACCCCGCAGCCATGGCCCGGGGCACCCGGAAGAGGGCCCGCACCTCGGCGACTCCCAGGATGTCCTCGTGGCGTTCGGGAGCGAGCCTCCCCACCAGAAGCTGTTCAACATCATCCAAGAGCTCATAGATCACCGAATAGGAACGGACTTCGATCCCCCGCTGCTGTGCTTCGCGGGCCGCCTTTGATTCGGCCCGGACGTTGAAGCCGACGATCACCGCGCCCGTGACGTGGCTCAGGTTCACATCGTTGAGGTTGACGCCGCCCACCGCCGCGTGGACGATCTCTATCCGCCCCTCGTCTCGCTTGATCTTTCCGATTGCTTCCCGCAGGGTCTCCACCGAGCCATGGGCGTCCGCCTTTACCACCAGCCTGAGTTCACCCTGGGTGGACTGCATCTGTTCGAGGTGGGAGACGAAACGGTCCCGGGCGGTGGGCATCTCCGTTCTTATCTTGCGTTCCCGATCGCGGTCGGCCTGCTCGGCGGCCAGCTGCCTGGCCAGCCGCTCGTTTTTGACCACCTCGAAGCCGTCTCCCGCTCCGGGCGGCTCATTCCATCCCATGACCAGCACCGGCGACGAGGGCGCAGCCGAGGAGACCTTTTGGCCGGCGTGGTTGAACATGGCCCTCACCCTTCCCGACACGCCTCCCGCCACCAGGGCGTCGCCTCTCTTGAGGGTGCCCCTTTGCACGATGACTGTCGCCACCGGGCCCATTCCCCTGTCCAGTCTCGAGTCGACCACCACCCCGGAGGCAAGCGGCTTGGGAGAAGCTTTCAGTTCTTGGATCTGGGCCATCAGATCGATGGTTTCCAACAGCTCCTCCAGGCCGTCTCCCTCGGTGGCCGAGATCTCCACGCTGGGGACGTCGCCTCCCAACTCTTCGACGATTACGCTGTGCTCGGTCAGCTTGGTGCGGACCGCCATCGGATCGGCGCCGGGCCGGTCGATCTTGTTGATCGCCACCAGCATCTCCACACCGGCCGCCCGGGCGTGGCTGACCGCCTCAACGGTCTGGGGCATTACGCCGTCGTCGGCGGCGATCACCAACACCACGATGTCGGTCAGCTCCGCTCCCCTGGCCCGGAGGGTGGTGAAGGCCTCGTGACCCGGAGTGTCGATGAAGGTTATGGGACTGCCCTCGACGGTGGCCTGGTAGGCGCCTATGTGCTGGGTGATTCCCCCCGCTTCCTCGGATACCACGTCGGTGCGGCGAAAGGCGTCCAAGAGGGTGGTCTTGCCGTGATCCACATGGCCCATCACCGTGACGATGGGCGGGCGTTGGACCAGGTCCTTGGGATCGTCGGCCGGTACGTCGCGTAGGCGCACCACCGGGATCCGCTCGGGCTCGGTCTCGATCACCTCCACCAGGGCCCCGAAGGTCTCCCCCAGCTCCACCATCAGGTCTTTGGGCATTTGCTGTCCGGCGGCCACCACCCGACCCATGCCGATCATCCGGGCAACCACGTCACCGACCGGAACGTCGAGGGCCTCGGCGTATTCTGCGACAGAAACCGTGTCCTGCACTTCCACCACCGCCATTTCCTCGACCGGGGGCGGGGGCTCCGCCTCTGCGATGGGAGGATCCTCGACGGGTTCCGACGGGGCGGAGGCCTCCTCGACCGGCTCTGGTTCGGGTTCTGGAGCCGGGACCGGTTCCGGGTCGGTCTCCGGCTCTCCCACCAGGGCGAAGCGAACCAGTTCAGCTTCCTCTGTGGAGATGGTGGAGGAAGCGGCCCTAACCGCCAAGCCGATCTCGGTGGCCTGGCGGATCACGTCATGGGAGGATAGGTCCAGTTCGCGGGCGATCTGATAAATCCTGACCCTGGCCATATCGCTCCGAGGAATACCCGCCGGTCAGGCGGTTGCGGGACCGGCGCCTGCCGGGGTCACCGGAGACGCGGCCACGGCGGCGTCGGACTGTTGGGCGCCTGCTTCGGCCCCAGGTGAGGGGGGAGGCTCGTCGGAGCGGATGTCGATCCTGTACCCGGTGAGCCGGGCGGCGAGACGGGCGTTCTGGCCCTCCTTGCCGATCGCCAGGGAAAGTTGATGTTCTGAGACGATCACCTCGGCGCTTTTTTCCTCCTCGTTGATCCTCACCTCGCGAATGCGAGCCGGGCCCAGGGCGTCGGCGATGAAAGCCGAAACGTCCTCCTGGTACTGGACGACGTCCACCTTTTCGTTGCGGAGTTCTTTGACCACCTGCTGGACTCTCGACCCGCGGGCGCCCACGCAGGCGCCGCGGGGGTCCACGTTCGGATCGTTGGAGATCACCGCGATCTTGGTGCGATGCCCGGGTTCCCGGGCGATCGACACGATCTCCACCACGCCTTCGACCAGTTCGGGCACCTCCAGTTCCAAGAGCCTCTTCACCAGGTCGGGGTGGGAACGGCTGACGATGATCTGGGGGCCCTTGGGCTCGTTCTTGACTTCCAGGATGAGCGCCTTGGCGCGGTTGCCCCGGTCGAGGAGCTGGTGGGGGATCCGCTCCGATGCGGGCATTAGCGCCTCGGCGTTGCCGAGGTCGAAGATGATGTAGCGTCCGTCGACCTGCTGCACTATCCCGGTGACCAGGTCTCCTTCCCGGCCCTGATAGGCGGCGTAGATCTGTTCACGTTTGGCGATCCGGAGGCGTTGGGCGATCACCTGCTTGGCGGTCTGGGCGGCGATCCGACCGAAATCCTGGGACACTTCCTCCCACTCTTTTGTGACCGCCCCCTCCTCGTCGAGGTTCTGGCCGAACACTCGGATCTCACCGGACTCCAAATCGATGGTGACCCGCGCCTCGTCCGCCTTGCCCGAGGTTCGCTTGTAGGCCGACACCAGGGCGTTCGCCACCGCGTCGAG
>VXSV01000006.1:28714-43408 GCA_009837815.1 Acidimicrobiia bacterium
ACTTTCATCACCACCTCCCGGCCGATCGCCTTCTCGAAGTGACGGGGAGTCCGCAGCCGACGTTCCAGACCCGGCGAGCTCACCTCCAACCGGTAGGGGCCCTCGAGGTCGGTTTCGGCGTCCAAAAGCCGCGAAAGGCGACGGGAGGTCTCAGCCAGGCGGTCGACTCCGATTCCGCCCTCGGCGTCCACCACCACTCGCAGAATACGCGCCCCGCTGCGGCCCAGCATTTCCACAGAGTCCAACTCCAGTCGTTCGGCCTCCAGGTAGGGGCCCACCACAGCAGACAGCCTGTCGGCCACAGTCATCTTGGGCAAAGTGCCGGCGTCGCGCATGAGTACGGTTGTCGCTCCTCTATTCGTCAGTCAACCTAGTCTAACCCTCTCCCGCCGGGTGATCAGAGGCGGCGGTTCAGGCCCTGTTCAACCGGAAGTCATCCATGAAGGAAGCCAGCCGCTGCGCGCTGTCCACCTCCAGGCCGGCATAAAGGCTGGCCCTGCATCCCCCCACCGACTTGTGGCCCCGGAGTCCCACCAACCCCGCCGCATGGGACTCGCGGAGAAAGCGAGCCTCGGCTTCGGCGGTCGGGAGCCGGAACACCACGTTGGTGTGGGACCGGTACCGCCGCACCACCGGGCTGTGGTAGTAGCCGTCGCTCTGGTCGATGACCTCATACACCAGGCCGGCCTTGCGGGCGGTGCGCTCCTCCAACCCTGGTATTCCCCCCAGATCGCGGATGCGCTTGAGCATCTTGCCCATCAGGTATATGGGGAACACCGGGGGGGTGTTGCCCAGGGAGTCCTTGGCGGCGTACCAGCGGTAGTCGAGCATGCGAGGGAGAACCGGGGAGATGCCTTCCAGCATCGAGCGTCGAATGAACACCAGCGCCATCCCCGCCGGCGCCAGGTTCTTTTGCACTCCCCCGTACACCAGGTGGTAGCGATCCCAGTCGATGGGCCGGGACAGAAAGTCCGATGACATGTCGCACACCTGCGGCAGGTCCACCTCCAAGGACTCCACCATCCTGATCCCCCCGATGGTCTCGTTGGAGGTCAGGTGCAGAAAGGCCGTGTCGGGCCGGATGGCCACCTCGTCTGCCAGGGGCATCCGGGCGTACCGGTGGGGTTTTCCGTCCCAGGCGCAATAGGCGTCTCCCCACCGCTGCGCATCCCCGAGGGCCAGGACGCCCCATGAGCCGGCGGTGACGTAGGCGCCTTTGTTCCGGTTGCCCAACAGGTTGACCGGAACCATGGCGAACTGCATGGTGGCACCGCCGGGAATCACCATGACCTCGAAGTGGGCAGGCGCGCCGGAAACCTCCCGCGCCAGGGAGAGGGCTTGTGCGTGCACCGCCGAGTACACCTCGGATCGGTGACTCATCTCCAACACCGACATCCCGCTTCCCGAGAAGTCCAGGAACTCTTCCCGTGCCTCCTCCAGAATGCCCAGCGGCAGGGTGCATGGGCCTGCGCCGAAATTGTCAACTCGCATGCGACCAATTGTCGCACAACCGAGCCAAAACATGAAACCGTTTCCACATTTGCCTCTAATGTTTCGGGCATGTACCGGTACAACGAACGGCAGGTTTTGAAGGTCGGTCCACTCCTGACTCATCGGGTGGAGGACCGCCTGGTGGAGGAATCGCCCATGGAGCTGCGGTTGATGGGAGTCCCCATCGCGGTGGTGATGCGCACCCCGGGCCAGGAAGAAGACCTGGCGCTTGGATTCGCCATCACCGAGGGGATCGTCGACGGCCCCCGGGACGTGGCCGGCGTCCGGTCGATCGGCACGGGAGACCGGTTCGAGCTGGAACTGGCCGAAGGGGTGGAGATCGACCCCGAGCAGTTTCGCCGCAACACCTACACCTCTTCGTCTTGTGGGGTGTGCGGCAAGGCCTCCATCGACTCGGTGCTGGTGGCCTCCCGCCCACTTCCCGCCGGACCCGAACTCACCCCGCAGATGATCACCTCCCTCCCCGACCGGCTCCGCCAGGCTCAACTGTCGTTCGCCGCCACCGGCGGATCGCACGCCGCGGGACTGTTCAGCCCCGGGGGAGAACTCCTGGCCATCGCCGAAGACGTCGGCCGCCACAACGCAGTCGACAAAGCCATCGGCGCCTTGGCCCGCAGGCGGTGGCCGCTCGGCGAGCTGATCCTGGCGGTGTCGGGAAGGATCTCTTTCGAGATCACCCAGAAGGCGGCAGTTGCAGGCATTCCGGTGGTGGCCGGCATCTCCGCCGCCTCATCCCTGGCCGTCGACCTGGCCCTGGAGGTGGGAATGACCCTGGCCGGGTTCGTACGGGGAGAAGAGATGGTGGTGTACGCCGGCGAGCGGCGCCTGGGCCACGACTCCTAGCCCTAACGCGCCCCCGGCCAATCACACAGCCACTCGCCGCCTGCAATAGATAGAGTGTCAGGGCTCCTGTCCCGGCCTGTTCTCGCCACTCCGGTGGTAGACCAGTTCGAACACCCTGTCCGACAGCCAACGCTTGAAGCTGGGGTTGTCGGTGAACTGGCGGAACAGTTCCATATCGTCTTGAATGACGTCGGTGAAAGCGGATTCCGGCTCTCCCAGATGCCCGTTATCTGCACTGGCCCAGAAGGCCTGCTGTGGTTGTAGGGGGGCTGGCCGACCATGCGAAAGGCTCGGTATGGGCTAGGGTTGAGACCGTGGCAGCCAACGAACATCGCGCCCAAGGTCATAGGTGTCCCTCTTTTGTGCTCGATGAGCGGGAGTGCGAACTAATGAGCCGCACCGGCGAATACGACTACGAGACCTACGACGACTACAAAGACCCCGAGGACGCCACTTTCTGGATCCCCCACCAGCAAGAGCCCAGAATGGTGCAGTTCAACAGGCTGACGGTCACCATTGACCATATCATCTCAAGGTGCGGCTATCCCGAGAGCGAACGGGAACGGTTAACGGCACTGCACCGGCGCTTGGCGGAGGAATTCCTGGCTGACTATCGAGGCCCCCTCAATGGACCCGTGCCACTACTGGAGAAGACCCAGGCCTCCCCATTGGCTTGATCGCAAGCAGTGCCCTACTGGCTCGACAGAGCCGCGCTCACCATCCCTGCCACCTTCTCGGTCACCTCCGATGTAGCGACTTCGGTGGTCTCCAGGTCGGCTCGAGTGGTCAGCTCAACCAGGCTTTCGGCCAGCTTTCGGGGGCCGACGGTGATGCGGTAGGGGATTCCGACCAGTTCGGCGTCGGCGAACTTGACGCCCGGCCGCTCGGGGCGGTCGTCCAGGAGGGCCTCGACGCCCGCTTCGGTGAGTTCGTGGTAGAGACGTTCTCCCACAGCCAGAGTCTCGGGATCGTCGGCCCGCAGCACCGTGATCACTACGTGGTAGGGAGCGACCGAGACCGGCCAGACGATCCCCCGCCGATCGTGGGAGAATTCCACCACCGCGGCCATGGTCCTCTCCACGCCGATTCCGTAGGAGCCCATCACAATGGGAGTGGAGTCGCCTTGGGCGTTTTGGACCACGGCTCCCATCGCCCTCGCGTATCGGTCCCCCAGCTTGAAGATGTGTCCGACTTCGATCCCCCGCCACACGTCGAGTGGCCCGTCGCACCGGGTGCACTTCTCCCCCGCGGAGATCCCCCGCAGGTCGGCCCACCGTTCCACCTCGATGTCCCTGCCCACGTCGACCGAGGTGAGATGCCAGTCGTCACGGTTGGCGCCGGTGACCATGTTGCGCCGCCCGGTGAGGCCATGATCGGCGATGACCGGGAGGTGTTTGACTCCCACCGCTCCCAGGCTTCCCGGGTCGGCACCCAGGGCGGGACGTATCTCGTCGGGGTGTGCGGGGCGAAGATTGGCGACGCCGAGGGTGTCAACCAGCTTCTGCTCCAACAGTTCGTGATCTCCCCGCAGGAGTACCAGGGTGAGATCGCCGTCCACCACATACACCAGGGTCTTGATCTGACGCCGGGGAGCGGCCCGGTGGGGATGGGCGTCGGCCAGGGCGCGGATGGTGCGGATACCGGGGGTGGCCAGAAGCTCCGCCTGGCCATCCGATGGCCCGTCATCGATGTCCGGTATTGCCGACACGGCCCTTTCCAGGTTTGCCCGGTAGTCACAGCGGTCGCAGGTGACGATCCAGTCCTCACCGGCCGGACTCGGCACCATGAATTCGATCGACTCGGACCCGCCCATCGCTCCCGACGACGCCACCACATCGAGGGCCTCCAGCCCGCAGCGGCGAAAGATCGCCGTGTAGGCCCGATGGTGGAGATCGAAGGCAGCGTCCAGGCCCGCCTGGTCGACGTCCAGTGAGTAGGAGTCCTTCATGGTGAACTCCCGCACCCGCAGCACCCCCGCCTTGGGCCGCGGCTCGTCTCGGAACTTGGTCTGGATCTGATACCAGATCTGGGGAAGATCGCGATAGGAGGAAACCTCGCCGGCCAGCACGGCTATCACCTCCTCATGGGTCATGCCCAGGCAGTGGTCCACGCCCTTTCTGTCCTCCAGGCGGAACATCTCCTCACCCATGGCCTCCCATCGTCCCGACTGTCGCCACACGTCGGCGGGATGAAGAGCCGGAAGATGAAGGTGCTGCCCTCCGATGGCGTCCATCTCCTCCCGGATGATCCGGTCCACCTTGGCCCGGACCCGCTGCCCCAGGGGCAGCATGGAATAGTGCCCGGCGGCAAGCTGTCTGATGAACCCTCCCCGGAGAAGGAGGCGGTGGCTGGCCGCCTCCGCATGGGCGGGATCGTCCCGCAGGGTGGGTATGAACAATGTGGACCAGCGCATCCACAGAAAAGATACCGTATCGGCCACCGTTTCGGTGCTCCCGACCTCCTCCGACGGTGTGGGAATCCCGACCCGGCGAAAGACATTAAGCTTGGGCGCGGGTGAAAGAAAAGATGCAGATCGGTCTGGTCGGCCTGGCCGTGATGGGACAGAATCTGGTCCTCAACCTGGTCGATCACGGCTACCGGGTGGCCGTCCACAACCGCACCACCGCCACCACCCGCCGCTTCCTTGCCGAGCGGGCGGGCGGCCTCCCCGTGAAGGGCGCCGACACGCTCGAAGACCTGGTGAAGATGTTGGAGCCGCCCCGCAGGATCCTCCTGATGGTCAAGGCAGGCGCGCCGGTTGACTCCTTCATAGACAGACTCCTTCCCCTCCTCTCTGCGGGCGACGTGCTGGCGGACCTGGGCAACTCCTTCTATCTCGACACCGCCCGGCGCCTCTCCCGGACCGAAGCGGAGGGCATTCACTACCTGGGGGTGGGAGTGTCAGGAGGCGAAGAGGGCGCCCGGTGGGGCCCGTCGATTATGGCCGGGGGTGGTGTGCAGGCCTGGGACCTCCTGAGAGAGCCCCTGACCGCCATCTCCGCCAAGCGTCCCGACGGGACCCCGTGCTGTGACCGGCTGGGTCCCGAGGGTGCGGGCCACTTCGTGAAGATGGTCCACAACGGCATCGAATACGGAGACATGCAACTCCTGGCCGAGGCCTACCACCTGCTCAAGTCCACCGGGATGACTCATGGGGAGATGAGCGAATTATTCCACGAGTGGCGCAAGGGACCCCTCGATTCCTACCTGGTGGACATAACAGCCGAAATCCTGTCCCGCCGCGACGACGACGGACATCCCCTCCTCCCCAAGGTGCTGGACCTGGCTTCCCAGAAGGGCACCGGCAGGGACACCGTCAAGGTGGCGCTCGATCTGGGCCAACCAATGACGCTGGTGGCCGAGGCAGTCATGGCCCGGGCGGTGTCGGCCCTCAAGGCGGAACGGACCGCCGCCTCTCGGGTGCTCGAAGGCCCCGGCGAACCGCGGCTGACCGGCGACCGGGTTCGCCTGGCGGGATGGGTCCACGACGCTCTCCACGCCTCCAAGATCATCTCCTACGCTCAGGGTTTCATGGTGCTCCGATCCGCCGGCGAGGAGTTCGGGTGGGACCTCGACCTGGCGCGGGTTGCGGAGGTGTGGCGAGAGGGATGCATCATTCGCGCCCGGCTCCTCGAAGAGGTGATCGACGCATTCCGCTCCGATGAGCCTCCCGCCAACCTTCTGCTGCACGACCACTTCAAACGGGCGGTCGGCGCGGCTTCGGAGGGGTGGCGACTGATCGTCGCCAAGGCCGCCCTGGCAGGCATTCCCGTCCCCGGGTGCTCCGCGGCTCTGGCGTTCTACGACGGCTACCGCTCCGAGCGGCTTCCAGCCAACCTTGTGGCTGCCCAGCGCGACTACTTCGGCGCCCACACCTACCACCGGACCGACCGCCCCCTCACCGAGTTTTTCCACACCGACTGGTCCTTCCACGAGACCGCCGAGCCCACCCGATGAGCGTCGCAGACCCCCACCGGCTGCCCCGGACGGCCATCCCCCACCGCTATGAGTTGGTGATCGAGCCGGATCTGGACCAGGCCACCTTCCGAGGAAGCGTGGAGGTCTACCTGGAGATCGCAGAGACGCTTTCGGAGATCGTTCTCAACGCGGTGGATCTCGACATCACCCGGGCCACACTCCGGGTGGGTGAGAACAACGCCGCCGTCGAGGGGACCGTCAGCTACCAGACAGAGGTCCAGCGGGCGGTTGTCGGCCTGTCCGAAGTCGTCCCCACCGGCGACGCGGTTCTTTCTATGGAGTTCACCGGCGTCCTGAACGACCAGCTGTGCGGGTTCTACCGGTCCACCTTCACCGACGTGGACGGCCAGACTCAGGTGATCGCCACAACCCAGTTCGAGGCGACCGACGCCCGGCGGGCTTTTCCCTGCTGGGACGAGCCGGACTTCAAGGCGGTGTTCGGGATAACCCTGGTGGTGCCCGGCCATCTCATGGCCACCTCCAACAGTCCGGAGATCGGCCGGACCGAACATGGGTCGGACAAGGTGGCCGTCACCTACGCAGACACTATCTCTATGTCCACCTATCTGGTGGCGTTCGTGGTGGGTGACTTCGAGGCCACCCCGGCGGTGGACGTCGAAGGCGTGGCGGTGCGGATCGTGGTCCCGAGGGGAAAGCTCCACCTGGCCGACTACGCCCTGGAATGCGCGGTGTTCTGTCTGCGGTATTTCCGTTCCTACTACGGCATCCCCTATCCGGGCCAAAAGATCGATCACCTGGCGGTTCCCGATTTCGCGTTCGGCGCCATGGAGAACCTGGGATGCATCATCTACCGGGAGACGGCGCTACTCACCGACCCTGACAGCGCCACCACCGCGGAACTGACCCGCATCCTGGACGTGATCGCCCACGAACTGGCCCACATGTGGTTCGGCGACCTGGTCACGATGAGGTGGTGGAACGGGATCTGGCTGAACGAGGCTTTCGCATCGTTCATGGAGATGAAAGCCACCGACGCCATGCGCCCCGAATGGAAGAGGTGGCTGACCTTCGCAGGGCTGGAGCGGCCCTGGGCCTACGGGGTGGATTCTCTGGTGAGCACCCGGCCGGTGGAGTTCGAGGTCCGATCCCCCGCCGAGGCCAACGAGATGTTCGACGCCCTCACCTATGGGAAGGGCTCGGCGGTGCTGCGGATGATCGAACAGTACCTCGGCGAGGAGACCTTCCGGGAGGGGGTCGGCAACTACCTGCGGACCCACGCCTACGGAAACACCGACACGGCCGACCTGTGGGCGAGTCTCGACCAGGCTTCCGGCCAGCCGGTGGGACAGGTTATGGACACCTGGATCTACCAGGGGGGATACCCGTTGGTGGAGGTGACCGACACCGGCCAGGGTGTGGAGATAACCCAGCGGCGACACCTCAGGATCCCCGCCGACGACCCGACGCGATGGCGGATCCCCATCCAGCTGCGGGGAGAGACCGAATCAGGCGCCTTCTGCTCCAACCAATTGCTCACCGGTGGCCGGTCGACCGCACGGACGGGCTTTCGGCCCGGGTGGATAGCGGCCAACGCCGGCGGGCACGGGTTCTACCGGGTGCGTTATTCCGACCGGCTTCTCGGGGCGCTGGTGTCCAACCTGGGATCGCTCGACGACCTGGAGCGGTTCTGTCTGATCGACGACGCCTGGGCGCTGGTGGAAAGCGGAGACATCGACGCGGCTTCCTATCTGCGGCTGGCCTCCGCCTACCGGACCGAGACCGAGTTCGTGATCTGGACGACGGTGCTGGGTGGGCTGGGCACAATGGACCATCACCTGGTTTCGGAGGCTCAGACGTCTCGGTTCTCCGATCTGGTGATGGAGTTGATCGAGCCGACTCTCGACCGCCTGGGCTGGGATACCGCCCCCGGGGACAGCGATCTGACCCGTCAACTCCGAGGGTTGATCCTGGGAAGCGCCGGTAGGCTGGCTCGCAATCCCGGTGTGGTGGTCCGCTCCCGGGAGGTCTTCGAGGAGTGGCTTACCCACCCCGGTCGGGTCGATCCGGAAGTGGCGCAGGCCTGTTTGTACACGGTGGCCGCCACCGGCGACCGCCAAACCTACGATCGACTGTTCGCCCTGTATGAAGAGAACGACTCGCCCCAGGAAAAACTCCGGTTCCTGCGCTCGCTCACCTATGTCGAAACCCGGTCGGGTGTGGACGCCACTCTGGAGGCGGTGCTGGATCGGACCATTCGCTCCCAGGACGCCTCATGGGTGGTTGGAGGGCTGTTCCGGCGCAAGGGCACCGGCGCCTACGCCTGGGAAAAGGCCCAGGAAGTCTGGGCCGACCTCGTAGCCGCTCTCCCCTCGATGACGGTCAGGTACCTGGTGGACACCGCCCACCACCTTTCCGGCCCTCAGATCGCCGACCAGGTGACCGCGTTCCTGGAAACAGCCGACATACCGCACGCCGAGAAGGCCACAACACAAGCCCTGGAACGCCTCCGCGCATACATACGGCTCAGAGAAAGCCAGACAGGACCCCTAGCCGCCTACCTGGACCGCAGCTAGACCCCGGTCGGTCTCCCGGAGTACCGGCGTCGGGCCGGGTTATCGAAGCCTTTTCAGCGAATCTCCGCCGAGGCTCCTGCGCCTTCCAGCTGCTTTTTGGCGGCGTCGGCGGCAGCGGCGTCCACGCCTTCCAGAATGGCCTTGGGGAAGGCGTCGACCAGTTCCTTCGACTCCCGGAGGCCCAGCTTGGTGATGGCCCGGACTTCCTTGATGACCGCTATCTTGGCGTCGCCGATGGCGGTGAGCACCACGTCGAACTCGGTTTGCTCGACCTCTTCTTCCTCCTCGGCCCCACCGGCCGCGGGCATGGCCGCCATAGCCATGGGAGCGGCGGCGGTCACATCGAAGTGCTGCTCGAAGGCGTCCAGGAACTCCTTTAGTTCCAGTACGGTCATCTCTTCGAAGACACCCAGCAACTCATCAGTAGTCATCTTTGCCATTTTTCTCGGTTCCTTTCCTTGGTCTCTGAATCTCAGCTTGTGGCGGTGGACCCTTTGCGCTCCAAGAGCTGTGCGAAGGCTCCCGCTGCGGAGCGGGTGAAAGAGGCAAACACGCCTGCCGTCTTGTGAAGGGGCGCCGACATCCCGCCAGCCAGCTTCCCGAGAAGCTGTTCCCGGGATCCCAGGTTGGCGAATTCGGCCACCTGGTCGACTCCGATGAACTTCCCGTCAATGATCCCCCCCTTCAGCACCAGGTTGCGGAACTGGCGGCTCTGCTCCCTGACGGTCCGAGCCGCCGTCAACGGATCACCCTCCGCAAAGACCAGGGCGGTGGGTCCGGAGAGATGTTCTGACAGCCCCTGGTGGCCCATCTCCTCCATGGCTCGACGAGTCAACGACATCTTCATCACCCTCATCCGGGCTTCGCCCTCCAGAAGGGAGCGGCGGACTTCTTGGGCCTCCTTGACGGTCAGCCCCCGGAATTCGGTGAGATAGATGGCGTCCACTGCTGAGATCAGGTCGCGGATGGCAGCCACCCGCTCCATCTTCTCGGCTCGGCTCATCGGCATTTGAAGTTCCTCCAAAGGAAAAACCCCGGCATCCTCGGCCGGGATGCAGGGGTGAGAACACCGACCTGCGCCGGCGGAAAAAATCCTTAGAACCTTCCGGTAACCAGCGGTCTGGGGCCGAGGGCAGAGATTGGTCTTGTCTTTTCGTGAAATTGTAGAGAAAACCGGTTCCGACGCCAAACCGGTTCGGCGGGTCCGCCCGGTCGGGGAGGCCGGCGCAGCCAGGGCGCCGCTTTCAGGAAGGGGTCAGCTCCTCCAGGCGGTTCACGTCTATCTTGACTCCCGGCCCCATGGTGGAGGAGATGGTCAAAGACTTCATGTATCTGCCTTTGGCGGCGGGCGGTCGGGCCCGGTTGAGTTCGTCGGCCAGCGTGGAGAGGTTCTCGGCCAGTTTGTCGGTGGTAAAGCTCACCTTCCCTATCACCGCGTGGACGTTCCCGTACCGATCGGTGCGGTATTCGATCTGGCCGGCTTTGAAGGCCGAGACAGTGGCGGCGAGATCGTTGCTCACCGTGCCTGACTTGGGGTTGGGCATCAGACCCCGGGGTCCGAGGATCCGACCCAGCCTGCCCACCCGGGGCATCATGGCGGGGACCGCGATCGCCACGTCGAACTCCAGAGGCCCTCCCTCGGAAATCTCTGTGATCAGCTCATCGCCTCCCACTATGTCGGCACCTGCCTCGGTGGCCTCGGCGTGCCGGTCGTCGGGTGCGAACACCGCCACTCTCACGGTTTTTCCCGTGCCGTGGGGAAAGGAGACGTTTCCGCGGAGCATCTGATCGGCCCGGCGCGGATCGACGCCCAGCCGAAACGCCGCCTCGACCGACTCGTCGAATCGAGCAGAAGCCATGAACTTGACCAGGTCCAGGGCCTCGGCCGGCGCATAGGCCGACGTGCGGTCGTATCTTCGCGTGGAGTCCTCGTAACGCTTGCCCTTTTTTACCATTGTTCTACCTCCGTGGTCCAGGCGGCTCGGGGGTGTCCGAGCCTCCCACCGGTGTATGTGTTCGGGTTTCCTAGTCCTCGATCTCGATCCCCATCGAACGGGCGGTCCCGGCCACTATCCGCATGGCCGCTTCCACATCGTTGGCGTTGAGATCCGGCATCTTGATCTCGGCGATCTCCCTCACCTGCTGGGAGGTGACCGACCCTACCGTGACCTCATGGGGCTCACCCGATCCCTTCTCCACCCGAGCGGCCTGGCGCAGCAGGGACGCGGCCGGGGGGGTCTTGGTTACAAAGGTGAAGCTGCGGTCCTTGTAGATGGTGATCTCGACCGGGATGATGGAACCGCGCTGGTCTTCGGTGGCGTCGTTGTAGGCCCGGACGAAGTCCATGAGGTTGATTCCGTGGGGACCCAGTGAGGTGCCCACCGGAGCGGCGGGGGACGCCTCACCGGCGGAGAGTTGCATCTTGACCTTGGCGGATATCTCTTTGACGGCCATCTTCTTGGACTCCTGTTCGAGGGGCGGTTTCTAATTCTTCTGGATGTCGGCGAATCCCAGTTCAACCGGAGTGTCCCGGCCGAAGATTTCCACCAGCACCACCACCTTTGACTGGTCGAGGTTGATCTCCTCGATGATGCCGCTGAAGTCGTTGAAAGGCCCCGACACCACCCGCACGGTCTCCCCGACTTCCCAGGCCGGCTTGAACCTGGGCTTGGATTTGGTTCTCGCCTCCTGATAGCCCAGCATGCGCTCCACCTCGCGGCGGGAGAGAGGGGGCGGGCGGTTCTGCTTGCCCATGTTGGATGCGACGAAGCCCGTTACGCCCGGTGTTTCCCGCACCGCCGCCCAGGAATCCTCGTCCAGCCACATCCGCACCAGCAGGTATCCGGGAAACACCTTCTTGGGAACCGTGACCTTCTTCCGGTTGCGGATCTCCACCACATCCTCGCGGGGAATGTGCACGTCGAAGATACGACCGGAGAGACGCAGCCATTCCACCCGCTTTTCAAGATTGGCCTTGACCTTCTCCTCATGACCGGAGTAGGCGTGGATCACGTACCAGTCTCCGGGAAGGTCGTACGGACTGACCGGGGTTTCCTCCTCGATCTCGACCAGAGGCGCCTCTGTGACTGCCTGCTCAGCCACTTCCGATACCGCCTAGAAGAGTGAGAACGATCTGCTTGAGAGAAACGTCGAGTCCGAAGATCACCAAGGCGAGGATCACGGAGGTGGTCACCGTCACCACGCTGAAGTTGATCAGTTGGCGGCGAGTGGGCCACGACACCCTCGACAGTTCGGTGCGCACCTCCCGAAGGAAGATCATCAACCGGGTGTGGAAGGGGGGACGCTCCGCCACCGGTCTCTTGCGCGGGGTAACCGCGCGTTCGGCCCGGGCAGACGGCCTTTTGTCTCGGGATTGTTTCTTTTGCCGCCGTTCCTCGCGCTCAACGAGACGACGCATCTGTCGGTTCATGCTCAAGCCGTTCCAGGTTTTGGGTTTGAACGATCGTGACTGGTCAGCAGGGGTGGCGGGACTCGAACCCACAACCTCCGGTTTTGGAGACCGGCGCTCTGCCAAATTGGAGCTACACCCCTCAAGGGGTTATCAGCCTCGCTTGAAGTATACCCCTGGCGGCTCTTCGGAGTAAACCCACTATCGGGCGGCTCGCTCTCGAAAGGGCGTCACCCGCCGCCCCTGACCCGGCGGGTCACGGTCCAGGCGACCACCGAAGCCACTCCCACCACGGCCGCGGCGATCGCAACCTTCTCGGGCGAGCGGGCCGACTCCACATCCGCGTAGGTGTCCACCATGTCCAGGCTTCCCCTCACCGAGGGCATCAACCCGGCCGGAGCAGGCATCAGGTTGCCCTTCATCCCCGACAGCATCCGATGGATCCGGTCTTCGATGGCGCTTTCGGCCTGGCATCGAAGGCAGTGATCGGCGTGTCGCCCCAAGAATGTGCTCTTTGCCTTCCGGTCGACCGCAAAGAACCGGACCAGGGGGCGGGTGGCCCAACAGACGGTCGACTGCATCAGCCTCAAGGGGAGTTCTCCAGAATGGCGCGGAGGCGCTTTCGGGCGCGGTGTAGACGGACCTTGGAGGCGGAAACCGACACACCCAGCGCTTCGGATATCTCGGCGTGGCTCCAGCCGTACACGTCCCGGAGCACCACCACCACCCGCGCACGCCGGGGTAGGGCGGACAAGGCTCGGCGGAGCCTCCCGCGCAGATTGGCCGATTCCAAGGCCAACTCGGGATGGCTGAACCTGGAAGCCGGGGCGGCCATGTTCTCCACCACATCCAACGGCGACTCCCGAGTTCGCTTCCGGCGGCTCAGTTGGCTCCAAGCCACGTTGACAGTGATGCGATACAGCCAAGATGAGAACCTCGCTTCACCCCGGAACTTGCCGATCCCTCGCCAAGCCCGGAGCAGAGCCTCCTGGGAAATGTCAGCCGCCATGTCGCGATCTCCCGCCAAACGCATAGCCAAGGTGAACACCTCGTGCTGGTGGCGCTCGGCCAGCACCGAGAAAGCCGCCTGGTTCCCCGCCCTGGCCAGGGCCACCAACTGGTGTTCGTCGTCCCCTATGACCGGATAGGCGTTCATGGGGTTACAGGGTACCGACGCTCTCGAAAACCGGCAGAGCGGGAACTTTAGCCGGCGGCGGCTTCGATGGTGGCGGTGATGAGGGCGCTTCCCTCCGACTGAAGGCTCATCGAAAAACCGAGCCCCTGTGTGCGACTGCCCCGGACCTGGGCAGGGACGCCGGGCCGCAGCGGTCTCCGGAAGCGGAACCGCCCCCGGCGGAGAGGCGCCGCGCCGGGAACCAGCCTGGCGACGCCCTGGCACATCCAGGCGACGCAGGCGAGGCCGTGCACAACCACGCCAGGAAGTCCCGCCTCCACGGCCGACTGATGATCCCAGTGGATAGGGTTCCAGTCCCTGGTGGCGGCCGCGTAGCGGATCAGGTCTGCCCGGCTCGCCGACTTGGGAAGGGCCGGGATCTCCTCACCTTCTCCGGGAAGACAGGCCGGCACGGCCTGCCGGTTGTCTCCTCGGTGATCGGGTAGGGGCTCGGGTTCCTCCGTCCCGCTCCGCGCAGGAGGCTCACCGCCGGCGATCAGAAAGGACGACTCTCCTTCCACCACCGGTTCGTCGTCTGATCCGGTCATGCGAATGGCGAAGTCCACGAACCAGACCCCCCGGCGGTGACGCACCCGTCTCACCTCGCCGCGCACCGCCCAGTCCTCTCTTGCCCGGAGCGGCCCGTTCCAGCAGAAAAGCTGCTCGCCATGGACCGCCGCTCCACCCTGGGCCTGTATCGCCGGATGGGAGAGCAGTTCCGGCGCCACCGCGAAGAGCGCGGCGCTGGCAAGCCCGGGAGGGGCGGTCTCGGCCCACCGGTCCGGATCGTCGCCGGTGGCCTCCACGTAGGATCGAATCCTCTCCGGCGACAGCCGAAGGGGCGTCGGCCCGATGATCTTTCCCTCCAGGTCGGAGACGTCCACTTTGAGTCCCTTACGCCCCCGAGGGCGCTCGTGTCCCCGCTTTAGCGGGTTTCCCGGTGGGATGTGTGGACGCGGCACCAACGGCAGTACTTGCGCAGAACCAATCGTCCTTTTACCAGGTTGCGACGCTGTGCCTTTTCACTCGGGTTTGCCCGGCCCCGGGTGGTCACGTAGTTGCGACGTTTGCATTCGGTGCAGGCGAGCTTGATGGGAGGTCTTTTGTCGCTTGGCATTGGGGTCTAAATACCTTCTCTTCTATTTGGCAATTCCGGTCTGTTTGTTATTTGGTGATTTTGGTGACCCGACCAGCACCCACCGTACGACCACCCTCACGAATAGCGAAATCCAACCCCACCGACA
>VXSV01000152.1:0-12867 GCA_009837815.1 Acidimicrobiia bacterium
CCCCCACCCCGGCCAGACACAGGGCCACCACCTCGCCATGCGCAGCGACGGTCGCGCTGGGCGCCACCACGTTGACGCCCACCGCCAGGGGACGGAGGGTGGAAAGGTCGAACACCGCCGCACCGAACGGGTCGCCGGTCTCTTCCACCATGTTGAGGCGGGAAAGCTCCACAGCTACCGCCATCCGCTCCGAGACGGTTGGAAAGCGTTGATCGGGGCGGACGAAATCGTGTGCCCAGGGCGGGAGATCCCAACGCATGGTGAGGGGTAGGGCCCGCACCCTGCTCACATCCGGGAGGACGCCAACTGGTTGAACTCGTCGATCAGCGGGTCGATCCTCTCTCCTGCTCGGCGAATGTTCACCCAGTATCCGGGGTCGTACCACTGGTCCTCCAGTTCCGAGGCCGACTTCCCCTGCTGCTCCACCCAGGTGAAGTACTTGAGGCTGTGAATTCGCCGGCGATCAGGATAGCCCAGCTCGGCCATGTGGTCAGTGGAGGCGCCCAGCAGGTAACGGTGGTAGATCCCCGCCGCGTCGGCTGTGGTCAATTCCCCGTGGGCGGCGGTGAGCTCGACCAGGCGGCTCCGGTAGAGATCCATTGAGTCGGTGAGGATGGTGAGCACCAGCTCGTCAGGCCCCAGCTCGTACCACTTGGCCATCTTGATAGCCGAAAGCAGGTTGGCGGCCCCCGAAATGCCCAGCAGGTCGAGACTCTCGATCATCTCGGAGGAAACGCCCTGGGCGGCCAGATAGTCCCGACCGGCGGGCTCGTTGAAGAGCCGGATCAGCCCCAGGGGAGCGGCGTCGTCGATGGCGATCGCCATGTCGGTGTTGCGGACATTGTGTATCCACGGAATGTGCTTGTCTCCAATTCCCTCTATACGGTGTTCCCCGAACCCGCCCCGGAGCATGGTGGGACACTGCAGGGCTTCGGCTGCGGCGATACGGCTATGAGGGTGCTGTTCCTTCAGGAAGTCCCCCGAAGCCAGCGTCCCCGACGAACCGGTGGTGAGGGCCACGCCGGCCAGGCGATCCCCCGGGCCCATCAGTTCCTCCGCCAACTGGGCGAAGGCCGGACCGGTGACAGAGTAGTGCCACAGATAGTTGCCGAATTCGTCGAACTGGTTGAAGATGACTATGTCCCGTCCCGAACCTCTCAGTTCCCAGCACTTGTCGAAGATCTCCTTGACGTTGCTCTCCGAGCCCGGGGTGGCTATGACCTCATCGGCAACCGTGTCCAGCCACTCGAACCGCTCGCGACTCATCCCTTCGGGGAGGATGGCGATGGAGCGACAGGACAGTATGCGGGAGTCGTATGCCCCCCCACGGCAGTAATTCCCGGTGGACGGCCAAGCCGCCAGTTGCCTAGTGGGATCGAACTGGCCGGTGACCAGCCGGGGGGCCAGGCAGCCGAAGGCGGCGCCGACCTTGTGCGCGCCGGTGGGAAACCACTTGCCCACCAAGGCCGCTACCCGCGCCGGGACACCGGTCAGCTCCGGAGGAAACTCCAGGTAGTTCAGTCCCCCGAAACCGCCTCCATGGGAGACGGGCTGGTTCCTCCACGTAACCCTGAACAAATTGGCCGGATGCAGATCCCAAAGACCTGTCCCCCTGAGTTGGTCTTTTATGGAGTCGGGAACCGTATCGGGGGAGCGCATCTGGGCGAAGGTCGGGATCACCAGACCCAGCTCCGCCGCTCGACGGGCCGCCCTCTCCCTCACCTCGGGAACAACGGTCAGATCAATCATCGACTTCTTTACCTTTTGACTTCTTTACCTTTTGACTTCTTTACCTTTTGTACAGCTTGTCCGGCAATCTTACCCATCAAGTGGAAAGGCCAATCCCTCCTTATTTCTCCCAAGGGCCCGGAAACCGGGTGCTAAGGGCCCAGGAACCGGCCGGCCAGGCTTTCAGCCAGAGCCTCTATCTCGGGATCGACCGACAGCGGGCCCTCTCCGCTCTCATCCACCGCTCGCATAGCCGAGTCGATGTCCTTGAGGCCGTTGCCGGTGCTGATCACCACCACGCGCTCTCCGTCCTCCACCAGTCCCTGCCTGCGAGCCTCGACCAGGCCTGCCAATGAAGCGGCCGCCGCAGGCTCGGCGAACACTCCCAAACGCTGTCCCAGGGTGACGATGGCGTTGAGTATCTGTGAGTCGGAGACTTCCACGAAGGCGCCCCCTGTCTCGGTCACGGCCGCCATCGCCTTGAATCTGTCCCTGGGCAAGTCGGCCGAGATGCTGTCCGCCACCGTCTCCGCCCGAATGGGAGGCTTGGTGGTCAGGTCTTCTCCCCGCCTCCACGCCTGAGCCAGGTAGGCGCTTCCCGCCGCCTGCGCTCCGATCAGCCTGGGAACCCGGTCCGTCCAGCCGAGTTGCCGAAGGTCCTCAAAACCCTTGTGCACCCCCCCGATGATGCACCCGTCTCCCACGCTTACCACCACCACATCGGGGATCTGATAACCCAACTGCTCCCATATCTCATAGGAGACGGTCTTCTTTCCTTCGGTCATGTAAGGGTTGTAGCCGGTGTTGCGGTTGTACCAGCCGAACTCACCGGAAGCCCACAGGCACAAATCGAAGGCCTGGTGATATGAGCCTCGCACCAGAAGCACAGTCGCCCCGAAGGAGAGGAGCTGCGCCACCTTCGGTTGGGGAGCGGTAGCCGGGACGAAGATGACGCTGGGAATCCCGGCCGCCGCGCACAGGGCCGCCAGAGCCGCTCCGGCGTTGCCGGTGCTGGCGGCGGTGACGATACCCGCGCCCCGCTCCCTTGCCTTGAGGACTGCCAGGGCCGATGCCCGGTCCTTCAGCGAAGCGGTGGGCTGGCGTCCCTCGTCTTTCACCCAGAGCGTGACTCCCACTTCTTCTTCGAGCACTTTCGCCGGTAATAGGGGAGTGCCCCCCACCTGAAGCGGAGGAGGCTCGGCATCGGGACGGACGGGAAGGAGATGACGGTAACGCCAGATCGAACGATCAGGATCCGAGGCGAGCCGGTCGGGGCTGGTCAGTCCGGCCAGGTACTGGTAGTCGTACACAACGGACAAGGTCGCCGCCCCCCGGTGGTCGGGGCAAACATAGTCGACCTCATCGGTTTGGAAGCGTCGCCCGCAGAGGAGACACCTGAGGCCCACCACGGAGGGAATGGAGCTCATTTCCGGAGTGTCGCCGGCCCCAACGCTCCGGCCCGCAGGTCGGTTCCCTCACGCTGCCGTGAGGGACAACGGTCGTCCATGCTGCTCCTGTCTCCGTCCCCGGGAAAGAATCCCGTTCACCGTAGATACGCCCGCTCCGATGATAAAGGATGTGAGGCAACTCCCGAACGCGGCCTGTCGCAAGGCGATAAGATGGGGCTTTGGCGGGACGTGGCGCAGTTTGGCAGCGCGCAGCGTTCGGGACGCTGAGGTCGCCGGTTCAAATCCGGCCGTCCCGACCAGGCAGGGACCCTTTTAATTCCCCTTCTGTTAACAAGGGACATTCGATGGTGCTTATTGGTCTCCCCTTCGAGTTGGGAGCCGGCCATCTGTTGAATAGGGGAGCGCTACACATCCACGGCGGGGTCCGTCCACACCGCCAAGCGGGATATCCGAAGACGGTCCATGGTGAGCACCCGAAAACTCACCCCGTCGACAGTTGCCGTGTCGTCGGGACGGGGGATGCTGCCTGTCAGATAAAGGTACAACCCGGCCACCGTGTCGTAGGGGCCGGAAGGAAGCGGCCGGTTGATCATCTCCGCCAGGTCCTCCACAGGCAGCCGTCCTTCGACCACCCATTTGCCGGGACCGGTGGGGAACGCCAGCGGCGCGGCGGGATCGTGTTCATCCTGGATGCCTCCCACCAGTTCGGAGACCAGGTCTTTGGCCGTGACCACCCCTTCAACCCCGCCGTGTTCGTCGATTACCACGGCCAGGCTGATCCGGTTCCTCCGCATGACCATTACGGTGGAGAGAATCGGATAGCTTTCGGGAATCACCAGCGGATCGCGCATCAGCTTGCCGGACGCGACGGTCTCGTCAATGGCGGGCTCCTGATATCGCAACCAGTCTTTCACATAGAGGATCCCCACCAGGGCATCGAGGTCTCCCCCCGCCTCTACCACCGGGTAGCGGGAGTGACCGGTCCGGGCCACCTCTCTCCGGATCTGTTGGAAGTCAACCGGCGCCTCGAGGGAAATCACCTCCAACCGGGGGGTCATGACCTCCCTCACCGGGCGGTCCGCCAATTCGAAGAGTTTCTCGATGATCTCCCGCTCGGCGACGTCGATCTCTCCTGCCTCGGCGCTGAGCACCGCCAGGGCCCGGATGTCCTCCTCGGTGGCGGGGCTCAGCCGGTCGGAACGCACTCCCAGGAGCCGCAGCAGACCGGTGCTGACCGCCGAGAAGATCCTGGCGATGGGGCCTAGCCCGCGAGAGACCACCCACAGGACGGGAGCCACCCTCCAGGCATACTTCTCCGGGTGCCGGGCGGCGATGGTCTTGGGGGTGATCTCTCCCACCACCAGGATGACCGCGGTCAGCACCCCGGTGGCCAACCAGGGGCCCCACACCTCTCCCAGCCGGCGATCGCCCAGCATAGAAAGGAAATCAACCGCCAGAATGGTGGCCAACGAAGCCGCAAGGATGTTCACAAAGTTGTTGGCCACCAGCAGCATGGCCAAGGTTTGCTCCAAGTCTTGGACTAAAAGCACCACCTTCTCTCCGCTCTTTCCCTCCCGCGCCAGTTGCGGTCCGCGTTCACGGGGAAGCGCCAGAAGGGCCGTCTCCGAACCGGAGAAGAATCCTGACGCCACGATACAGAGGGCAATCCCCACCGCCGCGGCGATATGGAACGAGGTCACGACGCCGGTTCGGACTCCATCCCGGAACAGGTCATCCCGGCCACCTCGTGGAGCGTCGAGCGAAGTTGATGGGCGCCGAAGGGCTTCAGGACCCATCCCGCCGCTCCCGCCCGGCGGGCCAGAAAGGCGTCGGCCTTGCGATCCAAAAGCAGGATCACCGGAAGAGGCGCGGCGGACAGCGCGGTCCTGGCTTCCCGGATCGCCCGACAGATAGCCATGCCGCCCATGCTTCCAACCTGCATGTCCACGATCGCCACCGATCCCGGCTCCCCGGCGGCTATCTGCTCAACAGCCTGACGGGGGTCCTCGATCACGGTTATCTCACAACGGGTATCATCGGTGGCCGACAACACGTCGTTGCGAACCCAGGGGGCCTCGGCAACTACAAAGATGCTGCTCATTTGCGATAAAAGAGTACCCGTTGCGAGCGGCGACCGTCTCCTCGTAACCGGGCCTGTTGGCCGACCTCAGCCATGATCCCGAAAAACGCTGCCCGGACCACCCGGATTTTGGCCGGCATGGCGGCGATCTGGGCCTTGCTGGTTCCCGCCTACTTCGCAGCCGCCGAGACTCCCAACTCCACCATCGAACTGGTGGCGGTGGAAGGCGCTATCCATGACGCCACCGCCCGCTTCGTTCTGGACGCCGTCGACGACGCCGCCCGGTCCAGGTTGCCCGGTCACGAGAGCCAGGGGAGGGTGGAGCTTGTGATCCTGATGATCGACTCTCCGGGAGTGGTGGCCGAGGCCGAACTCTTCGCCGAGCTGGCGGAGATGGTCCGCAACCCGCCTCTGCCACTGGGGGTGTGGGTGGGACCCGCCCCGGCGGTTGCCTTCGGAGGGGTTGCTCAGCTGGTCTCTCTCGCCCCCATCCGAGCTGCCGCGCCCGGTGTGGAGATCGGACATTGGCAGCCGACCCTGGTCGGCGAGGCGGCCGGCATGCCGCCCTTGGATGGGGCCTACAGCGGCGGATCCGGGACTGTCGAGGTCGATGGGCCCGTCCCCGGGCTGATCGATCTGTCATCCTCCCGAACCGCCTCGCCGCGCCAGCTCCTGCAGTTGCTCGACAAGACCACCCTGCAACTCGGGGGAGAGGCGGTGACCCTCTCCACCACCCGTCCCTTTGTGGCCGAGGACGGCGACGAGGGAGTAACCGTTCTTCAGACCGTGCTTCGCCGCCCCGGACTGTGGACACAGTTGATTGGATTGTCCACCCGACCCGAAGTGGCGTTCTTTTTCCTGATGGCGGGTCTGACGGTTGCGGTCTTCGAGTTCTTCGCGGTGGGTCCGGGAGTGGCAGCCGCAGTGGCAGCAGTCTCCCTGGCGCTGGGAGCCTATGGACCGGCCACCCTTCCGCTCCGCTGGTGGGCGTTTGCGCTGATGCTGGGGGGAGTAGGGTTGCTTTCCTTCTCATATCAACGGGGAGGAGTGCTGCTCCTGTCCGCCGCGGGCATAGGGACGGTGGCGGTGTCGGGCCTTTATCTTTTCGACGGCGCCCCTCAGATCACCCTGGGGTGGGCCGGATGGGCCCTCACAGTGGCAGGCGTCGCCTTCTTCTTCCTCCTGGCCATGCCGACCGTGGCCCGGGTACGGTTCAGCGCTCCTGGACTGGGAAGAGAGGGGATGGTCGGCAAACGAGGCAATGCTGTTACCGACCTCCGTCCTGACGGGGTGGTCGAGGTCGAAGGAGGGAGATGGAAAGCCACCTCTCACCGGGCTGCAGCCGTCGACTCGGGAGATCCGATTGAGGTGGTGGGCGTGGAGGCAGACACTCTGGAGGTCGGACCGGCCGACATTTCCTGAGAAAAATTTCTTGACATCGGCGGCGCCGGGGTCTAAGTTTTACATTTTCGGCGGAAGCGGCACGGAGGTTCACATGGCCGGCATGGGCAATAACTGGCAAAGGCAGGCCCTGTGCAAGGGAGTCAGATCAAGCCTTTTCTTTCCACCCAGCACTTCGGAGAAGAAGGACGAGAAAGAGCGGCGCGAGAGCCGCGCCAAAGCCATCTGCGGACGGTGCAGGGTCATTGTTCCTTGTCGGCAGTACGCCTTGGCTCTCAAGGAGCCCTACGGCATTTGGGGAGGGCTCAACGAGTCGGAGCGAAACCTGATCCTGGCCCGGATCGCAAGCTAGCCGGAGAACATTTCCTTCAGCGACTCGGACTGGCCGGCGATCTTTGAGTTAGTCCACGGCCGGCTCCGCCAAATGGCGTAAGTCACCCCGGCGGCGGGTTATGCCTTGGCGATCGGTCCACTCCAGGAAGGGGACCGCGTACTTGCGGGACAATCCCGCCGCCTCCCTGAAAGCGCTGACGGTAAAGGGCTGGGAGAGGTTTCCGGCGGTGCGCAACAGTGTCTCCACCTGCTCGGGGAGATAGCAGATCGAAGGGCTGACCCTCACCATCAGGCCGGCCCGCTGGAGGGCATGGGCCAAGTCCTCGTCCAAGCCGAGCGACGCCGGATCGGGCGGCAGCAGGCCTCCTTCCGACAACCGGCGGCGCGCTTCGACCCAGGCCGGCGCCTCGGCGGGATCGAGATCCCCCTGGGCCTCCGGATCGCGTAACACCGTCCCCTCCACCAGGATCCTCGGGTGGGAGTCGGCCAGCTTGACCAGCAGGGCCTGTCCTATCCCCAACTCCGAGGCGGCGCTTGCCGTGGGCATGCCCAACCGGAAGGGGTTTTCCCGGTGATGTCGCTTTACTATGGCCCCCAACCTCGCCTGGAGCGACTCGGCCAACCGGTCTGAGATCACCGTGGTAGCCGCTGTAACGCCCCGGCCGGGGATCCCTCCCCTGGTATGCGCCGCCAGTTGTTCCAGGGAGGCCTGTCCCCTTACCTCCAGCAGGCCCTCGGCCTGACGGTGGGGTGGAGAACCGACCAGTCCCGCCAACCGAGCTCCGGCAGCCCGACGCCGCGCCGTTGTGGGAGGGGGCTCAGGATCCACTATCCGACCGCCTCCCACCACCATCCGCCGGCCCGTCTCACGCAGGATGAACCTGTCTCCCATCGCCAACCCGAGGGGCTCAGCCGATTGAAGATGGGCAAGCACCGGACCCGGACTCTTTTCCAGGGGTGTGAACCGGACCGGCCATGCGCCGCTTCCGATGTGCAGGTGATAAGCCCCCCTGCGGGGCAGCCCCCCCATTACGTAGCGGGCCGGATGAACCATCGCCAACGCCGAGTCGGTGGAGCGCCACTGTCCCGGCGCGGTGAGCATGCTCCCCCTCTCGGGTGTGTGGCGGCCGAGACCGGTGAGATTGGCAGCCACTCTCCATCCCGGACCGACTCGGGGCAGCGACTCCCCGTGGGATTCAATGCCTCTGATCCGAGCCGTCACCTGTTCGGGCCACACCTCGACCCGGTCTCCCACCGACAGACCTCCGTCCAGCAACGTCCCGGTCACCACTGTGCCGGCGCCCCTGATGCTGAAGGCGCGATCGATCCACATCCGGGGCCGTCCCAGGTCTTCAGGCGAAAACCCTGCCAGCGCCGCCGACAGATTGGCGGCCAGGTCGCCCAGGCCGAGACCCTGGGGAACAGAGACCCTGATTACCGGCCAGCCCGCCGCTGTGGTGCCGGATAGCTTTTCGGCGATCTCCATCTCCACCAGGGAGGCGAGTTCGGTGTCTACCAGGTCCGTCTTGGTCAGAGCCACTACTCCGCGAGTGACCTCTAGCAGGTCGAGCACGGCCAGGTGCTCTTCGGACTGCGGCATCCAACCCTCGTTGGCCGCTACCAGCAGTAAGGCGGCGTCTATGGCCTCTATGCCGGCCAGCATGTTCTTGATGAAACGCTCGTGGCCGGGGACGTCTACAAAGGAAACCCTCTGGCCATCCGGCAGGTTCGCCCACGCGAACCCCAGATCGATGGTGAGGCCCCGAAGCCGTTCCTCCGCCCAACGGTCCGGGTTGATCCCGGTCAGGGCGGCGACGAGAGTGGACTTGCCGTGGTCCACATGGCCGGCTGTCCCTACTACCGGCATGCTGCCCGAAGGGCCCGGGCCACCACCTCGTCGTCGGCGGAGAAGACGGTGCGTAAGTCCACCATCAGTCGCCCCCGCTCCCGGCGGGCAACCACCGGGGGATCCCCCCTCAGCAGCTCGGAGAACATCTGGTCGGCCTGTCCCCTGATCGCAATCACCGGGCCGGGAATCGTGGACCCGGGCACGCTCCCCGCTCCGGGAGTGGCGCCTCCTTCTTCGACGTCAGCCTCCACTCGGGCCGCCTCGATCACGCGGCGGGCCCGCTCCTCCAGAGCCGTCCGGTCGAGACCGGCCATTCGCCAGAAGGGAAGTTCGCCTGCTCGCCCGTCGGCGTAAGCCTCGGCGGTGGCCACCAACGCGGAGGTGATGGCGCCGTCCACCCTGAGGGCTCGGGCAGCCGGGTGGCGGCGCAGGCGGGAGACCAACTTTTCTCGCCCGACGATGATCCCTGCCTGGGGGCCGCCGAACAACTTGTCGCCTGAGAAAAGCACCAGGTCCGCCCCCCTCTCCAGGCTCTGCAAAACACCCGGCTCTTCGGCAAGCCAGGAAGGGGGCGGTCCCGCCCACCAGGGAACCCTCTCGTCGAGCAACCCGCTTCCCGCATCGAATATCAGCGGGATCCCGGCCGGCGTGGCGATCTGGGAGAGTTCGGGGAGGGTGGCCTCTTCCGAAAAGCCCACTATGCGGTAGTTGGAGGGGTGAACCTTCAACAGAAGCGCTGTCTCTGCACGCAGCGCCCGACGGTAGTCCTCCGGCCGTGTGCGATTGGTGGTGCCCACTTCCACCAGCTGCGCGCCCGAGGCGGCCATGAGCTCCGGAAGCCGGTAGGCGCCCCCTATCTCGATCAACTCGGACCGGGAGACCGGCACCTGCCTCTCTGCGGCCAGCGCCATGAGGGCCAGCAGCAACCCGCCCGCGTTGTTGTTGACCACCAGTGCGGCCTCCGCGCCGGTGATCAGCGAAAGCAGGCGATGAAGATACCCGGCCCGGCCTCCCCGATCGCCTGCGGCGAGATCCAGCTCGGTGTTGCCATAGCCGACCGCTGTCTCCATCGCCATGCGGGCTGATTCAGGATGCCACGGAGCCCGACCCAGGTTGGTGTGCAGCAGCACGCCCGTGGCGTTGATGACGCGAAGCGGCCTGCGCCGCTTCAAAACGTCGAGAATCCGTATCGCCTCATCCTCGGCGTTGACGCCTCCCTGTCCCCGGCGGGCGTCGTCTATGGCGTCCCGCGTCACCTGGACAACCAGACCGCGGGGCAGGCTCCCGTCATACAGGGAACCGGCCAAACGGTCCACCGACGGGAACCTCCGCTTCTGCATCTGCGGAAGGCTACCGGCGCTCAGCCCGGCTTCCCGCAACGGAGGTATCGTTACTCCCGATGTGGCGCTTGCTGGTTTTCGTGGGAGTTCCCCTGGCGGAACTGTATGTGCTGTCGGTGGTCGAGAATCGGATAGGTTTGGTGAACACCCTGGGCCTGATAGTCGCCACCGGGATGCTGGGGGCGGTGGTGATGAAAAGACAGGGGGCGGGCGTGTGGAGATCGGCGCAGGCGCGATTGGCCCGGGGAGAGATCCCCGCCGAGGAGATCCTCGGCGGGATAATGGTTCTGGTGGGAGGGGCCCTCATGATCACTCCCGGGATCCTCACCGACGCGGTGGGTCTTTTGCTGATGGTTCCCGCGGTGAGGTCGCTTCTTTTTCCCTCCATTGCCAGGAAGAGGTTCTTTGCGATCTTCACCAGCCGTGACGAGGGGATATATGACATCGGTCCTTCCTAGCCGTCCCGTTTCCCCCCTGCCCAGTTCGACCGTCTTGCTCTTGGCGGATCGCGCCGGCCGCCTGGAGGTGCTGATGGTGAGGAGATCCCGATCGGCTGTGTTCGGCGGGATGTTCGTCTTTCCCGGCGGGGTGGTGGACCCGATAGACCTCAGCCCTTTGGCCGAAGAAGCCCTGGGAGGGACTCTGCCAGGGGAAGCCGGCTGGCTGGCGGCAGGGCTCCGGGAGACCGCCGAGGAGGTGGGGATCTTTCTGACCGACCCGCCTATCGAACCTCCTCGGACGCCTTTGCGGGGCGCAGCCATCTACCGGTGGGTTGCCCGCCGCCGAGCCCGTTTCGACGCCGGGCGACTCCGCTATCTGTCCAACTGGGTGACCCCCCGGCAGGCGCCGCACCGTTTCGACGCCCGCTTCTATGTGGCCACCGTCGAGGGAGACGAACCGCTGGTGCTGGCCGAGGCCGAACTGACGGAGGCCGTGTGGGTTGCGCCGCACCGCGCCCTCGGCCGCCGGAGGCGGGGGGAATGGGAGATGATCCTGCCCACCGAGAAGACCCTGGAGTACCTGGCCGACTTCTCCACATCACGCCAGGCCTGGGAGTCCACAGAAGAGATCGGCGAGGTGACCCGGGTCCTTCCCAAACTCGTGATGCAAGGGGGAAGGCCGGAAGCCCTGTTGCCCGGCGACCCCGGCTATGAGAAAACCGAATGAAGGTGGAGCGGGTCCTGGCCCCCAACCCCGGTCTCTTCACCGGACCGGGCACCAACAGCTACCTGATAGAAGACGGGGGGGAAGCGGTGGTTCTCGATCCGGGACCAGTTGAAGCCACCCATCGGAAAGCTCTTATCGCCGCCTGCGAAGGGCTGGATGTCCGAGCCGTGATCGTTACCCACACCCATCCCGATCATGCACCTCTGGCGAACCCCTTGGCGCGATGGTTCCAAGTTCCTGCATTGGGATACGAGGCAGGGCCGGGATTCCGGCCTGACCATCGCCTCGCCAACGGGGAGGTGGTGGAAGTGGGCGCCACATCCCTTCATGCGATCCACACCCCCGGCCACTCCGACGACCACCTTTGCTTCCTAAGCGGCGAAGTGCTATTCACCGGCGATCACATCATGGGAGGCTCTTCGGTGCTCATCACGGACGCCGCGTCTTATATGGATTCCCTACATAAGTTGACGGACCTGAAGCTGGATCGCCTTTACCCCGGTCACGGGGAGGAGATTGAACGCCCCACCGAAGTCATCTCTTGGTACATCGCCCATCGCCGCCGCCGCGAGCAAGAAATACTCGCCGCGGTGGCAGCAGGGTGTCGGACCGTGGGGGAGGTGGTGGAACACGTTTACCGAGAGGTGGATCCGGCTCTTCATGGACTTGCCGTCCATTCGGTTTGCGCCCATCTCAAGAAGCTGGCCGCCGAGGGAGCGGTCCGATTTGAAGGCCTCGGTCGAAGAGACGCTCCCGTGGAGTTATCGGAAGGCTCATGATCCCCAGAGCGCGGCGGGGCGGGTTTATTGCAGGAGTGTTGGGTGCGGCGGTTCTGAGCATGCTGAACATCCCGGCCATCGGAGCCCAGACCGACGAGATGGAAGCCGCCCGCCAACGAGTGGCTGAACTTCAAGCCCAACAGGAAGAAATCGCCCGCGTTCTGGAGGACACATGGGTCGCCCAGGTGCTTGCGGAAGAACGCTTGGCCGCCACCGAGGAGGCTCTCAGGCAAGCAGAGTCGGACCTTTGGCAGGCGCAATCCTCCCTGGAGCAGTGGGCGGTGCGTCTGTACATCGACTTGACTACCGGCAAGTCAGTGAGCCTGATGTTGGTGGAGAGTCCGGAGAGATTCGAGGCGGGTGTCGGCTATTTGCAGGCCGTTGGAGGTGACGAGGAGGAGATCTTGAACCACTATCGGAGCGTCACCCGAGAACTGACTGGCCAGCAGGCGGAACACCAGGCCCATCTTGGGGAACTGCAAGGAATCAGAGGAGAGCAGGAAGCGCTCTTTTCACAGTTGATCGAGACCTTGGCAGCGGCTCAGCAGGAACTTGTCCTGCTGGAGGCGCTGGAGAGCGAAGCAACCGAGTCTGTTTCCACCACCACGAGCACGACGCAGCAACCCAATTCCCCGACAACCACATCCCGACCATCCACGACAACCACCACAACCACGACCCTGCCCACCACCACAACCACGACCCTGCCCACCACCACAACCACCACAACAACTCTGGCGACCACGACAACGACCCGACCCACCACCACAACCACCACAAC
>VXSV01000152.1:12967-24400 GCA_009837815.1 Acidimicrobiia bacterium
ACAACCACCACAACGCCGTCCGACGGCTATGACAACGACGGAGTCTGCCCTGTGCAGGGGCCCAACACCTTTGTGGACACCTGGGGAGCTCCCCGCTCCGGCGGGCGTACTCACCAGGGCGTGGACCTCTTGGCCGAAAGGGGGACGCCGGTGAGCGCCATCCATGAGGGCGTCCTCTTCCGGGTCGACGTGGGAGGCCTGGGAGGCCTCTACATATGGCTGCGCGCCCCCTGGGGAGACGAGTACTACTACGCCCACCTGGAAGACTTCGCCCCCGGAGCCGTCCCCGGCAAGTGGGTGTCCCAGGGAGAGGTCATCGGCTTTGTCGGCACCAGCGGCAACTCCCCCGACTACATCCCCCACCTCCACTTCGAGTATCACCCGGGGGGCGGCAGAGCCGTAAACCCCTACCCGCTTGCGCTCCAGGCTTGTAAGTAGCCCCGGCGGCTCACCGCGCTAAGGAGCGAGGGTCGCCAGGGAGTCCCAGTCCTGTCCCGACTGGGCAAGGCCCTCCAACAGCTTGGCCAGCCGACCTGTGCAGGTCTCGTCCTGAGCCGGCGGGACCAACTGCACGAGGAGTTCGGCGGTCTCCGCGAAGGCCAGGGCGGCGCCGTCGAGGCGCGTTTGGGCGGCCACCGGGCATCCGCGGTCTCCTCCTTCCACCACCCTGATGTCCAGGGGCACCTGCGCCAGCAGCGGCACTCCTATCCCCTCTGCCAACTCTTGGCCACCCCCCCGGCCGAACAGATGATGGACCGCTCCGTGACCGCAGTCGAAACCCGACATGTTCTCGATTACCCCCACGATCGGCATGTGGGACCGCCGGGCCATGTCAGCAATCCGGGCCGCCACTTTCTGTGACGCTCGCTGGGGGGTGGTGACCACCACCATCTCCGCTTGGGGGAGCATGCGGGAGAGCGCCATCTGGATGTCACCGGTGCCGGGCGGCATGTCGATCACCAGATAGTCCAGTTCTCCCCAGTCGACTTGTTTCAGGAATTGCTCCAATGCCTTGGCGAGCATCAACCCTCGCCACATCAGCGCGGTCTCCTCCGAGTCGATGATCAGCCCGGTCGACACCACCTTCAATCCATGGGCCTCCACCGGGATGATCAGCCTGGTGACGTCGTCGGCTTCCATCCGGGTGTTTATCCCCAACAAGCGGGGGACCGAGAACCCCCAGATATCGGCATCCATCAAGCCGACGCGAAACCCGAGGTTCTTGATGGCGATGGCCAGGTTCACGCTAACCGATGACTTTCCCACGCCCCCCTTTCCCGAACTGACCGCGATCACCCGGGTGGTCGGGGACACCTGAGTCGGTTCGGCCCGGTCCCTGGCTTTCTCCCTGGCCCTCGACATCAGCTCGGCCCGTTGCCTCTTGGTCATGGCGGTGGTGTGCACTACTACTTCATCAACCCCCGGCAGCGACAGCGCTCTTCGCCTTGTGTCACCCTCGATCTGGTCCCGCAGAGGGCACTCGGCGATGGTGAGAGCCAACCCGATAATCACGGTCCCCTCAGGGGTGGCTTCCACCGAGGCGACCATGCCCAAGTCGACTATGTTGTCTCCGAGTTCGGGGTCGATCACCCCGCGCAACGCCGCCCACACCTCCTCGGTGGCGGGCGTGGTTGGTTTGTCAGACACGGGTTACCTTTCCGGTGTCCTTCCAGGAACTTGATAGTAGACAACAAACGGAATGGTCCGTCCAAATGTGTTTTCTCTCCGCTCCGATCGGGGTAAAATAGAGGCAAGTGGTATTCACTGCCCCTGACGCCGAGGTCTTGCCGGTAACGACTCCCCCCTTGGAATGGGACTCGGGAATGTACCGGGAGGCTGTTGCCCAGTTCGACCGGGTGGCGGCTTACATGGACCTGGACGTCAATGTCGCCGAGCGGCTCCGCACCCCCCAAAGGTCTTTTTTGACCACCTTCCCCTTCCGGAAGGACGACGGGCAGGTCGAGACGGTCTACGGTTACCGGGTCAAACACGTCCTCACCATGGGCCCCACCAAGGGCGGTATCCGTTATGCGCCGACCGTGAACCTGGGCGAGGTCACCGCGCTTGCCATGAACATGACTTGGAAGTGTTCTCTTGTGGGGCTTCCGTACGGAGGGGCCAAGGGCGGAGTACGGGTGGCGCCCGAACTGCTGAGCCGAGCCGAGACACAACGCCTTACCCGGCGTTACACCTCAGAGATCTTTACCTTCATCGGACCACAGAGCGACATACCGGCGCCGGACCTGGGCACCGACTCCCAGGTAATGGCATGGATAATGGACACCTACAGTCAGCAAGTGGGCCATCCGGTGCCGGGAGTGGTGACCGGAAAGCCCGTCGAGCTCGGCGGAACGGAGGTCCGCAAGGAATCAACCGGCCTGGGGCTGGCATACCTGCTGCCCCTTGCTCTCGAGATGGTCGATCTGCCCACCGAGGGGACCCGCGTGGCCATACAGGGCTTCGGAAAGGTCGGCAAGAGCGTGGCGCGGGCGGTGACGGCACTGGGAGCTCGAGTCGTTGCGGTCAGTGACCTGTCGGGAGGCATTTACCGTCCCGACGGCATAGACATCCAGGCCCTCCATCAATGGACAGCCCGCAACGTTTGGGTCGACTCCTTTCCCGGGGCCGACCCGATAGACGGGGATCGGCTGTTCGAAGTGGACTGCGAAGTCCTGGTCCCGGCGGCCGTACAGGAAGTCATCCACTCCGAGAACGCCGCCGACATAACCGCCGCGGTGGTGTTGGAAGGTGCCAACACACCAACCACCATGGAGGGCGACCGAATCCTCCAAGAAAAGGGGGTTCTGGTCATTCCCGACATCCTGGCCAACGCCGGGGGAGTCACCGTCTCCTATTTCGAGTGGCTCCAAGGACTGCAATACTATTTCTGGACCGACGAGGAGACCCGCCAGCGCCTGCGGGACATCATGACCAAGGCTTTCGTATCCATCAAGGAACTCTCCGCCAAAGAGAAGGTCGACATGCGAACCGCCGCCCTCATCATGGGGATTTCGCGGGTGGCCAAAGCCAAACTGATGAGAGGATTGTTCCCCTAGCGGCGAACCCTTTTCGGGCGATATATAATCACAATCACGCTTTATTATTTTCTGTAGACGAAATGCCTTGTAGATGCAGCTTCTAAACATCAAGAGTTCCGCTCCGCAGCGGCCAATCCTCCTGACCGATTCGGCGGTGGCCAAGGTCAAGGCCCTGCTGGCTTCCGAGGAAGACGACGACTTGGGCCTCAGAGTGGCTGTGAGGCCCGGCGGGTGCTCGGGTTTCTCCTACGAGATGTTCTTCGACTCCGACACCGAGGAAGAGGACACTGTCATCGAATTCGAAGGGTTGCGGGTGTTGGTCGACCCGCAGAGCGCCAAGCGGATCACCGGCGCCACCCTCGACTACCGGGAGGGCCTGATGGAGGCCGGCTTCTCCATCGACAATCCGAACGTGGCGCGCTCGTGCGGGTGCGGGAACAGCTTCGCCTAGCATCTCCCGTCATGCCTAAGGAAGCCCCCCAACTCAAGAGCGCTCCTGCTCCTCTGGCGCCATATTCCGTTGTGACCGAGGCGCACGGCTTTGTTTTCATCTCCGGCCAGGTAGCCATCGACCCCCAGACCGGGGAGACTCCCGAGTCCGTGACAGCCCAGACGGAACTCATCCTGGGAAACATCGGCAACATCCTCTCCGAACTGGGCCTCGGCTACTCCGACATCGTGAAGACCACTGTTTTCCTGGCCGACATCCGCGACTACGGCGCCGTCAACGACGTGTACGGGAGTTTCTTCGACGGCGCGCCTCCGGCTCGCTCCGCGGTCGGCGCGGGAGGCCTGCCCCTGACCGGCCTGAAGGTGGAGATCGAGGCGATCGCCACCCGGTGATCGCTTTACCCTAGAAGACCTCCTGACACCACGGCTGGGGGTCCCAATCAAACATGGCGTCGGCCAAAGCCCTCGCCGCCGGCTCTCCTTTCAACCGGCCCAATGATCCCAGACGCCGGAAGCGGGCGCGTCCCAGGAACCCGGCGCTCAGGTCTTCCAGGTCGAGGGACAGGTCGGGAGCGTCGGAGACCCGCCGGCATGAGCCCATGCCCCCGGAAACCTCCAGCCGATAGCGAGTCGCCTCTGCGGACATGGGATCGAATACCCCCAGAACCAGGGAACCGTCGGCCGAGTAGCGGCGGGCGGAGAGGGCGGCCTCCACATCCAGGATCCTCAACCACAAACCGTCATTCAGTGTCTGCGACTCGCGAAAATTGGCAAAGAGCTGGTGGAGAGCCGTCTCGGCCGGCACGTTCCACGCCCTGAGCTGCCGAAGCAGGTCCTGGTTGACTAGGAAGTTCCACAGGCCCGCATACGCGGCCGGCGTCAGGGCGATCATCTCCTCCAGCTTCAGGGTTATCCCCAAGCCGATCCCCTCCCAGGCGCCGCTGGTGCGATATTGGGCATATCCGATAGCGTGTCCATCGGAGTCGAGCGCCAGAGCGTAGCGGAGGGAACTGGCGTCTCCGCGGTGGCGGGGGGCGTCCGCCAGGATCTCCAACTCCCACCAATCCTCCGAGCGGGCGAACATCCCGGGCACCTCCCTGCGTTTGCGATCGAACACGGGCGGAAGAAGCTCCTTGGCCTCATCCGGTTCGACCAGAACCACCGGTGCAGGCCGGGGCGCCAGCCGGTGGGGGACCAGGGGAAATCGATCGATAACGAGTTTGGTGGTCACCCCCGCCACTCCAAACCCGAACCGCCCGTACAGAGGGACTTCCGTCGACCACAGGACGGCCAGGATGTCCCCGCGATCCCGGGCGTCCGACAACAGCTCGGTCACCATCCTGCGCATGATCCCGCGCCTCCGATGGCTGGGGAGCACACCCACGCTGGCCACTCCGGCCGCGGCAGCCTCCCCGCCGGGGATTGTCAACTCCAGGCCGTAAGCAAAGGAGCCACCCACCATCCGCCCTTGTTCAAAAGTACCCCGACTGCGCTCCAGTTCCAGCAACTTGCGATAGCTCTCCCCGGCGGCGGGATCGGGGTCCTGTCCGAAGGCCATGGCGGTCACCCGCCCCAAGACCTCCAGCTCGTCAGGGGCGACGGCCCGTATCTCTACAGCCAACGTCCTGGGGGCGTCAACCGCCGATGGTGTTCCGGGCCCGCGTAACGGCCGCCACGAAGTCGGTGGTGGCCGTGTTGAAGTCCGCGGCCGCCGCCCGGCGGGTCTCGCCGGTGTCAGCGCTGCGCAACCCCTCCACGACGGTGGCGGCGGCAGCCGCCGCCCGGGTGGAGGCGGTCAGCATGTCCTGATGTGACGCCGCCAAGACCGATGGGGCGTTCAGCCGGACCACGTTCTCCTGCCAGCTGATGACATCCTCCATCACGGCCACCAGCCGCTCCTCGGCCTGGGCGTACTCGATAGACCGCTCGTCCCAGGCGGCGTTGACCTCCCGGGCCTCTCTCGCCAGCGCGGTCAGCTGTTCCCCCAACGCCTCGATGGAAGACAAGTAGGAGACCACCGCGGGCAGCAAAGTGGTGCTGGTAGGCGTCTCCTCAGGAGCCGACTCTCCGTCGGGTTCTTCGCTCTCGGCGGCGGATGTCGTCTCGGTGGACGCGTCCTCATCCTGCGTAGTAGGGGGCGAAACGGTGGTTACCGGCTGGGGGGCGATCTCGGCTCTGGGCAGCGTCCTGACGAACATGAAGGTAAACGCAAACATCGCCAGGATCGCTAATGGAAGAAGCCATCGGCCAGGCTTGGGATCCGGATTGACCACCATTCCTCGGGAGTGTAGTTGAGGCGACGTGTCATTGACGGCAAGGGCTCTCCGGTCGCGACTCTGTGTTTTCTTTCGCGATGCGGACAACACCTCTTGAATCCGCCGGCATATCTCAATAACAATGTGGCATGAGCGATACCAAATCATTCGATCCGGAAGTATTCGAATCAATCCCCTGGGACGAGCTGCGAGACCTTGGAGACACGTCCCGGCGTCGCAGGCTCTGGTACCTGGTGGGAGGCGCGTCAGTGGTGGCTGTGCTGGCCTTCAGCGTGGTCCGCACCTTCTCATCTCCTGACCCCCAGGTGGTCATCCCGCCGGCCGTTCCCCCGTCCTCCGCAGCCGGGCCTACGTCACCGTCCCTCCCGGGACAGGGCCAGGATCCTGCCCCGACGCCGACCCCCCATCTACTGCCGGAGGCTCCGGCGACCTTGAGCGAAGCGGACCTCCGGGCCGGAGAGCACCCGGCGGCATCGGGCGGCTACTCCCTGCAAGAGCGTCAGGCCGCCTCCTATGCGGAGTGGTTCGTCCTGGATTACTTCACACTGGACGGGACGGGGCAGACTGACCTAATCGAGTGGTGGCTGCCGGGCATCAACCGCCCCCTCGACACCTCCGGCCACCCTCTCTCCTTTGTGGAGTGGGTGAGAACCCTGTGGGTTGAACCGGCGCCGGAAGGCCGTTGGCGGACGGTGGTAGCCCTTCGACGGCTGGTCTCGGTCGACGGCGCCTCCTACAGTCGGCTCCCAACCCAGTCGGTGGAAGTGGTGGTCGACATGGAAGCAGGCATGCCGACCATAGTCGACCTCCCCCGCCTACTCCCTCTGCCGGAGGCGAACCCCGGCCAATGGTGGGTGGGAGAAGAGTTGGAGAACCCCCCCACCGCGGTGCTCAGGACCGCCCGGGAAGAGCTGCTCCTCGCCCAAGCAGGGGCCGTGGTGGGCCAACCGGCAGTCAGCCGGATAGGGGAGGTATGGCGGGTGGAGTGGGCCGTGACGGACCCGGGCGGGATCTCCTGGCCGGTCAGCCTGTGGATCGGTCCCAACGGAGTGGCGGTCCCCGCCGGCGGCTAGGGCTTCACTCCGTCTCGAATCGGCTTCTCAGAATCGATTCGACTGCAGGCTGTATGGTGGCCCAGTCCGCTCCGGGCGCTTTGCTGACCGTGACGAAATCCGCAGTCCAGAACACCGAAGCCACCCCTTCTGTGGCCAGGATGGCCACGGCCAAGGGATGTTCCACCGCATCGCCTTTCCGGAAGGTAGCGGGACCTCCCACCTTGCTTCCAACCGTGAACTTCATGGCGTTGGGGTTGGGCGTGGGTTGAGCGATCACCGTCATGGTCACTACCTGAATGAGACGGCCCGCCAACTGCCATCGGCCGGGACCGAGATTGACGGGCCGTTGTTATTCTAGATCAGCATGGCTGCCACCCTCACCGGGAGCAACACCAAGTTTCGCGATGACCTGATCCGGCTGCTCGGCGCTGACCGGGTGATGGACTCGACGTTGGAGCGCCACCTCTACGCCAAGGATGCAGGGGTCTACGTTGGGAACCCGACCGTGGTGGTGATGATCGAAACCACCGAGGAAGTGGCGCAAGTGGTACGGGCCGCTCGACGCCACGGCATACCGGTAGTAGCCAGAGGGGCGGGAACCGGCCTCTCGGCCGGGGCGGTCCCGGAAGTCGGCGGAGTGGTGCTGGTGACCACCCGCATGAACCGGATCGAAGAGATCGACGCCGAGAACCGCACCGCCTGGGTGGGCCCGGGAGTCATCAACCTGGACCTGTCCGCCGCCGCCACCCCCTTCGGTATGCACTTCGCACCCGATCCCTCTTCCCAATCGGCGTGCACCGTGGGAGGAAACATCGCCTGCAATTCGGGAGGGCCGCACTGTCTGTCGGAAGGGAGCACTGTCAACCACATCCTTGCCTTGGAAATCGTCACCGACACCGGAGAGGTGATGATCGTGGGCGGCGGAGCGCCCGATCCCATCGGACTGGATCTGCGGGGAATCCTCGTGGGGTCGGAAGGCACCCTGGGGATCGTCACCCGCGCCCTGGTGAAGCTCACCCCCAACCCGCCCGATGTGCGGACGATGGCGGTGGCCTTTCCCACCATAGAAGACGCCGCGGCCACCGTCTCGGGGATTATCGCCGCGGGACTGATTCCCGCTGCTCTGGAGATGATGGACCAACTGATGATGCAGGCCATCGAAAACTGGCTGCACGCCGGCCTGCCCGTCGATGCGGGAGCCCTGTTGCTGGCGGAGGTCACCGGGGTAACCGAAGCAGTGGATGCGGAAGCGGCGATCATCACCCGGGTCGCCCGGGAGAACAACGCTCTGTCGGTGCAGGTGGCGGCCTCCCCACAAGAGCGAGAGATCCTGTGGAAGAGCCGCAAGTCGGCTTTCGGCGCAGTGGCGCAGGCCGCTCCTGACTACTACCTGCACGACACGGTTGTGCCTCGCACCCGGCTCGTTGAGGCCATGCGCCAGGTGTACGAAATCGGTCAGCGCTACGAGATCACCATGATGAACGTCTTCCACGCCGGGGACGGCAACCTCCACCCTCTGATGGCCTTCGACGCATCCGAACCCGGTCGGCTGGACATGGTGAAGGCCGCCGCCGACGAGTTGGTTGAAATCTGCGTCGAGAAGGGGGGCGTTCTCTCGGGTGAGCACGGCATCGGAATGGAGAAACGCCACCTCATGCCGTTGCTCTTCACCGAGATGGACCTTGACGCACAGGCTCGCGTGAAAGAGGCTTTTGACGCCGAGGGAGTGTTCAACCCCGGCAAAGTCCTTCCGGAGGGATCCCGTTGTTTTGATTTTGGACGGCCGGTGCCCGAGGGCGCCTGGGTGTGAAGAGCCGGTTCGGCGCCATACCCGCCGCCGACATCTCGGCCGACCAGGCCATCCCGCCGGCGGAGATCGCCGTGGCGCCAACCACCCTTGAAGAAGCCTCCCAGGCTCTTCGAACCGCCACCGAGCAGCGAATGAAAGTGTTGATCTGGGGGGGCGGCAATCATCAGGGATACGGCCACCGCGTGCATCCCGACATGGTGTTGATCACAACCTCGCTCAACCAGGTAGAGGTGTGGGAACCCGAAGACCTGACCATTGTGGCCGGGGCGGGCGCCCGTATCTCGCAGGTGGAGGAGATGCTGGCCGAAAAGCGCCAGACCACGCTCCTGCCACACCCTTCGCCAACCGCAACGATCGGCGGCGCTCTTGCCGCCGGGCTCAGCAGCTACAAGCGATTTCGCTACGGTCCCAGCCGAGACCGGGTTCTGGAGACCAAGGTGGTCACCGGCGACGGGCGCATCGTCCGGAGCGGAGGGCGGGTGGTCAAGAACGTGACCGGATACGACATCCCCCGCCTGATGGTGGGCGCCCTGGGGAGGTTGGGCCTGATCGGCTCGGTTTGTTTAAAGCTCATCCCGACGCCCGCCGCGGCCTTGACGGTGAGCGTGGACGATCCGGCCGCCGCCCTTGCTGGTTTGTACCGGCCCCTGGCCGTGCTGTCCACGCCGTCGGGGCACAGCGCTTTTCTGTGGGGAACGCCGGCCGAGGTGGAGTCCCAGGCCAACCGGTTGGGCGGAGAGGTGCAGAACGGACATGCGTGGCCGACACTGCCTTCCCTGCCGATCGCATGGTCGCTGAGGCTTCCTCCTTCCCGATTGTCCGAAGGCCTGGAGCGCCTGCCCAAGGGCTGGGCCTACGTGGCCCAGCAGGGCGTAGGGATCACAGAATGCGTCGCCGACCAGGTCGAAATCGGAGCAGCAGCAGAACTCCGGGGGTGGGCGGAGTCGGTGGGCGGGGCTCTGGTTCTCACCAACGGCCCCGAGACCCTGTATGAGCGGATCGATCCCTGGGGAACTCCTCCCGCGGGGCTGGAATACCAACGCAGACTTGCGGCGGGGTTCGATCCCTACCGGGTGCTGAACACCGGTCGACTGCCGGGAGGCGTCTGATGGGTTACCAGACGCCCTACGCACCGACCCGATCCGAACTTTCCAGTTGCATCCAATGCGGCTTATGCCTTCCCCACTGTCCCACTTTCCGCCTCACCGGGAAGGAGACCGACTCCCCCCGGGGTCGGTTGACCGCTATGACCGCGGTGCTGGATGGGATCACCGGAATAGACGAGGTGTTCGCCGAGACCATCTCCTTCTGTCTGGGCTGTCGCGCTTGTGAGCCGGTGTGTCCAAGCATGGTCCCTTACGGGAGGGCCCTGGAGGGCGCCCGGGCGGAGATCTCCGCCCGGCAGGGCGGCGTGTCCCGGCGTCTGCGAGGGTGGATCATGGAGACCTGGCTTGGAAGCCCGGCGATTATGCGGGCCGTCACCTGGGCTACCGCCCTGGTCCAACGCACCGGGCTGGCCCGGATCGCACCGCGTCGAGTCCGCTCCGGTCTCCGGGGTCTGCGGCCCATCGCTTGGAGCACCCCGTCCCTGCGGGGAGAAACCTTCCAGCCTGATCGGGCCCCTGTGGCCACCGTGGGACTCCTTACCGGTTGCATCATGGGTCGCTGGTTCGCCGACGTCCACCAGGCCAGCATTGCTTTGTTGGTGCGAGCCGGCTACCGAGTGGTGGTCCCATCGGGCCAAACGTGCTGTGGCGCCCTGGCAGCCCATGACGGCGCCGCCGACGGCGCCGCTCGGCTGGCTGTCCGCAACGCCCGGGCCTTCCGGGGAGTGGACTTTGTGGTGGCGAACGCAGCCGGGTGTTCCGCTCATCTCAAGGACTACCGCCACTGGACTCCGCCAGAAGCCCGAGGCGAGGACTGGCAGGTCCGAGACATCACGGAGTTGGTGGCCGACGCTATCGAGGACGGTCGCCTTCCCCGCCTGGAACAAGGACGTGAATTGGTGGCGCTCCAGCATCCTTGCCATCTTCGCAACGCGCAGCGGATCGTCACCCAGCCTCGAGTGATTCTGGAGGCGGCCGGATACCAGACCACATCCATCGATCCGGCGTGCTGTGGCGCAGCGGGGTTCTACTCCATTCTTCGCCCCGACACCTCCACCCGCCTCGGAAGAGACAAAGCCGATGAGATTCGACGGAGCGGGGCCCGGCTCGTGGCCAGCGCCAATCCCGGGTGCGAGATGCAGCTGCGTTCGCATCTGGCCGGCGACTACCAGGTCATGCACCCGGTGGAACTGTATTTGCAAGCGCTTTCGGGCGCCGAGGAGGGCCAGGCATGACCCACCCCGGCGCTGTGCCTTCTCAAACGTTGGACTGGCGTGACTGGTATCGTCTGGCCGCCGGGTCTTTCCGCTCCATGCTCCGGGTGGGTTTCTCGGCTGCCGGGTTAGCACTCATGGGGCTGGCCCTCGCCTCATTGCTCCTTGAAGTGGGGATCGTGGAGGGCGGTCCCGACCTGACCATCATGGAGGCCATTAGCGGCATCGCCGCAGTGGGAGCGGTCGGCGGTGTGGTCTTGGGTCTGGGAGCGGAGGCGTCCTACGGGGCATCCGCCCTGGAAGCCGAACAGAACGTCTGGCATCGGGCGGCGGGAAGAGCTTTGGCCGGACTGGCGGTTGCGATGATTCTGGTGGCGGTCAGCGCCTTGCTTCCATTGCCCGACGACCTGCCCATCACCATCGATTACGGACGGGCCACGCTCAGAGCCGCCGGGGGTGCGGGCCTATTTTGCTCCCTGCTTGT
>VXSV01000152.1:24500-43253 GCA_009837815.1 Acidimicrobiia bacterium
ATGGCCTCGGGCATCAGAGTCAGGGTGAGCATCAGATCACGCTCGGCCGGGCGCGACGGCGGAATGAGAGCGCCCGGCGCCAGATTCTCCGCCGCCGCCCTCGCCAACAGCGACCGGATCCTCACCACCCCATATTGCAGGTACGGACCGGTCTTTCCGGAAAACGAGACGAACCGCTCCGGGTCGAACATGTAGTTGGAGGCCCGATGGGTCGCCAAGTCACCGAACTTCAGGGCGCCCAGCCCCACCGCCTCGGCGATGGCCTCCCGCTCCTCCGGTGAGTAGTCCCCGACGAGATCGTTCTCCTCGAGTCGAAGGCGAGCGGAAGCCGCCACCATCTCGATCAACTCGCCGAGCCTGACCACTCCTCCCTCCCGGGTTCGGAAGGGACGCCCGTCCGGGCCGTTCATGGTGCCGAACCCGACGTGCTCAAGGTCCACCCGAGAAGGGGCCAGACCGGTGAGCCGGGCCGCTCTGAACACCCCTCGGAAGTGATCGGCCTGGCGGGCGTCCACCACATACAGAATGACGTCGGCGCCCAAGTCATCCACCCGCATCTCGATAGTCGCCAGGTCGGTGGTGGCGTACAGGGCCGCCCCGTCGGATTTGCGCAGAAGGAGGGGCGGCAGGGGTGCTTCGTCCTGGGGCTCTCCGACCTCCACCACCGTGGCCCCCTCGCTCTCGGCCACCCGTCCGCTGCCCTCCATACGCCGGATCATCTTTTCCACCCTGTCGGCAACGGTGCTCTCGCCGTACCAGAGATCGAACTCCACCCCGAGCCGGGCAAAGTCGGCCCGCTGGCTCTCCATGGAGACGCGAACCATCTGCTCCCACAGGGCCCGATACCCCGGCCTCCCCTCCTGCAACTCCAAGGTGGCCCGGCGGGCAGCTTGCGCCCGCTCGGGGTCGGAGGCGCAGCCCGCCGCGACCTGCGGATACATTTCGGACAATTCCTGCAGGCTGACCGGCGACTCGGGAGGGAAACCCCCTTGGCGTCCCTCCTCGAAGTACGCCAATCCGGGATATAGCTCCCGCACGCCCATGATCAGCATTCCCATCTGCGTTCCCCAGTCGCCGAAGTGGGGATCGCGGGTGACCGTGTGCCCCAGACGGGCGAAGATACGGGCCAGGGAGTCTCCGATGATGGTGGACCGGAGATGTCCGACGTGCATCGGCTTGGCGACGTTGGGTCCCCCATAGTCCACCACCACATGACTGAACGCATCGGCGCGCGGCGCCCCCAGGCGAGGATCGGAAACCATCTCGGCGAGCCACCGGGCCAGGAACTCATCGGACAGACGGATGTTGACAAACCCGGGTCCGGCCGGGAGTACCTCTCCGAACCTGTCATCCTGCCCCGCGCGTTCGGCGACCGCCACCGCCAGGCTCCGGGCCGGCTGTCCCGCAGGGCGCGAGGCTGCCAATGCGCCGTTGCACTGAAAGTCTCCCAACTCGGGGCGCTGGGAGGGAAACACCCTGCCATAACCCCGGTCAAGGCCCATCTCTTCGAAGACCGAGCCGAGCACCTCCCCCAAGAGGGAAATCAGGGACATCGGGCCGCCTCCCGAATAAGGCCGTGATAGACCATCCCCAGACTCAGGAAATCTCTCCTTCCAACAGGCGCGGTGAATACTACAAGGCCGGCCAGGTGTGCCATCATTGGAACTATGAAAGTAACAGAGTACCGACGCTACGACGCGGTCGGCCTGGCTGAGCTGATCGCCAACCGCCAAATCTCGGCCCCGGAAGCGCTCGAGGTCGCCATTCGCCAGACCGAAGCTCTCAATCCCGCCCTCAACGCGGTGGTCCATACCACCTATGACCGAGCCCGCCGGCTGGCGCAGGCGCCGCTGCCCGCCACCCCGCTGGCCGGTGTTCCCTTCATGCTCAAGGATCTCGGTCAACTCTGGGAAGGGGTGCCCACCACCTCCGGGTCCAGAGCGCTGTCGGATTTCATAGCTCCCATCACGACCACCCTCACCTCCCGTTATCTAAGGGGAGGCCTGGTCATTCTGGGAAAGACCTCCACTCCCGAGTTCGGCATGGCGTCGGTGACCGAACCGGCGATGCATGGCCCAACCAACAATCCCTGGGCTCCAGGGATCACCGCAGGGGGATCCTCGGGCGGTTCGGCCTCGGTGGTGGCGGCCGGGGTGGTCCCGGCCGCCCACGCCAGCGATGGGGGAGGCTCCATCCGGATACCCAGTTCCGCCTGTGGCCTGGTGGGACTCAAGCCAACCCGTGGAAGGAACCCGGTAGGCCCGGTCATGAGCGAAGGGTGGTACGGTCTGGCCGCCTCGCATGTCGTCACACGGACGGTGAGGGATTCGGCGGCGTTTCTCGATCTCAGCCATGGACCCGAGGCGGGCGATCCCTACGCGGCGCCGCCCCCTGACGGTCCCTACCGGCAAGCGGTGCAAGCGCCGGGCCGCTCCCTGCGAGTCGGCGTGGTCGATGGGGCGATGACCGGTGATGTGAACCTGGATCCCGAGTGCTTGCGGGCGGTCGACCGAACCGCCTCGCTGCTGGAGGAACTCGGCCACCGGGTGGACCGGGTCTCCACCGGCATAGGGCCCGGGCCGGGGAGGCGGGCGATGCTGACCCTTTCGGCGGTGGACATAGCCTGGATGGTGGGGACCTTCGGCATCGACGTCACCAAACTGGAACCTGCCAACCAAGTGGTGGTGGAGGCGGGCAAGACGGTCTCGGCCACCGACTTCGCCGACAATCTGTATCTGGTCCGCCATTACGGTCGGATCATGGGTGGAATCATGGAGGACCACGACGTCCTGGTCACCTCTACTCTGGCCACCCCGCCCTGGCCCCACTTCGCTCTCCAGCCCGGAGCGGAGCAGAGGGAGCGGATCGCCGCCCTACTGGAAGGCCGGTACACCGGCTCCCCCTTCGAACTGATGGAGGAAATCGCCGCAAAGTCCATGGATCGGATACCCAACACCTGGCCGTTCAACATGACCGGCCAGCCCGCTGTGTCCCTGCCGATTCACCGCGCGGCGTCAGGGCGCCCGGTGGGCGTCCAGTTCGTGGGCCGGTTCGGGAGAGAGGACACCTTGTTCAATCTGGCCGCCCAACTGGAGGAGGCCAGGCCTTGGATCCAGGACTATCCCTTCATGAACCCCGAGACCCCCCAATGGGCCGAAACCGACCGTCGGACGCAGAGCGGCCGGCCCGAGTAGCCTTCGAGAGTGTCGCAAGTCAACTGGAATCTCTACCGGCAGCTCGGGCGCCCAACCGCCTTGGTCGCCTACCGGGGATGGGGAGACGCCGGGGAAGCCTCCAGTCGGGCGATACAGCACATCCTCTCCATCTACCCTTCGGTCCTGCTGACCGAGATCGACCCCGAAGACTATTTCGACTTCCAGGTCGTGCGGCCGGAAATCTCCCTCGATAAGGGAGGATCCACGACCCTGAGTTGGCCGAGCACAGAGGTTTACCTGACCACCCCGGCAGACAAGCGCCCGCTCCTGGTGATAACCGGAGACGAGCCTCACACCCGCTGGAAGTCATACGTAGGCCGGATCATGGACCTGTGCCGGGCGGCAGGAGTGGAAAAGGCCGTCACCATGGGAGCCTTCATGGGGCAGATCTCCCACACTTTCCCGGTCCCCATGGTGGGCCGGGCAACCGATCCCTCCATACTCGGACGGTACGGCCTTTTCGGTTCGAGCTACCAAGGTCCCACCGGCATCGTGGGGGTCCTGCACCAAGCCTTCGCCCAGGAAGGGTGGGACGCCCTGACCCTGTGGGCGGCCGTTCCCCATTATCTATCCACCCAGGACTACCCGCCTGCCAGCCTCGCCTTGGCGAGCAAGGCCGCCCACATCATGGGGGTGGACCTCGACTCCTCTCCCCTGGAGGTGGAAGCCTCCGAGTTCCGGGATAAGATCGATGCGGTGGTAGCCGAGTCCGAAGACCTGGCCGGGTACATAAAACACCTGGAGGAGGAGGCGGCCAAAGGCACAAGCCTTCACCCCCAGAGCCTGGAGGACGCCGGAGATCAGATGATCTCGGAGATCGAGGCCTTTCTCAGGCGCCCCGAGAACTAACTCTGCCGCCGTCACGGACCCGGGGTGAAGACACCGGCGTTTCGAGAACGGAGAATCGTCTTCTGCACCTTGCCCATGGCGTTGCGCGGGAGACGCTCGACCAAGAGGATCCGCTTGGGGATCTTGTACCCCGCAAGCTTCTTGCTGAGGGCCTGCCGGAGCCGGTCGGCGTCGGGGTTGGCGTCGGCATCCCACACCACCGCGGCCACCACTGCCTCCCCGAAGTCGGGATGCGGCGCCCCGAACACCGCCGACTCCACCACCCCAGGCAGGGAGTTCAATGCTGCCTCGACTTCGGGTGGGTGAACATTCAGGGCGCCGGTGATGATCACATCCTTGGACCTTCCCACCAGCGTTACCCGCCCGTCGTCGGCCAGTACAGCCAGGTCGCCGGTGGACACCCAACCGTCGGCGCTCACCACCCTGGCCGTCTCGTCGGGACCGGCAAAATAACCGGAGAACGACCCGGGACTGCGAACCAGGAGTTCGCCTGCTGCTCCAGACCCCGGTTCAGCGACCGGTTTCGTCACAACCTTGATCTCAACCCCTTCCAGCGGATACCCCACCGTCCCCGGAATCCGTTCTCCGCCATAGGGGTTGGAAGTGATGATCCCCACTTCGGTCATTCCGTAGCGCTCAACGATTCGATGGCCCGTGCGCAGTCGGAAGTCCTCCCAGGTCTGGGGGAGAAGGGGCGCGGAGCCGCAGGTGAAGAGCCGCATTCCCGACGCAGCCCTGACAGAAAGCCCAGGATCCGACAGCAGCCGGGTGTAGTGGGTTGGTACTCCCATGAACACTGTGGCCCGCCGCCAGAGCCTGATGGCCGCACCGGTTTCGAAAGCGTTCATGAACAGAGTCGAAGCTCCCGACAGCAACGCACAGTGGAGGGCTACGAACAATCCGTGGGTGTGAAAGAGAGGGAGAGCGTGGACCAAAACATCCTCGAGCCGGAAATCCCATGCCCTGCAGAGCGCCAGTGCGTTGGCGGCCAGCGCCTGGTGAGTGAGTACCGCACCCCGAGGCGGGCCGGTGGTGCCGGAGGTGTAAAGGATCACCGCCGGGTCGCTCCCGACCGGCCCCCGCACCCCGGGGGTAGAGAGCTGGGGCGGAGGCGTGCCGATGGGTATCAGCCCGCCGGAACAGAGAGGCGCTACGCCGGCGTGAGCCCCCAGATCCTTCAACATTGCGGCGACCACCGCCAGTCGGGAGGCATCGCAAATCACCAGCCGCGCGCCGGCGTCTTCAACGAATGCCGCCAGTTCCACCGGTGTGTAGGACGGATTGACCGGTATGTAGACCGCCCCCCGGCTCAGGCAGGCCAGGTACAGGACAACGTTGGCGGGGGACTTCTCCACATAGACAAGAACCCGGTCCCCCGGCTCGATCCCGCAGGCTTCCAACCTCGACCGGCAACGCTCCACCATCGAGTCGAGTTCCCCGTAGCTGACTGGCGGGCAGTCGTCGGCTTCCAGGGCAACCTTGGAAGGGTCGCGGAGAAAGGCCTGGCGGAGGAGTTGGTAAAGACCGCCGGGGAGGACAGGAGGTTCGACTCTCCATCGGCCGAGGTCGGCGTGCTCCAGCGATTCGGACATCCGCTTCACCTCAACAGGTGGCCAGGGGCAGAATCGAACTGCCGACCCTCGGTTTTTCAGACCGATACTCTACCAACTGAGCTACCTGGCCTCCCAGCCCTGGCGGGGACGACGGGATTTGAACCCGCGACCTCTGGCTTGACAGGCCAGCGAACACTCCAGACTGTTCTACGCCCCCAATGGGGAAGCCGACCGAAGTCGACCCCGCAGTGTCAGTATATCCCCTCCCCCAAACCGCCTTGCCAGAGATTGCTGTAAGCGTAGGCGGGTGACAGTCAGTCCACCGATAGGGCGATTTTTCCTAGTTGGCGGCCTGCTTCCATTCTGGCCATGGCGGCGGGCAGCTCCTCGAAGGGAAACACGCGGTCTACGGGAGGGGGGGTGGCCCTGCCCGAGGCGATCAGGTCCAGAAGGTCCCGGTACTCGGCGGGGGTGTACATGGTGGATCCGATGATCTCCAGCTGTCTGAAGAACAGCGCCGGGATGCCGATCTCAGCCTTGGCGCCGCTGGTGGCGCCGCAAACCACCATCCGGCCCCCCAATCCGAGCGAACGAAGCGATTGTCCCCAGGTGGCCGGGCCTACATTCTCCACAACGGTGTGGGCAAGTCCCCCTGCGGCCGCTCGGAGTTCCTTGGAGAACTGTCCGGTCGAATCGAAACCCCCTTCGGCGCCGTTTTCGATGGCCCAGGCGATCTTCTCCGGACCCCGGGAGGTGACGAAAACCCGGGCGCCGAGCGAGACCCCGAGCAGGGCGGCGGCACTGGAGACTCCGCCCCCCACTCCTACCACCAGCAGCGTCTCTCCTTCGGCCAGGCGCGCCCTGCGCAGCATCCGGAAAGCGGTGCCGGTGGCCAAGGAGAAAGAACCCGCGGTCTCCCAGGAGAGCGCGGGTGGCTTCGGCCACGCGTTGGCGGCGGGGATCACCACCTTTTCCGCCAGGGTCCCGTGGCGGTGCTCCCCCAGCACGCCGAACGTAGGGCAGTACACCGTTTCCCCGGTGGCGCACACCGGGCAGGCTCCACAGGAAAGCGAAGGGTTGACGATCACCTCGTCTCCCACGGTCAGGCCCGTAACCCCCGGCCCGATCGCGTCCACCACCCCGGCGCCATCCCCGCCAAGGATGTGAGGAAGGCCGGGAGGGGCGGGCAGCCCGCGGGTAACCCACACGTCGAGATGGTTGAGGGCGCTGATGCGGAGTCCAACCCGGACCTGGCCCTCTCCCGGTTCGGGGTCTCCGACTTCATCCAGGGAAATCGCCCCGGGACCGGTCAGTTCATGCAGACGCCAAGCTCGCATGCCTTCGGAGGTTACCCCTCACCCCGGGCATGGAGTTCGCTCCATCGCCTTGGTATTCTTCTCCGCGGAGTGGTCCGAACCGAGAAAGGCAACCGGCTATGAACAGGTGGGAGCATCGAATCGAAGGGGCGCATGTGATAAAACTGCTGGTCGGCCCCATGGAGAACAACGTCTACATCCTGGGCTGCACCAACACGGGGAAGGCGGTGGTAGTGGACGCCGCCGACGAGGCAGAACGCATCATCGATGCGGCCTCCGACTACGACGTGCAGGCCATCCTCACCACCCACGGCCACCAGGATCACCTCCAAGCGGTGGACCAGGTAAGCGACAAGCTGGGTGTCCCGTTCCTTCTGAACGCCGAGGACCTGTTTCTCCTGGAGGAGGCGGGCATCGAGAAGGCCGCTCCCGACGGCCTGATCCGAGACCGACAGGAGATCGCGGTCGGAGACCTTCTGCTCCATGCCGTTCACACCCCCGGCCACACCCCCGGATCGACCTCGTTCGTGCTGGAGCCCTGGCTGTTCAGCGGGGACACGCTCTTCCCGGGCGGCCCCGGCGCCACTCAATGGGATTATTCCTCGTTCGGCCAGATCATGGACTCGGTTGAACAGCTTCTGTCGACTTATCCCGACCCGACCGTCGTCTTCCCCGGCCACGGGGCGAACGACACGACGGTGGCGACCGAAAAGCCCCACACCGGAGAGTGGCGCGCCCGAGGATGGTAGCCGGGGCCCCCTGGGTCAGGTCAGTCGAAGACCACCACCGAGCGCAGCACCTCTCCCCGCTCCATGCGGTGGAAAGCCTCTTCGACTTCGCCGACGCCGATAGTCTCGCTGACGAAGCCATCGAGATCGAGTCTGCCCTGCAGGTACAGGTCGATGAGCATGGGGAAGTCCCGTTCGGGAAGGCAGTCCCCGTACCATGACGACTTCAGTGCCCCGCCGCGGCCGAACACTTCTATGAATGGAAGCTCGATCTTCATGTCCGGGGTAGGCACGCCAACCAGCACCACCACACCGGCCAGGTCGCGGGCATAGAAAGCCTGTTCGTAGGTCTCGGGCAGGCCGATCGCCTCCACCACCACATCGGCGCCGTTGCCGCCGGTTATCTCCCTGATCCGCTCCACCGGATCCTCATTGCGGGAGTTGATGGTGTGGGTGGCCCCGAAGTCTCTGGCCCACTGGAGCTTGCGGTCGTCGATGTCAACCCCGATTATCTTGTCGGCGCCTGCCAGGCGGGCCCCGACAATCGAGCCGGACCCCACCCCCCCGCACCCGATTACCGCAATGGAGTCCCCTCGGCCTACACCGCCGGTGTTTATAGCGGCGCCGATTCCCGCCATCACGCCGCAGCCCAACAAACCTGCTGCCTCGGGACGCGCTCGGCTGTCGACCTTGGTGGCCTGGCCGGCGGCGACCAGGGTGAGCTCGGCAAAGGCGCCTATCCCCAGCGCGGGGGACAGCTCGGTCCCGTCGGCGAGGGTCATCTTCCGGGTGGCGTTGTGCGTCGCAAAGCAGTACCAGGGACGGCCCCTGTCGCACGCCCGGCAATCACCGCAGATTGCCCGCCAGTTGAGGATCACGAAGTCGCCGGGGGCCACCTTGGTCACGTCCGGTCCCACCGACTCGACTATCCCGGCCGCCTCATGCCCCAGGAAGAAGGGATAGTCATCGCTTATCCCTCCCTCCCGATAATGGAGATCGGTGTGGCACACCCCGCAAGCCTTCACCGCGACCCGGGCCTCTCCCGGACCCGGTTCGGGAACGATCACCGTCTCCATAGAGACCGGCGCCCCCTTCTCGAGGGAAACAATGCCCTGTACCTCTGCCGCCATTGTCGGAACCTCCGTCTTCGCTCCGCTCCAAGACTAGCCCAAGCCATGGTCGCCACCTTGGGCTCGGTCAATCTCTTAATGTTCTTCTGCCCGGGGCGGTTTGTATTCTGGAAGCCATCAGCCGGCAGTGTTGCAGCGAGAGGCACATGGCAAACAGAGACCTTGAGGTTCCCATCCCCTTATTTGCGCTATACGGCCCCAAGCGCAAGCAAGATATTCAATGAGCACGACAGACCAACCCCGGGAGACCGCCGCCGAGCGGCCTCCGTACCGACCTCACATCGGGGAGACACGCCCCTATTTGCGGGACGTGATCCTGGGAGTGAACGACGGGCTGGTTTCAATTCTCCTGCTGGTCGCAGGTCTGGTCGGCGGCCAGGTGGGGTCGTCCGCGGTGTTGCTGGGCGGTCTGGTGGGAGCGCTGGCAGGCGCCGTCTCCATGGCCTTGGGCGAGTACCTGGCGACCAAGTCACAGGACGAGGTATGGCAGACGGAGTTGTCGCTGGAGGACGAACACATCAAGTACTACCGAGACGAGGAGACCGCCCAGTTGCCGGAACTTCTGGAACGATTCGGGATCGAAGGCGAGGACCTCACCGAAGCCGTGCGCATCTTCTCGGCGACGGACCAGCGTCTCAAGCAGGCCATGGCGGTGTTGGAATTCGGCGTGGTCGAGTCGGAACGGCGTTCGCCCTATCGGGCGGGGTTCATGGCCGGGGGAATGTTCCTGGCGGGCGCGGCGGTCCCGATCATTCCCTTCCTGTTGTTGTCCCAGCCGGACGCCGCGCTGGTGGGATCGTTCGGGTTGACGTTCGTCGGCCTGTTCGGAGTGGGTTGGGCCAAGACTCGGATGACCCACAACCCCGGCCTCCGCTCCGGACTGGAAAACATGCTTGTCGCCGGGGCCGGCGCAGGCCTGGCCTGGTGGGTTGGCCGCCTCATCGATCTCGGGCTCGGTTGAACGTCGGGCGGCTCTCCCGTGCTCCTACTCTGAGTCGGCGAATCCCGGATCGGAAGCTTGCGACACCCACACTTCCACCTCCCGGGGACTGGGAAGGCGCCTGACTATCCGACGGTTGTGATTGACGGTGAAGAGGGCCCTGGTCACTTCCTCGGAGGACATCCTGCCCAGTTGCGACACAGAGTGGATGCCCGCGGCCCGCAGCAGGCCGCAGTAAGCCCCGCCCATCCCCTCCAGTCGCATCAGGTCGGCGGAGGCTGCCAGATTCCACAGCGTGGTTCGATCGATGCCGGTCGCCTCGGAGAGTGACAAAAGGCGCTCTTCCCCCCGAGCCTCCTTCAGAAAGGCATGCGAGGTCTTGATCCCTACCCGCCGTAGCCGGGCGGCGGAGAGGTGGTCCATCCCTGCGACTTTCCCTATGGTGGGCACTTCCTCCCCTACTCCTTGTCAGACGTCACCAGGCGCCCCTTCACCTGGATTCTTGGCTTTCCCTTGGGCGAGGCCGCGGGGTTTCAGTCTGTCGACATCCTGCTGGTCGTCGACATCCTCGGGATGCAAGTCGGCGAGCCACACTTCGGTGACCCACTCGGGATGCGCCTTCAACAATTGCATGGCGCCGCGGTCTCCTTCCAACATCATCAGCCGCCGCCATAGAACTCTATCCACCAACACCGGGTTGGAGACCACATAGCGGTACCTGGGGACCACCGCCGGGGTGATCCCGGGCCGGTAAGCCTGCCGCAGCCGCGCAACGGTCTCGGCATTGACGCCGGGCTGGTCGCCCAGGAGCACTAGCGCCCCCGACACATCTGAGCCTCTCTCCAAGGCATCCAGTCCCGCTCTCAGGGAACCTGCTAGACCCTCTTCCCATTCGTGGTTGATCACCACTCGGCATCCGGAGAAGTCGGTTCCCGCCAGGATCTCTTCGTGGGCGGCGCCCAGCACCACCCAGGTCTCCTCCGATCCCATTGCCAGGGCGTTCTCCAAGACCTTTCCCAGCAAGGTCGTCCCTTCGCCCCACGGTTCCAACTGTTTGGGCCGTCCAAGCCGCGATGAACCCCCGGCCGCCAGCACCAGGTTGGCGATCACGTTCTTCTGCCCCCGGAGGGACGTCGAGGCCGACCGTTCAGTTCCAAGGGGGTCTGGGCTTGGCGGCGTGTTGAAATAATCTCCCCCAGGATGGCTACCGCCACCTCGGCGGGGGACTCTGCTCCGATGTCGATTCCGATCGGGCCCCTGATCCTGCTGATCTCCTCCGTCGAGTAGCCAGCTTCGGCCAGCCGCGCCCTCCGGGCGGCGGCGGTCCGCCCGCTTCCCATCGCGCCGATATAGCGCACCGGCGACCTGAGCACCAAAGGCCAAAGCGGCGCCTCGAACCGGTCGTCGTGACTCAGGACTACGACGTAGGAGCGCTGGTCGAAAGAAAGCCGTCCGGAAAGCTCGTCCGGCCAACCCACCAACAACCGGTCCGCGTTGGGAAAGCGCTCCGGCGTCAGAAAAGCGGGTCGAGCATCGGAGACCGTGATGTCGAAGTCGAGGTGTCTGCCGAGCGCGCACAACGCCTGGGCGATGTGAACGGCGCCGAATATGACGAGGTGCGGACGGGGGATGATGACGTCGATGAACACGTCGCGGTCTCCATAGGAAACGGTCATGGACCTCTCCCGACCCATCAGAGTGTTTGCATCGGTAATCACGGACGAGGGAGTGTCCTCGGGAAGCGCGCCAGCCACCAGTCCTCCTTGGGCGTCCACCACCGCCGAGGCGCCGAGCCCGGTTCCTTCCACTACGGTGAGGCGCGCTCCCAGCCTCCGTTCTTCGATCATGCGGGAACAGGCCCCCAGAACCTCCCCGATCTGACAGGCCTCGCTCACCACGGTTCGATGAACACCTGGATTGTTCCTCCGCAGGACAGCCCCACCGTAAAGGCGTCCTCATCGCTGATCCCGTAGGTAACCAGGCGCGGACGGCCTTCCCTCATCACCGAAAGCGCATGCTCGTAGACATCGTTCTCCACACAGCCCCCTGACACCGAACCGGCCATGTCGCCTGCGGAGGACACCAGGAATTTTGCTCCCACCGGACGGGGGGAGGGACCGGCCGTGGCCACCACCGTGGCCACCACCACTTCCTTTCCCTCGGCCAGCCATCGGTCACGGGTCTCCAAGGCTTCTTTCATTATTTCTTGCGCTCCGGCAGAGATTCCAAGAGTGATACCAGCGTAGCGAGATCCGAGAGCCGCCCTCCCCCCAAGAAGTCATCCACGTGAGGCAACGCGGCGCGCATCCCCCTGGTTTCGGGTGAATAGCCTTGCCGCGACGCCAGCGGATTGACCCAGACCAACCGGTGCACTGTGCGGCGAAGACGTTCCATCTCCCTCGAAAGCACCGCCGGGTCCCCCCGGTCCCAACCGTCGGACACGATCAGAGCCACCGGCCCTCCCCGGGTGACCCTCCTGCTCCATTCGTAGTTGAACGAGCGGAGACACTCCCCGATCCTCGTGCCTCCCGACCAATCCTCCACCGACTTGGAGACTTGGGCCAGGGCCTCGGTGGGGTTGCGACGCATCAGTTGCCGCGTTATCCGGGTGAGGCGGGTGGAAAACACAAAAGTCTCCATCCTGCCAAGGCGGGCCCGGGCGGCGTGGGCGAAGTAAAGGAGCATCTCCGTGTACCGTTCCATGGAGCCTGACACGTCGGCAATGAACAGGATGGGACGCGGTCTTGTCTTGCGTTCGCTTCCCTCCAGCTTTATCAAGTCGCCCTCCGGCCCTACGCACTTACGCAGGCTGCGCCGAAGGTCAGGGCGGTCTCCGGCGGCCGAAGGTCTCCTTCGACGACTTCTCACCGGGGCAGGCCGCCACATCATCCGGGCCAACAGAATGCGAACCTCAGCCTGCTCCGTCTTGGTCAACTCCGAAAAATCCTTGTGGGACAGGCGCTCGCTCCAGGAAGCCCCGGTGAAAGTCTCCATCTCGGGACCGGCGTCATCGCCATCTCCCTCCACGCCACCGCTCTGGACCTGTCTGATCGTCCACGAGCGGGGCTGAGGCGGTGCAGTCATAGCCAAGCCCTCGGTCAGGTACCGGCCGAAGAACCGCACGAATACCCGGTCGAAGACCTCCAAATGCCAGGGCGAGGAGACCGTCAGGCAACGGAATGCGGCATGGACGTCGGCCGCCGAAGCCAATCCCACCTTGTCCAAGGCAGTCATAAGGTCCGCGGCGGTGGTGGAGCCTACCGACAGTCCCTCTTCGCGCAGTTCCCGGGTGAACTCCACCAAAGTCTCGGCGCCGGGCATCCCCTGTGACTCAACTGCTCGCCCGCACCAGGCTCTCCACGCCCCTCCGGGTGACAGCCTCAACGTCCTCGCGGTACTTCAGGACCACGCCCAGGGTGTCAGAAACCGCCTCGGGGGTCAACTCGGAGGCGCCCAACACCCCCAACGCCCGCGCCCAGTCCAAAGTCTCGGCCACCCCGGGGGGTTTGAATAGTTCCAAGGAACGGAGATCGGACATCGCCTCAGCTAGCCGGCGAGCCAACCGCTCGTCGATGTCCGGCACTTTCGCCCTGACTATCTCCACTTCTCGATCCAGTTCGGGAAAGTCCAGCCAGTGATAAATGCACCTCCTCTTCAAGGCATCGTGTATCTCCCGGGTGCGGTTGGAGGTGATTACCACCACCGGCGGCTCGGTGGCGCGGATAGCCCCTATCTCGGGAATGGTCACCTGGAAGTCGGAGAGTATCTCCAACAGGAACGCCTCGAACTCCTCGTCGGCCCGGTCGAGTTCGTCGATCAACAGAACTGGGGGTTTTCCTTCCGAGGACGAGAACTCCACCGCCTGAAGGAGTGGGCGGGCCAGCAGGTACTCGCGGCTCATGATGCTCTCCACGGAAGCCCGGTCCTGTCCTCCGCCCGCTTCTATGAGGCGAATGGCAAGCATCTGGCGGGCATAGTCCCACTCGTAGAGGGCGTGATTGGCGTCGAGGCCCTCGTAGCACTGCAACCGGATGAGATCGGTCTCCAACACCTGGGCCAGCACCTTGGCGACTTCCGTCTTGCCCACCCCCGCCTCTCCCTCCAGGAACAGGGGACGGGCAAGGCTGCGGGAGAGATGAATCGCAACCGCCAGGGGCCGGTCGGCCAGATACTGGTATTCAGCGAAGGCGGCGGTCACTTCGTCTACGGAACGGGGGATCACGGCCCTGCAAACTCTACATGGGCCGGATCAGGCCCGGGGGTGCCGCCGTCGGGCCTCGGGCTTCTTCTCCTCGGACTTCTCCTTCAACGAGATGAGGCCCGGAACTGTGCGTTCCGGGCCTCATCGCATAGTCGGTGGTGGACGGGGTTAGCGGGCGGGGGGTGGGTAGAGGAGGCCTCCATCAGCCTGGAGCGCGTTCAATCCCCGCTCGAGCCCCAGCGGCGTCAGGTGCCGGTCATAGACCTCGGCATAGTTGCCGACCTGCTTGATGACCTGATAGAAGGCGTCCCTGGGCAGGCCCATCTTGGTCTGCAACTCGTCCTCGGTAGCGCCCAACAGGCGGCTCGCCTCTCCGTCGACGCTCATCATGTCATCCACATTGGAGGAGGTGATCCCCTTCTCCTCGGCAATCAACATGGCGAACACTGTCCAGTTCACCACATCGCCCATGCGCGACTGGTTCTGGATCCAGCTGGGACCGAGCGGCTCCTTGGAAATCGGAACCGAGGGGAAGATCACCCAGTCCGCACCGGCGTCCCCTTCAGTGGCCTTCCGGGAAACCAAGGTCGAGCCGTCGCTGGTGACCACGTCACAGGCGCCGGACTTGAAGCCTTCTATCACCACATTGAAATCTTCGAAAGTGCTGAGGTTGATGTTGACTCCGGCAGCGTTGGCCGCTTCGGTCATGTTCTTCTCGGTGGTGGTGCCGGCGATGGCGCAAACCGTGGCGCCTTCTATCTCTTCGAGGGCTGACCCGGAACTGAATCCCTGCTCGCCCTTGGCCATCAACTGCTGGCCGTCGTAGTAGGTGGTCGGCCCGAAGTCAAGGCCCAGGTCGGTGTCGCGGCTCTGGGTCCAGGTGGTGTTTCGCACCAGAAGGTCGATAAGGCCTGAGGTCAGCGCCTCGAAGCGGGCGGCGGCCGTCAAAGCCTCGAACCTGACCGCTTCCGAGTCCCCGAGGATTGCCGCGGCGACCGCCCGGCACAGATCCACGTCGAAGCCCGTGAAGGTCCCTGCGGCATCCTTGTAGCCAAATCCCGGGATGGTCTCGTTGACGCCGCAATTCAACTCACCGCGGGCGATCACATTATCCAGGACATCCGCCGCGGCCGGGGCGGGCTCGGGCGCCGGCGCCTGGGTGGTAGCGGGCGCAGCCGTGGTGGTGGTCTCGGCGGCTTCATCATCACCGCAGGCCGCCGCCAACAGCGCAACCGCCAAGAGTATCAACGCCGTCTTCTTCATAAGACTATCTCCTTTTCGCTGTTTACGATTGGTTTCCCTAAAGAAACTTTACCACCAGGACAGCTGCCCTTACAACTATTCCGGGGGCTGTGGAGCGGGGCCGAACCTATACAGAAAATAGCCCAGCAGCCCAGCCAACAACGATCCTCCCAAAATCCCGAGCTTGGCCTGATCGATGAGCCCTGGGTCGACAAAGGCCAGCCCGGAGACGAAGATGGCCACCGTGAATCCGATTCCGGCCACCGCCGCCAGAGCGACCACGTCGCGGGCGCCCATTCCTTCGGGAAGAATGCCCCATCCCATCTTCACCGCCAGCCAGGTGAATAGGCTGATCCCGACCGTCTTTCCCACCAGCAACCCCAGGGCGGTGCCCAGCGCCACCGGTTGCAGCAGCTGCCCGACATCCCCTTCCAGGCGGACGCCGGCGTTGGCCAGGGCGAAGAGGGGGAGCACCAGGAAAGAACTCCAGGCCAGCAACCGGTGCTCGTTCCTGGCAAGTGGCGCCACCGACTCCCTTGCCACCTCTGACAGGGCCAGTATCTGGTGGTCGGCTTCTTCCCGCTGGTGGTACGTGGTTATGTGACGGGGAAAAGAATTTAAGATTCCGTGTCCCTTGTCATAAAGCTCCTCGGCCGAATACATGGGGCGGGACGGCGTTATGAAAGCCAATGCCACCCCCACCAGGGTCGGATGAACTCCCGATTCGTGAATGCAAATCCAGGCCAATAGAGCCATGGGAAGGTAGAAGCTTCGCGCCCGGATGCCAACCCGTCCGGCCGCGGCCACAGCCACCAGGGTGAGGATTCCCCAGGTCAGCCAGTTCCACCGCAGACTCCCCGAATAGAAGAAAGCGATGATGACGATGGCGCCGATGTCATCGGCAATGGCGAGCGCCAACAGGAACAGTTTGGCGCCGGGGGCCACCCTGCTCCCCAAAAGGGAGACGACTCCCAGAGAAAAGGCTATGTCGGTGGCGGTCGGGACCGCCCAACCGTTCAATGCAGCGCCTCCTTCGCCCATCACTATCAGCACATAGACCAGCGCCGGGAAGACCATCCCACCCGCACCCGCCATCACCGGCAGGGCCGCGGCCCGGGGATCCCGCAGCCGTCCCAGCACCACCTCGCGCTTTATCTCCAGGCCAACCACGAAAAAGAAAATGGCCATCAGTCCGTCGTTGACAAAGGCCTGCAGGGAGTGGGAGAACAGATGAAGGGAGCCGAAGGAAACCTCCACATGGACGTTCCAGAGGTCGAAATAGCTGTCCGACCAGGAAGAGTTGGCCCACACCATGGCGATCACGGCCATCACCAGCAACGCGCCCCCGGCGGAGGCCTCCACCTGCATGAACTTCTGAATCGGGCGGGCGAACCGGCGGGGAACGAAACGGTTCGAATCGATCCAGGTCTCGTGAAGAGGCTCTCTCATCATGCTCTGTCAGGCGCTCCCCGAACGGCCCGCCGAGCCCAACTCCGCGCAGGCCTGCACGACCCGTTCAGCCATTGCCTGCTGTGCCTTCTTCATGTATGACCGAGGATCGTAGACCTTTTTGTCGCCCACCTCCCCATCCACCTTCAGCACCCCCGTGTAGTTGGTGAGCATGTGATCTGCCACCGGGCGAGTGAATGCGTACTGGGTGTCGGTGTCGATGTTCATCTTCACCACCCCATAGCTGAGCGTCTCCTGTATTTCCTCGGGGGTCGACCCGCTTCCCCCGTGGAAGACCAGGTAATGACGGAAACCGAACCGCTCCTCGGTGGCCGCTTGCCCGTCCCGCAGGATGGTGGGCCGCAACTGGACCTTGCCCGGCTTGTACACCCCGTGCACATTCCCGAACACGGCAGCCAGAAGATAACGGCCCCGGTCCCCCAAGCCCAGGCGCTCGGCGACCGCCACCATGTCGTCGGGGGTGGTGTAGAGCTTCCGGCGGTCCACTCCGGAGTGGTCCATGGTGTCTTCCACTCCGCCCACAATGCCGATCTCCAGTTCCAGCACAACTTCCTGGGATGCGCACTCGTCCAGGAGTTGGGAACTCAGAGCCAGATTTTCGTCCAGAGGCAGGGCGGAGGCGTCCAACATGTGGCTTTGATAGAGCGGACCCAGCCCCGCGGCGCGTCGGCGGGCCGTCTCGGCCAGAAGGGGCCGGATCAGATCATCCACCCGGTCGGGCGGGCAGTGGTCGGTGTGGAGAGCCACCAGCATCGGGTACCTGGCCGCCACGGCATGGGCGAACTCCCCCAGCGCCAGGGCGCCCAGGGCCATGTCGCCCACCGCGGCGCCGGAGAGAAACTGGCCGCCACCCGTCGAGACCTGGATAATCCCATCCGAACGGGCGGCGGCGAATCCCGCCAGGGCGGCGTTGAGAGTCTCACTGGAAGTGACGTTTATGGCCGGATAGGCGTACCCCCCCTCGCGGGCAGCGTCCAGCATGTCGCGATATTGCGGGGGACTGGCGATCGGCATGTCGGGCCTCCTCTGGCACCAGAATATATCTCCGTTTCCCCCTGCCCCAACCTGCCGGCTTGCTCATGCCCCGTCCGGGCCGAGAAAGTTGGCCAGCAGTCTCTTCCCCTCGGTGGTGAGGATGCTCTCTGGATGGAACTGCACGCCGGTCACGGGAAGGGAGCGGTGGCGCACTCCCTGGATGACACCGTCTTCGCTCCAAGCGCAGGCCTCCAGGACGGACGGCAGGGCGGTGATGGCCAACGAGTGGTAACGGGTAGCTGTGAACGGGTTTTCACATCCACGAAAGACCCCTTTTCGGTCGTGTCGGATGGCGGAGGTCTTCCCATGTCGAGGCTCCGGCGCCGGACCCACCTCCCCGCCGTACGCCACCACCACCGCTTGGTGTCCGAGACACACCCCCAACGTGGGCACCCGGTCCCCGAAGGTCTTCACGTAGTCAATAGAGAACCCCGCGTTCTCGGGACGGCCCGGACCCGGAGAGATCACCAACCGGTCGACATCCCAGCCCGCAGCCTCCGCGGCAGGCGCCACATCGCTCCTTACCACCTTCGGCTCGGCGCCCAACTCTCCCAGGTATTGGGCAAGGTTGAAGGTGAACGAGTCGTAATTGTCGAGAATCAATACCCGCATGACCATTTTGTAGCTTAATTGTCCGCCCGCTCGGGGTGCTTCGGAGCGTCCGGAACAGGCTTTCCGGAGAGACGCCGCGTCACTTGCCGACCACGCCGTGGCCGCATACGCTATTCTCCTCGGAGAGAAACATGCCGGTCTCCAAGAAACGCAAGGGCGCCCGATCCCGCCAGCCAACCCCTCCCCGCAGCCCGGTGAAGGCGGCTGCCCCCTCTTCTCGCTGGTATGTGATCACTATGGCCGGCCTAATGGGTGCGGGACTGGTCCTGGTGCTCCTGCGCTTCGTGCTGGGTCTGGATCAGCTGTGGCTGGTCGGTGGACTGGCGTTGATCGCAGTCGGCTTTCTCATGACCACCGGCTACCGGTAGTCGTACCTCCCGGGGACGTCGTCGACCCTTCCGGCATTCTCAGACAGGGTGCTTTGATAGGGGAGAGCCTTCTCATTTTCGTTGTTTGATGGGG
>VXSV01000110.1 GCA_009837815.1 Acidimicrobiia bacterium
GGGCTCTCATGGAGTGGGTCAGGGTGCGATGGCCCCTGGGCGGGCTGGAGTGGGGGATGTCCGGGTACGCCCTGAGCGAGTGGGCGCCACCCAGGAGCGCTGCCCGCTGGATCGGCGCCTCCGGCTGGACGGTGTTGGTGGTGGCCGCAGCAGCCGCCCTGACGCTCCTGGCCCTTCGCCACACCCGGCGCGGGCCGGCCTTTCGCGTGGCGGGCGTGGTGGCCCTACTGCTGGGTCTTGTGTTGGTCGGAGGATCGCTCTGGCCGACACAAACCGGGGGGACGGTTGTTCGGGTTGCGGTGGTGCAGGGCAACAACCCGTGTCCGGGAGAGCACTGTCCCAACGAGCGGTACCAGATCTACCAGAACCACCTCCGGCTGACCCGTACCCTGCAGCCCGGAAGCGTCGACCTCGTAATCTGGCCGGAGGGCTCCACCGGTTCATGGACGGCAGATCCGATCAACGCTCCCGAGGTGGGTGAAGCCATGGGCGCAGAGGCGGCCCGCATCGGGGCGGTGCTGCTGGCGGGAGGCGATCGGCCACTCAACGACACCCACTGGGCGAACGCCAACGTCGTGTTCGACCAGACCGGGAGGCTCGTAGGCGAATACCACAAACAGCATCCGGTTCCCTATGGTGAATACATCCCCGCCCGGTCGTTGTTCAAGTGGGTCGAGAACCTCCATGCGGACCTGCCGAGCCGGGACATGCTGCGGGGGGAAGGCCCGGTCCTGTGGGATCTGGGCTTCGGCCGGTTCGGGTCGGTGATCTCCTTCGAGGGGTCGTTCGCCCGCTACGGGCGGGAGAACGCCCGGGAGGGCGCCGGGCTGCTGATCCTGGCCACCAGCCAGGAGAGTTATCCCTATTCGGTGGCGTCCGACCAGTTCATCGGCATTACCCGCATGCGAGCCGCGGAACTGGGCATGCCCCTGATCCACACTGCCGTGACCGGCCGATCAACGCTGATCTCGCCCACTGGGGAGACCGGTCCCCGCACAGCCCTGGCGGAGGAGGCTCTCCTGATCGGGGAGGTGCAAACCCGGGCTGCCGACCAGGGTCCCACGCTCTACGTTCGCCTGGGAGACTGGGTGCAGACCCTGGCGATTGCATCTCTTGGGTGGGAAATACTGCACGGGATGTATCGCCGCCGCTACCCGAGTCGCCGCCGCTTCCCCCGTTAGAGCCCGCTGGGAAGGTCGCCCTGGTCGGTCCCGCAAAACCGGGCGGGGACCGGGAAGCCCTGGGACGGGTCAGATCATCTACCATGTTCATATCGGACTGTCACCGGCATAAGGAATAGACCCCAGTCCTCCCTATATTCGGGTGCAATTCCCAGATCGACGAAGGAGCGCAGCATGGCGGAAACCCTGGAGAATCTGCTGATCGAGGAGAGGACCTTTGCTCCCTCCGCCGAGTTCGCCGCCCAGGCCAATGCCCGGGGGGGCGTACACGCCGGAGCGGAGGAGGACTGGCTGGAGTTCTGGCGAGCCCAGGCCATCGAGCGGATCGATTGGTTCACCGAGCCCACGCGGGTACTAAACGACGACAACCCGCCCTTCTTCAAGTGGTTCGAGGATGGGGAACTGAATCTCTCCTACAACTGTCTCGACCGCCACCTGGCGGAGCACGGCGACCAGGTCGCCTATCACTGGATCGGCGAGCCCGGAGACACGCTCGCCATCACTTATCGGGACCTGTACACCCGGGTCTGCCGGTTTGCGAACGCCCTGGTGGGCCTGGGGGTACAGAAGGGCGACCGGGTGGCCATCTACATGGGGATGATCCCCGAACTGCCGGTGGCCATGCTCGCCTGTGCTCGGATCGGCGCCGTTCACTCGGTGGTGTTCGGCGGTTTTTCCTCCGATTCGCTGGCAGACCGGATCCTGGACGCCGATGCGCGGGTGGTGATCACCCAGGACGGGTCCTGGAGAGGCGGCGGTGTGGTGCCGCTCAAGGAAAACACCGACGTAGCCCTGGAGCGCTGTCCTGATGTGGCCTCGGTGGTGGTGGTCCGCAGAACCGAGACCCCGGTGACGATGGCGGAGGGGAGAGATCACTGGTGGCACGATGTGACCGATGGCCAACCGGAGGAATTCGATCCGGCGCGCCTCGAGGCGGAGCATCCCCTCTACATCCTTTACACGTCGGGCACAACCGGACGTCCCAAGGGGATCGTTCACACCCAGGGGGGGTATCTCACTTCGGTGATGACCACCCACTCCTACGTCTTTGACCTGAAACCCGACGAGGACACCTATTGGTGCGCGGCGGACATCGGCTGGGTTACGGGACATTCCTACATCGTCTACGGACCGCTCGCCAACCGGGCGACCAGCGTCATGTACGAGGGGGCGCCCAACCATCCCGACCTCGACAGGCTGTGGTCGATCGTGGCGGAGTACGGGGTGACCATCTTCTACACCGCTCCCACCGCCATCCGCTCCTTCATGAAGTGGGGAGACGAGTTCCCGGCTCGCCACGACCTGTCGTCGCTGCGCGTCCTGGGCACGGTCGGGGAGCCGATCAACCCCGAGGCATGGATGTGGTACCACGAGAACATCGGCGGGGAGCGCTGTCCCATCGTCGACACCTGGTGGCAAACCGAGACCGGCGCCATCATGATCACTCCCCTGCCGGGGGCCGTCACCACCAAGCCCGGCTCGGCCACCTTTCCATTCCCGGGCATCTCGGCCGACGTGGTGGACGACGATGGAAACCCGGTTCCCCTGGGCGGAGGCGGTTACCTGGTGATCAACCGACCCTGGCCGTCCATGGCGCGCACCATCTACGGGGACCCCCAGCGCTATGTCGACACCTACTGGTCCCGATTCCCGGGCCGTTACTTTCCCGGGGACGGCTGCAAGCGGGACGACGACGGCTACTACTGGTTGCTGGGCCGGGTGGACGACATCATGTTGGTCTCGGGGCACAACATTTCTACCACCGAGGTCGAATCGGCTCTCGTCTCCCACCAGGCGGTTGCCGAGGCAGCGGTGGTGGGCCGCAAGGACGAGATAACCGGGCAGGCCATCGCCGCTTTCGTAACCCTGAGGGGAACCCGCACCGGTGACAGCCAACTACTGGAGGAGTTGCGGAACCACGTGAGAAGGGTGATCGGCCCGATCGCCCGGCCCAAATCGATCGTCTTCACCGACGACCTGCCCAAGACCCGGTCAGGCAAGATCATGCGCAGGTTGCTACAGGACATCTCCGAACAACGGCAACTGGGGGACGTCACGACCCTGGCCAATGCGGACGTGGTGGCGGAAATCGCCGAAAAAGCATCCGAAGGCAGCGACGAGTAGCAGCCCTTCGAGATAGCCGAGGGCGGCCCCGGGTGGATCGGGGCCGCCCTTGCGCTGTCTGAGTTGGACCGGTTCAGGCGTTCTCGGGAAGAACCCTTCCCCGGACCCTCGGGTAGCGGATGGGGGCGTGGTTGTAGCAGTACTCGCGACGGTTGTAGCGGTTCAGCTTCACACTGCATCCCTTCTGGATGCAGACCCGCCCGGTCGGATAGGCTTTGGGCGCCCGCTTCTTCCCGCGGACTATGTAACCCTTGGTAGGCTCGCTCATGTCCTCCCCTCTCTGGTAGTCGGCTTCGGTGTCACTCCGCCTCCTAACTTTACAAAATGTACAGTCTACAGCGTCTGGGGTGAAATACCACTCGGGTTATCTATCCCAGGCACCATGAGGAAAGCCTGCCAAGGGCGTGATAAAAATCCCATAAAGCCCGCCTCCCCCGCCAACGCCACCGAGACGCCCTCCCGAACCCCGGAGTCAGGGAACCGTGACAAGCGAGGGCGCCTTTGGAGGTCGCGAGCCAAGTTGTCAGCAGCGGAGTCGCGACCCGGACAACAGGATGGCCATTCGCAGGATTGTGAAAAAAGCACGGGGCGGGAGATTGAATTTGTCCCATGGGCGGTTCATGTTGTTTGGAGCCAAGCACTGAGGCGGTCCGTTCCGACGTCGCCGGACCGCATTTGAAGGATCAACCCGTACTGCTCGAAGCCTTTGGTTCGGGGCTATCCGGGCCCCTTCGACGCTGGAGAGGTGGTGGTGGGGGAGGGAAGCCCAAAGGGGGGGTTTTTCGCGAGTTTCTGAGGTAGGGACGGGGTGGTGGCGGTTGCGGGTCTGCTGTCCGGTTTAGTGTTTGTTTTGCCAACTTCGTGATATGTAACGGTAGTTTGTCGCACCCCCTGCACATACTGATAGAGACATGAACAAAGCAGATAACAATGGCCAGTCGCTGAACGAAGCCGTAGTCCTGGCACCCGGATTGTCGGTGGGTGAGGCTACGGTGGCACAGCTTCGGGATCGGGTGCAGTCCACTATTCGTGGGGAGAACCAGTTGGCGGGGATCCGTGCCGAGGCGCTGGCCGAGTTGCAGCGCCGGGCGGGCGCCGAACTCACCGAGCACGAATTGCGGGAGAGAGGCAAGCGGCCCCGCCGACGGGCACGCTTAGAAATCGAGACCGCCCGGGAACTGGAGAAGCTACCCGAAACGTCGAAGGGCCTCCGCGATGGCGACATCCCTTATGAGAACGCGCGGATCCTGGCCGATGCCAACCAACGGGGATCCATTGATGAAAAGGAACTGTTGGACTACGCCCGTAGCCAGTCTCCCGACAAGTTCGGGGCCACGGTTCGCAAACACGAACAACAGCGCTCCACAGATGACGGGATTTCGAAGTTGGAGCATCAGAGATCGCGGCGGTTCGCCAGGATCAGAACCGCCATCGAAGATGGGATGACCGTGCTCTACGGGAGATTCGACCCGATCACGGGCGCACGGATCGAGACCGCCTTGTCGAAGAAGATGAACGACCTCTGGCAAGAAGAAGACCCCCGGAATCGGGCGACGCCCGCCCAGAGAATGGCCGACGCGCTCGCTCTATTGCTCACCCGCCCGGCAGGGAACAAAGACGGACCATCCCAGGACGTGAAGCTGTTGGTGATCGCCGACTACGACGTGCTGAGCCGGCAACTGGGCAATGCTCGGTTGGAGAACGGGACTCCTATCCCCCCCTCCGAACTACGACGGTTGTCCTGCGACGCGCAGATCCTGCCCGCCATCTTCCGGGGGCCGTCGGTTCCTATGGACCTGGGCATGGCCCGCCGGAAGGCCAGCACCACCCAACGCGCCGCTCTCATCGCCCGCGACCGGGCATGCATCGGCTGCGGCGCGAAAGCCGCCTGGTGCCAATCCCACCACATTATCCACTGGCAACACGGAGGCCCCACAAACCTCGACAACATGTGTTTGCTCTGCTCCCGATGCCACCACAACGTCCACGACCGAGACTGGCAAGTCGAACAAACCCCCACCGGCGCCTATCGACTACGCCCACCACCCGCCGGCGGGAAACGACCACCCCACCCAAAGCACCAGCACCGACAACACCGCAGAACGTTCCAGCCGTTCAAGCAAAGAAAGTGACCTGCCCCACTCCGGTCCTCTCCTGCCTGTAACCAAATACGAACCCGCCCGCGGGAGTTCAGTGGCTGAGTATCTGGCTCAGGAACATCTTTGTGCGGGGATGGCGGGGGTTGGCGAAGA
>VXSV01000124.1 GCA_009837815.1 Acidimicrobiia bacterium
TTGTTCTGAAAGCTTCTGGAAGTAGACCGGGTTGTCGGCCAGTCGCTGTTTGATCTGTGCCCGGATGACATGTTCCATTACCGAAGCCCGCGCTTCTTCGTGGGGAAGCGCGGCGATCTTTTCGTCGAAGTTGCTGTCGAGGATCGATACCGGCTCCATCACTGGACGGACCACCGCGTCTATGCGCTGATCGATGAGCCTTTTGACCTTGGCTCCGATATCCGCCCAGTTCACCTGGGCTCTGTCTCCCATGATTTGGGCGCGCACATAGGCGCGGATCTCGGTCAGGCGGGTCAAGCGGTCACCGTACGCCAGCGCGCGGGGATCGGGAAGGAATCGGTCCATCAAACGGGAGAATTCCCGGTAGTCGGTGTTGAACCGAGCGAAGAGGTCCTCCCTGAAATCCCCCTCGGTGGAATCGTCACCGGCGAAAACCGCCACGCAGGCCCAGAGATCGTTCAGATCGCGTCCCGCGAAAGGTGACTCGGCACGGACCGCGGCGGCTTCGATGACCGGCGCCGGATCTTCCTCCAGTGGGTGCATGACGTCTTGGATATCTCGCATTTCGAATCCCGACAAGGCATGCTCCAAGTCCCGCGACACCCCGCAGTAATCCACGACCAGGCCATGCGTCTTCTCTGTGACAACGCCGTTCCACTCATGGGAAAATCGCCGGTTGACTCGAGCGATGGCCTGGAGCAGGCCGTGCTCCCGCAACGGCCGATCAAGGTAGAGGACCTGCTCAACGGGGGCGTCGAAGCCGGTCAGCAGCATGTCCACCACCACCAGGATCTGAGGATCGCCTTGAGGATCTACAAAGGCGTTGACGATCTGTTTTTGGTCGAGGTCCCGCGCCTGTTTGAACTCGGGCCCGTCGTTGTGGGTGGTGGTGATGATCGGGTAAGCGGACAAGCCGAATCTGCAGAGGTTCTCGGCGTAGCGAAGGGCCGCGGCTCGGTTGGGCGCCACAACCTGGGCCTTGAATCCGTTGGGGAGGATCTTCTTCTTGAAGTGTTCAGCAATGTCAAGGGCGATCATCTCGATCCGCCGCTCCGCTCCGGCAACTGTCTCCTTGTTGGCGTAGCGTCTTCGGAGTTGTGCTTGTATCTCCTTCGGCTGGTCGCCGAACAGCGTCTCGTAGAGACGGTCGAGAGTTTGCGGTCCCTCGACGGAGAGTTCCGGCAGCCGAGCCTCATAGTGGATACGCACAGTCACACCGTCTCTCACCGACTGTGGGATCGTGTAGCTGTCGATGAGACTGCCGAACCGTCGCATGGTGCTGCGCCTGAACCCCTTGTCGATCGGCGTGCCGGTAAAGCCCACCAGGACCGCGTTGGGGAGCGCCTTCGACATGCGGGCGCCCAGCAATCCATACTGGGTGCGGTGGGCTTCGTCCACCATGACGATCACGTTCTCCGAAGGATTGAGCACCTCCACTTCTCCTTCGGGAGTGTTCAGAGCGTCCTCGAATTTCTGCACGGTGGTCATCACCGTGTGACTGGCCATGGACGTCACCAGTTGTCGCAGTTCCCGGGTGCTTGAAGCCTGCCGGGGCGCCGGAAAGCCGCAACGTCGGAAGGTCTCGGTGATCTGGCGGTCGAGTTGGGTGCGGTCGGTAACCACCAGGATCTTCGGATCGCCCAGACGGGGATCCCGCCGCAGCTTGGTCGCCAACCACAGCATGGTCAGCGACTTCCCCGAACCCTGTGTATGCCACACAACGCCTCCGCGGTCCTCCGGTCGGCGGCCATCCAGGATGCGCCCTACGGCGGACTTCACAGTCCGGTACTGCTGGTAACGGGGCAACTTCTTGACCACCCGCCCCTTCTCCGGCTGGTAGATAACGAAATCCCGAAGTATGTCCAGCAATGTGGCCGGATTCAACAGCCCCACGATCAACTGCGCCTGGCCCTTGGGCTGGACACCGAAACGACTCGCTACTTCATCCTCCGAATAAGGCAGAACAGACTTCCATTCGACGTATTGATCCTCGGTGGCGCCCAATGGCGCGAACGCTGCCTCGGCGCCGCAGTGGACCACGCTGAGGAGGTTGTAGCGAAAGAGCTGGGGCGCCCCTGAACCGAGCCAGCCGGACCCGGCCTCCTGATAGCGACCGAGTTGCCGCACAGCCTCGGATCGCCATCCCAAGGTGGGCGGCTTGGCCTCCATCACCACCAACGGAATCCCGTTGACGAACAGCACCAGGTCCGCTCTGATGACCCGCTCATCCGCCGACCTACCCTCCCCGCCGCGGCGGACCCGGAACTGCGTGGTCACCACGAACTTGTTTCTGCCACCTTTTGGATGTTCGAAGTCAAAGAACCGAACGTTTCGGTTCCGCGAACTCTGACCGTCCACAACCAAGGGCATCCCGTAAGTAAGGTACTCATGAATGGCCTGGTTGCAGGCCATGCCGGTGGCTTGGATGTGCTCCAAGTTGTTGATTACTTGCTTGGCTTGTTCAGCGGTCATCCACTCATTAAGCCTCAGCAAAGCGCCGATCAACCTGCTCTTGAGCAGTACCTCCCGCTCGGTCTCCCGTTCCTGTTCCAGTTGATCGGCAGGAACGTAGACCCATCCCAGATTCTCCAGCAAGCGACGGGCTGGCAACTCGGCGGTCGAGAACTCGTTTGGCTTCTTTATCACCGTTATCTCTCAACCTCCACAGGGACTCTCCTTTGTCCGGTCAAGAGAGCCTCCGCAGTGGACGCCTTCACGTTGGTTAATGCATCTCGTTTCCTTCGCAGTGACTCTATGGCTTCATCAATGGAGTCCAGTAACCGGCCGATGGCCTCTTGCTCCGGTAGTGAGGGCAATGCGAATCGGTAAGTGCCGATGTCGGTGGGACGTACGGCTGGATACGCCTGGCCGGTCGCAGCATTAGAAAGGTAGCGGGAAAAGGAGTCTGCCATGACGAGGTGGTAGATGAAGGAACCCTCTGCCATGGGTGAAGCACTAAGTACGGCGAACCCAGTTGAAGCGATGAGATTCTCTTGAGCCTGAAGAACGCGGGCGAACCCTCTTAGATTGGGCCGAACTGTACTAACAAGGATGTCGCCAGAGCGGACCAATCGCCGAGCTCTACTGGGAGCCCCTTCGGCTGGGATTTCCTTTGGAGGCGAGAGCCGTCCCGGAGCAACGACAGAAGACAAATCCAGGTAGAAAATGGTGGAACCGTCTATGGGATGCCACTGCGCACGATTGATCTCAGTCACATCCCTTAGTAGATTCACCTTCCACTCGGCCGGGATGATTCCGAAACCGCGGGCATCCTTCCATTTGGAGTGCCATCCGGGGAGGCCGCGGGTGAGCAGTTCCTCCCGCACGGCTTCGCGGAGTTGTTCGGTTGCGGTGATCACCGCCTCGGTTCGCTCAATCGCCTCATCAATGGAGTCAAGCACAGCGGCGATGGCCCGCTGCTCGGGAAGCGGCGGGATGACGATGGGTAGAGAACGGACGCTACCTCGGGATATTTCACGGAACGTACTCCCGGAAGCCCGCCGGAGGAGTTCACGTTGCTGGGCAGAGACACAGTAGAACAGCCAAAGACCTTGTGTTCCCTTCTTGGCGACCAGATTCTGGAAGCCCTGGTTCGTAACCACCGGGATGGTGGTAATCGCGGTGGAACCTATGCTGGCTCTGCTGGTTAGTAGAACCGAACCCGGTGGAATGACGCGAAGCCCGGCAGCTTTTCTGCCGATCTCCGTGATGGACTCCCTGGTAGTCCTCAGATATCGCCCAGGTAGATTGGTTAGCTCGGAAGGAACTACCCAGGGAATGTCACCACCCCAATACTCGGACTTAGTTCTCGATGGGGTTGCTCCTCCCACAACTTCCGCTACATCACCCAGTCGTGCCCGTCCCCAGCCTTTCGGAACTTCGCAGTGCACTTGTGCTACCAGCCCTTATGTGTCAATTGGTCCCTGTCTTTTGACCTGAAAGGACTACACGGACACTGTAGTCACCGATGCTTGGGGTTCGGAGATCGGATCGCCGTGTTGGCGGAGAGAGTCGACATGCATGTGGATTGCTTCGCCTATCAGTTCTCTGGCTTCTGCCTGGGTATCCGCCGCGGCGACACAACCCGGCAAATCGGGGACATACGCCGAGTATCCGTTGTGGGTTTTTTCGATGACCACCGTGTATTTCACCGTAACTCGCCTCTCTAACTTTCGGCATATCCCAGCTCTGAGAGTAGAGCATCCATCTTGGCCACGGCTTCGTCGCGGGCGCGTTCGGCTTCTCGCAGTTGTGCGAGGGCTTGGTCGACGCTCATCACTTGCAATGGCTCAGTTGTGTCGACGTAGCGGCTGATGTTCAGGTTGTAGTCGTTGGCGGCGATCTCTTCTTGGTCGGCGACATGGGCGAAGCGGTCCACTTCCTCGAAGTTCCGGTAGGCTGCGGCGATCTTCCCGAGGTGCTCCTGATCCAGGTGGTTCCGCGCCTTCTCCTGGCGGAAGTAGCCCTCCTGGTCTGCGTCGATGAAGAGCACCTTGCCTTGTCTCTCGGGGGGTTTGGCCCTGTTCAGGACGCATATGGCCACCGGAATGCTGGCGCCAGAGAATAGATTGGGAGCAAGCCCGATGATCGCTTCGAAAAGGTCGGCTTCGATTATCCCTCGGCGGATCTTTCCTTCGGCCCCGCCTCGGAACAGGATCCCGTGGGGCATGACCACTCCCACCATTCCCTGGGCGTTGGTAACTCCCAGCATGTGCAGGAGGAAAGCGAAGTCTCCTCTCGTCTTGGGAGGGAGAGCGCCGTAGCGGTCGAACCGGTGATGGGGGTCATGGGCGGCGAAGTCCCGGCCCCAGTTCTTGAGACTGAAGGGAGGATTGGCTATCACCCGGTCGTAAGCCTGCAACCGTCCCCTCCTGTCTTTCAGCATCGGCTCGGCGATAACGTCTCCCGCCTCGAGCCGAGCCGCCAGCAGCCCATGCAGCAACAGGTTGAGCTTTCCGATGGCCAGCGTCCCCAGATTGCGCTCCTGGCCCTCCAGCACCAGATTGCGAACGTCCCCTCCATGTTCTGCCACGTACTGAGCGGTAAAGATCAGCATTCCGGCCGAGCCTGCTGTGGGATCACAGATCCGCATTCCTTCCCGCGGCTGCAACAGCTCCACGATGAGCCTGACAACCGAGCGGGGCGTGTAGAACTCCCCTCCCTTCTTGCCTGCGTCGTCGGCGAATCTGTTGATCAGGTACTCATAGGCGTCTCCCAAGACGTTGATGGTTCCGTCCCCGCTGTCGGCCTGCAGGTTGCCGTCGCGCAGGTCCAGTTCGTTGAAGTGGTCGAGGAGGCTGCGGATGATGCGTTCCCGGTTGGCCGGGCTGCCCAGCTTGAACTCGTCGTTCCAGTTGACGCCGGTGAGAATGCCGTCCAACCGAGGGGTGTTCTCGTCCTCGATGTAGTGACTTGCCACATTGAGCGCCTCTCCCAGATTCAGGGGGGGGGGCTGGAGAT
>VXSV01000134.1 GCA_009837815.1 Acidimicrobiia bacterium
GCCGGGCCCTCCCCCGCCACCACCGCCGTTGGGAGAAGGGCGCGAATCGGCGCTGGGGCCGAAGGCGTCCTTCGATGTGAGTATGACCTCTCTTGGGACATGCCGGGCCGAACGACGTCGGAACGGACCGGGAGGTGTTTCGTGACATTTCCAGTGTGTATGGCAGATGTGACAGCAACAACCCTTGGGGACCTCTTTTTTTCGCGAACCGATCCTCTGTTGTCATGTCAACCGTCATTCGGGGTGTCTGCCCCGGTTCCGCCCCTCAGGGTTCGCCGACGGGCGACGGTCAACTCCTGGTCGAGCACACCGTCATCGTCCAGCACCACCCCGTAGTCGTCGAAGGCGCTCCGGCGGGAGACGTATTCGTACCTGACATCGCGAGCCACCGCCTCGGGGTCCCGGTCCAGCGGATCGCCATACCCGCCACCCCCCGCCGTTTCCTGGTTGACCACCTGGTCGCGAACCAGGGGGACCATCGACTTCTTGGCGCCGAATTCGGGAGCGGCGAGCCGCTCGGCGGGCGTGCCCGCGTCGATCCGGTACCGGGCGGGGGCGCCGTGGTGGCCGCCGAACAGACCGTATGGGGGGACTCTCACCCGGTTGCCCAGCACCGATAACTCCCCGGAAGGCGCCAGCAACCGGTAGTCCCGTCTCACCGACAGTCCTCCCCTCCACTTTCCGGGACCCCCCGAATCCTGACGCAGTTCGTACCGGTCGATGCGGAGCGGGTACCTCATCTCGATCGCCTCGACCGGGAGGTTCCAGGTGTTGCCGACAATCGAGTAGATGGCGCTCTGGCCGTCGCGACCTTCGGCCCCGCCCCATCCACCCTCGGGGTATTCGTAGAGAACGAACCGCTCGCCGTCGTCGCCGAAGCCGCTCAGGAACAGATTGTTGGATGATCCCTGGTCGGCGGCCATCAGCCGGACCGGGTTGGGGATGTCCCGGGGTATCTCCGCCAGGGCCCGGTACACGGCATTGTGTATCACCGAGACGATCTCGTTGCCGCCCGTGCAGGCGGCGGGAAAGACGGGGTTGACGATCGTACCCTTGGGAGCGACGATCTCCACCGGGCGGTAACACCCCCCATTGGGGGGGATGGTGGGATCGGTGGCGGCCTGAATAGTCATGTAGACACCCGAGGCGGTGTAGCCCAGAACGCTGTTCAGGGGTCCCTCCACCTGAGAGTCGGTCCCGGTGAAGTCCACCACCAACCCGTCACCCCGCACCCTGACCGTCACCCGGACCGTGCGGGGAACGTCGGTTATCCCGTCGTTGTCCATGGAGTCCTCGGCGTAATAGTCGCCGTCCGGCCATCCGGCGATCGCCGCTCGGATCCGGCGCTCGGAGTTGTCCATCTCGGTCGCCATGCACTGCTCCACGGTCTCCAACCCGTACCGGTCCACCAACTCGATCAGCCGGCGGCGGGCGGTGAGGTTGGCCGACACCTGGCTGAGGAGGTCGGACCGCATGTTCTTGGGGAGGCGCACGTTGGCCAGGATCATGTTCATGATCTCCTCATCGATCTCCCCCTCCTTGATGAGCCTCACCGGCGGGATGCGGAGACCCTCCTGGTAGTTCTCCCGGGCCTGGGCGTAGAAACTGCCCGGCACCGTCCCCCCGACGTCCAGGTGGTGAGCCCGGTTGGCCCCCCAGCCGATCAACCCGCCCTCGTAGAAAATGGGCGTCACCATCGTCACATCCGGCAGATGCGACCCGCCCCGGAAGGGATCGTTGAGGATGATGGAGTCCCCCGGGCGGAACCGGTCGGCGCCCACCTCGTCGATTGAGTAGTTCACCGAATAGGGAAGAGAGCCGAGATGGATGGGCAAAAACTCTCCATGGCTGACCAGTTCGGTCTGGGCATTGAAGATCCCGCATGAGTAGTCGTTGCCTTCGTTGAAGATGGTGGAACTGGACGTCTTTCGCATGGTGATGCCCATCTCCCTGGCGCCGGCGGCCAAACCGCTGGTCACCACCTCGACGGTGACCGGATCAACCTGGCGCCGGCTCATGGCAGGTCCACCACTATGGCGCCGGTGTCATGCACGCGGACCTCGCCGAAGGGAAGGTAGGTGGTGGAATCCAACTGCTGGATCACCGAAGGCGTGGCCACCCGCTGTCCCGGCTCCAAGTCCTCCCGGTGATAGATGGGCGTCATCTCCGCCTCGCCCCTGACCGAGACCACCCGGCGACGGGAACGGGGCTCGGCCTCACCCGATGCGGCGGCGGCCCCGCCCAGCAGCGGTTTGGGAGTGGCGCCGAGACCGGTGAGTCTCACGTTCACCAGATCGACCAGGTCGTCTCCCAGCGAGTGGCCGTACCGGGTGCGGTGAGAGTGGTGAAAGTCGGCCATCGCCCGGCTCAGGGTGGAAGCATCGGGACGAAGCGAGGATAAGGGCACGTTCAGCTCATAGGCCTGACCGGCATAGCGCATGTCGAGGCTGGCCCGGAGGGTCCGACTCTGGGGCGGGATGCTGTCTTCATCCAGTTCCCGTCGGGCTTCGGACGCAAGCTCCGAGAGCGTCTCTCCCAGGTCCGAGGGATCGAGACGGGCCACACGGGCTCGAAGGGTGGCCACCAGGTCATGTCGGACGTCGGAAGCGAGGATCCCGAGCGCCGAGTTGCAGCCCGGGATGGGAGGAATCACCACCCGGCGCAGGGCAAGTTCCTCGGCGATGTGCACCCCGTGGGTGGGTCCCGCTCCGCCGAAGGGCACCAGCGCGAAGTCTCGGGGGTCTCGGCCCCGCTCGATGGATACGGTGCGCAGGGCGTGCATCATGTTGGCGTTGACCAGCCGGACGATCCCCACCGCCGCGTCGACGACCGAGAGCCCCAGGGGTTTGCCCACATGCTCTTCGATTGCCCGGGCGGCCAGGTCGATGTCGGGGTATATCTCTCCTCCCATCTGGAAGTCGGGGTCGTAGACGCCCAGCACCAGGTTGGCGTCGGTGACAGTGGGGAACTCTCCTCCGCGGCCGTAGCAGGCCGGTCCGGGATCCGATCCCGCCGAGTCCGGGCCCACCGACACCCTCCCGAACCCGTCCACCTTGGCGATGCTCCCCCCGCCGGCGCCGACGGTGTGAATGTCCAGAGTGGGATACGACACCGAATAGCCGCCGATCTCGAAGTCGAGTCTGGTGTCGGGCTCGCCGTCGGTGATTCCGGCCACATCACAACTGGTCCCACCCATGTCGAGGGTCAACAGATGGGTCTCCCCCAGCAGCCGTCCGAGATAGGCCGAGGCCATCACCCCCCCGGCCGGTCCCGACAGAAGGGTGAGGATGGGAAAGGAGGCCGCCCGGTCGGGGCGCACCAAACCGCCGTTGGACTGCATCATCTGCAACCACACATACAGCTTGCTTTCGGCCAACTCGGCGCGGAGTCGGCTGAAGTAGCTTCTCACCAGGGGAGTCAGATAGGCGTTCATCACGGTGGTGCTGGTGCGCTCGTACTCGCGGTGGAGGGGAAGCGCCTCCGAGGAGATGGTTATGTCGGCCGAGAGTTCCGGCAGCTCTTCGGCCAGGATTTGGCGGGTGCGCAGCTCATGAGCCGGGTTCATGAAAGAAAAGAGGTAGGAGACCGCGATCGATTCCACCCCGGCTTGACGAATCTTTCCGGCTGCGGCCCGGACCGCCTGCTCGTCGAGGGCCCTCACCTCGCTTCCATCGGCTGCGGTCCTCTCGGGAATCTCGAACCGGAGAGGCCGGGGCGCGATCGGGGCGGGGATCTCCTCGAAGATGTCGAAGAGAGTGGAGCGGTGGGTTCGACGTATCTCCAGCACATCGCGGAAACCCTGGGTGGTCAGAAGCGCAGTCTTGGCGCCGGAGCGGGTGAGGACCGCATTGGTGGCCAGGGTGGTGCCGTACCCGACGGTCTCCAACCCGTCGCGGTCGGTGGCTTTGGCCAGAGCCGCCAGGAACCCCGGGGTCGGATCGGGATAGGTGGTCAGGGCCTTGGCCTGGACCAGGCGGCCGGTGGACTGCTCGATGGTGACAACGTCGGTGAAGGTCCCCCCGATGTCCACCGCGGCCCTGGTCATGCCGGGCGCTCCGCGAGGTCGAGGCTTTCTCGGATCCGGCGGGCGATCAGACGCTCGTCAGAGATCATGGCCTCCTCGAGTTCCCGGGCGAAGGGAATGGGCGTCGCCTTGCTGCCCGCCCGAAGGGGCGGGGCGTCCAACTCGTCGAACCCCTCGGCAACCACCCTGGAGACCAACTCCCCCGCCCAGCCTCCTCTCTCCACGGCTTCGTGGGCAACCACCAACCGGTGGGTGTGGGAGAGGGACTCCAGGACGATGTCGACATCCATGGGCACCAGGGTCCTTAGGTCGATCACCTCCACCGAGACACCCTCTTGCTCCATCTCGAGGGCCGCCGCCAGGGCCTGATGGACCGACTTGCCCACCGCCGCCACGGTGACGTCATCTCCCCGGCGCCTGATTACTCCCTGTCCGAGGGGGATGGGCGCCACCGGGTCGGCGACCGGTCCTGTGGTCCTGTACAGGGCCCGGTGCTCGACGAACAGCACCGGATGCTCCAGCGCCACCGAAGTCTTGAAGAGGCCTTTGACGTCCTGGGGCGTCGACGGGACCACCAGCGCCAGCCCGGGGACGTGCAGAAACCAACTCTCCAGGGTCTGGGAGTGCTGGGAGCCGTGGTGAGTGCCCGACCCCCCCTGGGTCCTGATGACCATCGGCGCCCGCAGTTGGTCACCGGACATGTAGCGCATCTTGGCGGCGTGATTCACGATGGCGTCCATGCCGCAGGCGACGAAGTCCATGAACATCACCTCGACGATGGGCCGCATCCCCATCACCGCCGCGCCCACACCCGCGCCCAGCATCGACTGCTCGGCGATCGGCATGTCGCGAACCCGGTGATCGCCGAACCGGCGCTCCAAGTCCTGGGTGGCGCGGAACACCCCTCCGTATGAACCGATCTCCTGTCCCATGATGAACACCCGGTCGTCGGACGCCAGCGCCTCGGCTTGGGCCTCCCGCACCGCCTCGAGGAAGGTGATCTCCCGCATCAGTAGCTCCCCTCCAGGGCGGTTTGGGGATCAGCAGGCGGCGACTCGGCGGCGAATCCGGCTGCATTATCGATCTCTTCGTCCACGGCGGCCTCGATTCCGGCCAGGGCGCCGGGTTCCAGCCTGTCGGAGACGGCCTGGCGGAAGCGGTGAAGAGGATCATCCCGGCGGGCGTCCTCCACCTCCCGGCGTTCCCGGTAGAGATGCTCGGCGTCGCCCAGATTGTGCCCGCGCCATCGGTAGCACTTGGCCTCGATCAGGGTGGGCCCGTCCCCGGCCCGCGCCCTGGCCACCGCCGCCTCGGCCGCCGCAAACACCGAGAAGACATCGATCCCGTCCACCACCACCCCCGGTATTCCGTAGCCCT
>VXSV01000117.1 GCA_009837815.1 Acidimicrobiia bacterium
GGGTGGGCCGGGCTATTTTTGGAGGAACATGAGCAAGAACTTCATGGGGAGAATGTGGGACTTCCTCGGGTTGGTGGAAGAGGAAGACGCCTGGGCGTCCGCTCCGCCGTCACCGGTGGCGGTGACCCGCCCCACCTCGGGAAATGTCCGCCTGATTCCCAATAGGCCCTCCGATGGGCGCAGCGCCACGACGCCCCGGCCGGAGTTGCCCAGAATCCCCAAGGAACGCACTGCCAGATCTCTCATTGACGTGGAGACCGAGATCCTGCAGGTGGACGGCTTCGCGGATTGCCTCCACCTGACCTCCTGGTACAAGGCGAGCGTTCCGGTGATGCTCGATCTGCGTTTCCTCCCTCCGGAGGTGGCCCAGGGGGTTGTCTACTACGCCACCGGCTTGGTCAGCTTCAACCAGGGTGAGGTCTCTCAGGTGGGAGACGGCCTGGTGCTGGTCAGCCCGCCGGGAGTCACCGTCTCGCCTGCCGAACAAGCCAGGTTGGAAAAGATCGGGATGTGGCCATCCTCCCCCGATGGCTGACCGGGAAGATGGGGACTTGAAGTGCTGAGCGGTCTTCTGTGCCAGGTGCTGGACCTGGCCAGATGGGCGGTCCTGATCTGGGTGGTGCTGAGTTGGATTCCCGCCCCGACGGGCCACCCCCTGCGCAACGTGAAAGACCTGCTCGATCGCATGCTCAATCCGCTGTTGAGGCCCTTTCGCTCCTTGATCCCTCCGCTCCGGGCGGGAACAGTGGGCGTCGATCTCTCTCCACTGGCCCTGTTCGTGGCCATCTACATCCTTCAGAGCATCGTCTGTTAGCCCCGGCGTATTCTTCCGGCAGCCACCGGCGGACATTTGAGCGGGAGAAGATGGCTGGTTTAGCGCGGCGGCGTTTTATAATCGAGTCTTGCGCTTTGGTCTAGAGATCGGTTCCCACATGCCCCTCACACCTGATGACATCCAGGAAAAGTTCTTCCGAACCGCGCTTCGCGGCTACCACCTGGAGGAAGTCGACGAATTCCTGGATGAGGTCGCTCTCTCTCTGAAGGAATACGAGGAACTTCTGGCCGACCGCGACCGGATTGTCGCCGAGATCAAAAGCCAGCCCGCGGCAGGGGACTCCGGAGAGGCCGCCGGGGTCCTGTCGGAGGCCCGCGCCGAGGCGCGTCGCATCATCGACGAGGCCCGGGAGAGCGCCTCGCAGCTGGTGTCAGCGGCCCGGCGGGAAGCGGCCGAGGCGTCCACCGGGAGCAAGCCCGCCGCCGCTTCGGCGGACCTCGGTGAGCTGGATCGCCGGAGAGAGCGAGCAGCCCAACTCATGCTGGCCGAAATCGAGCGCTACCGGATCGTGATGTCCGTGGTCAAGTCGACGGTGACCGGTTTGCCAAGCGCCATGGACGACCACATGACGGAGTTGGACGCGGCCGCCGCCCAGATCCGCGGTCTGCTCTGAGGTCACCCATCTCCACCGGTTGAGGGAACCGGAACTGCTTTCATGGTGACCGAGAGCGGGTAGTCACCCACCGCCAGGGAGGTCTCACCGGGTCCTCTTTGCCATTCGGTGGCCAGCAGCTCGTCTGCGATCATCTGTCCGTGGGTCTCCATGGCCTTCGCCACCGCCGGATGACCGGATTCCCAGGTCAGCGAGATACGGTCGGTGACCTGGAGGTTGCTTTCCCGCCGGTGTTGCTGGAGACGGGCGGTGACTTCCCGGGCCACTCCTTCGGTGATCAGCTCCTCGGTGAGGTCGATGTCCAGGGTCACGGTGAGATCCTGCTCTACCGCCGTGGCGGTCCCCTCCGGGGCGGTTCGGCGCACCACCACGTCTTCTCCGGTTATCTCAGTCCCCGCAACTTCGATGGTTTCACCATCCAGGAGACGCTGGATGTCCACCCTGCCGAGGCGTTCTATGGCTTGGGCCACCTGCGGTGTGCGTGCGCCCAGTCGGGGACCCAAACTGCGGAAGTCGGCCTTGGCGGACAGCTCAACGGCGGCCTGCTCACCACTCAGCACCCTCAGGCGCCGGACGTTGACCTCCCCTTGCACCAACTCCGAGAGGGCTTCGAGGGTCTCCGTCCGGTGCTGGGCGGCCAGGTTCACCGTAAGGGCCGAGAGCGGTTGGCGGACCCGGATGTTGTGCCGCTTGCGGAGGGCATGGGCGAGTCTCACCACCGTCCGGGCCAGCGCCATCCCCTCTTCGAGTCCGTCGTCGATCAGCCCGGTCCGCGGTGCGGGAAAGTCGCGCAGATGGATACTCGGGACAGAAGAGGCGTCGCAGGAGACCACCAGGGTCCGATAGATTCTCTCGGTGATGAACGGCAGCACCGGCGCAAGCACCTCCGAGAAGGTCACCAGCACCTCATAGAGGGTGGCGAAGGCGGCCAGCTTGTCGGAGTCGTCCTCTCCACGGCTTCTCCAGAAGCGCCGCCGGGAGCGGCGGACGTACCAGTTGGTGAGATGGTCGATGAACCCGAGGGTGGGAGGGACCACCGCGTAGAGGTAGTAGCCGTCCATCCGGGTGCGCACCTCGGTGATCAGGCTTTGCAGCACCGAGAGGATCCACCGGTCCAGAGCGGGGCGTTCCGATGGCGGGGGCGCGGCGGAGATGTCGGACAAAGAAATTCCATCCGCCTCGGCGTAGGTGGTGAAAAAGGAAAAGGTGTTCCACAGCGGCAGCAGCACGGTGCGCACCACCTCTTTCACGCCCTCCTCGGAGAATCGGAGCGGCTCGGCGCGCAGCACCGGGGAGTTGATCAGATAGGCGCGCAGGGCGTCGGCCCCGAATTTGTCCAGCACCTCGATGGGCTCGGGATAGTTCTTGAGGCGCTTTGACATTTTTCGTCCGTCGGCGGCGAGGATCATCCCGTTGACCACGCAGTTGGAGAAGGCGGGTTGATCGAACAGGGCGGCGGCCAGGATGTGCAGGGTGTAGAACCATCCCCGGGTCTGGTCCAGCCCCTCGGCTATGAAGTGGGCCGGGAAGTTATTCTCGAATCGCTCCCGGTTCTCGAAGGGGTAGTGATGCTGCCCATAGGGCATCGACCCCGACTCGAACCAGCAGTCCAACACCTCGGGGACCCGCCGCATGACCCCCTGGCAACCGACTTCGGCGCAGGGGAAGGTGATCAGGTCGACTACATGCTTGTGAAGGTCGGAGGGTCGCCGACCCGAGCACTGCTCCAACTCGTCGAGAGAGCCGACGCAGCGCTGAGTCCCGCACGCCGCGCACTCCCAGACCGGAATGCATGACCCCCAATAGCGGTTCCTGCTGATGGCCCAGTCACGGGCCTCGCCCAGCCAGTTTCCGAACCGGCGTTCTCCCACATACCCCGGAACCCAATGGATGCGTTCGTTCAGTTCCACCAGCCTTTCCCTAAGCCCCGAGACTTTCACGAACCAGGTGGGTATGGCCTTGTAGATGAGGGGGGTGTCGGTGCGGTAGCAGAAGGGATAGGAGTGTCGGATGCGCCCCTTTTTGACCAGTTTGCCCGATTCCTCCAGCAGGCGGATCAGAGTGCGGTCGGCGTCCTTCACGTTTTCCCCGGCCACATCCGGGACCTGGTCGGTGAAGCGTCCCTCGGCGTCTATGGGGTCCACCAGCAATTCGAGCCGGTTGGCCGCGAAGGTTTCGAAGTCGGCTTCTCCGTAGGCGGGCGCCATGTGCACCAGACCGGTCCCCTCCTCGGCGGTGACGTCCGCGGAGGGCAACACCGTGAAACCCCCCTGGGATGAAAGGTGCTCGAAGTAGGGGAACGCAGGCTCGTAGCGGCTGCCGACCAACTCGGCGCCCCTGCCCTCGGCCACCGGTTCGGGGGGATCGTCCCATACCGAGGCGGCCAACTCCGCCGCCACCCAGTGGCGTTCCCCATCTTGGGGTATGGCGACATATCGCATGTCGGGACCGACCGCCACCGCCAGGTTGCCGGGGAGGGTCCAAGGCGTGGTGGTCCAGATCAGCAGGTGGTCTCCGGACCTGACCGGCCCGGTTCCCTCGGTGACTGCAAGCTTCACGGTTATGGAGGGATCGTCCACCTCCTGGTACCCGCCCAGGTTCAACTCGAAGTTGGAGAGGGGTGTGGCGCAGGCCCATGAGTAGGGCAGCACCTTGAAGTCCCGGTAGATCAGGTCCCTGTCCCACAGTTGCTTGAACACCCACCACACGCTCTCCATGAACCCCGGGTCCATGGTCTTGTAGTCGTTGCGGAAGTCCACCCACCTTCCGATCCTGTTGGTCACTTCCTCCCACTCCTCGGTGGTTTGCTCCACCATCTCCCGGCAGGCTTCGTTGAAACGATCCACTCCCAGTTCGGCTATCTCGCGGGGTCCACTGATCCCAAGAAGCTTTTGCACCTCCATCTCGATGGGCAGACCATGGGTGTCCCACCCGAAACGGCGCTCGATGCGATACCCCCGCATCGTCCAATACCTGGGAACGATGTCTTTGATCACCCCCGCCAGGATGTGGCCGTAGTGGGGGCGGCCGGTGGTGAAGGGCGGCCCGTCATAGAAGGTGTACTCGCGGTCGGCGGGTCTGCGCCGGATGGATTCGGAAAAGGCGTCGGTTTCCTCCCAGATGAGCGCTATCTCCGCGTCGAGGTCAGGGAAGTGGACCTGGGGTGGGATACGGGCGAAGTCGGTTGGGGACATGCTCTCTCAGGACGAGGGACGACAAAGGTGAATGCTACATGTGGAGAGCGCGGGTGGTTAACGGAGGAACCTCAAAGTCGTGGTTCAAAGAGGTTGAATTGATTCTCTGATGCGATAACCTCTAATCCGGTAAATCGGGTCGAGGAGAACTTTTCATGGCCAGAGTGCTGCACGACAGGACCATCTCGCAACTTCGCGCCCGGCTCGAGGAGGAGCAGAGCCGGATTCTGGGGTTGATAGGGGTCTACGGCCAGGCCATGGAAGAAGCCAGGATGGCGGAGGGCGCAGGAGAGCGGAGCTCCGACCCGGCCAGCGCCGAGGCGGGCGCGGCAGCCACCGACTATGAGACGCAGATGTCACTCCAACGCAACGCCTCCCTGCTCTTGGAGAAAGTGAACGACGCCCTCTCCAAGATGGACCGCAACACCTACGGCGACTGCGACATGTGCGGCAAACCGATTCCGGTGGCCCGCTTGCGCTACCTTCCTTATATAGACAGTTGCATAGAGTGCGCCGCCCGAAGCTGATCTCCACCTTCGGATTGGCTGTGGGGACGGCCGCGGCCGTGGCGGCGGCCGACCAGATCACCAAGCGGTGGGCTTCCGAGAGCTTTGACGAGGAGCGACTGGAGGTGGTTCCCGATCTCCTCTGGTTCACCTATCTGGAGAATCCGGGTTCTGCCTTCTCGATGTTCCAGGACGCCGGAGTGTGGTTGGGTGTGGCCGCCGCCGGGGCGGTGGGGGT
>VXSV01000144.1 GCA_009837815.1 Acidimicrobiia bacterium
CCCGCGTCAGATGTGTACACGCGCCAGGCCTGGGGGGAAGCGGGTGCGCGGTTGCCGAATGGCTGGCGGATCGGGGTGCGGGGGCCATCGTCCTGAATGGCCGTCGGGATCCTGACGCCGCCGCGACAGAAACCATAGAAGCGCTGCGCCGGCGCGGCGTCCGAGTGGAAGTTGAACTGGCGGACGTCACCGATCCCGAGGCGGTGGACGCCATGCTGGCGCGGATCGACGCCGACTTGCCGCCGCTGGGTGGGGTCATTCACAGCGTGGGCGTGCTATCGGACGCCGCCCTCACCAACCAGACATGGGAGAGCTTCGAACAGGTGCTGGCGCCCAAGATCGTGGGCGCCTGGCACCTGCACCGCGCCACCGAGGGCCGGGACCTGGACCTCTTCTGTCTTTTCTCCAGCCGGGTCGGTGTGATGGGCAATCCCGGTCAGGCCAATCATGCCGCCGCCAACGCCTTCTTGGATCAGCTTGCCGCCCATCGACGGGCGCTCGGTCTACCCGGCCAGGCCATCGCCTGGGGCGCGTGGTCGGAGATCGGGGAAGCCGCCGAGCAACGAGACCGCATCGAGCGGCGCCGAGCGGCGCTCGGAGGGCGTTGGTTCACCCCGCAGCAAGGGATCCGGGCTCTGGAGAGGCTGGTGCGTCAGGACAACACCGGGTCGGTGGTGATGTCCATGGACTGGTCGGTTTTCGAGGAGGCTGTCGAGGATCGTCCTCCGTTGCTGGAGGACCTGCTGTCTGCAGATCCCGACGATGCATCCGATGACGGCGTCTCCTCCGACGACCTGCTGACCCTGTTTACAAACGCGCCGACAATAGAGCCTGAAGAAGTGCTCGTGTCCTTCCTGCAGCAGGAGGTGCAAGCGGTGCTCAGGCTGCCCAAGGCGCCTTCCCCGACGGTTGGCTTCTTCGACCTGGGAATGGATTCGCTGATGGCCGTGGAGTTGCGCAACCGCCTGAACCGCGCATTTGCCGGTGAATACGTGGCTTCCAACACCGTTGTCTTCGACTACCCGGACATCGCCGCCCTGGCAGGGCACCTGGTTTCGGAACTCGGTCAACCCGGCGAGGCCCGGACATCGCCCGAGCAGCCGGCCCCGGAGCAGCCGGCCCCGGAGCGACCCCCGGCGACCGTCGTCGACGATGATGGCATCGCGGTGGTGGGTATGGCCGCCAAATTCCCGGGAGCGGACAACCTGGGGGCATTCTGGGATCTCTTGGACTCCGGTGCTGACGCCGTGACCGACGGTCGGCGGGACGCCGGGGCATGGGATGGCGTGGTGGGGGATCCCGAGTCCGCCGATGTCGCATACCGGCGGGGGGCCTTCGTGGACGGGATCGACCGGTTCGATTCCAGGTTCTTTGGGATTTCGCCGCTCGAGGCGCAGTTGATGGATCCCCAGCAGCGGATCCTGCTCGAAACGAGTTGGCAGGCACTGGAAGACGCGGGGATGGATCCCGGCAGTTTGAGGGGCAGCCGCAGCGGGGTGTATGCGGGGGTGGGCAGCGCCGAATACCGGGACTTGATCGAGGCCGCCAACAGGGCGGACAGTTACCTGGGCACGACCGGGAGCGTGGCGGTCGGCCGGGTGGCTTTCGCTCTGGGCCTGGAAGGACCTGCGATGCCGATCGACCTGGCCTGCGCTTCGTCGCTGGCTGCGGTTCATCAGGCTGTGGTGGGCTTGCAGCGCGGCGAGGTGGATCTGGCTCTGGCGGGGGGAGTGAATGTGGTGCTATCTCCTTCGGTGTCCAGGTTCATGATGGATATCGGCATGTTGTCACCGACCGGGCATTGCAGTCCCTTCGACGCCTCCGCCGATGGATATGTACGAGGCGAGGGCTGCGGCATGGTGGTGTTGAAGCGATTGAGGGAAGCCGAGGCCGCCGGCGACCGGATATGGGCCGTCATACGAGGGTCGGCGGTCAACCAGAACGGGGCGAGCGCCGGGCTGACCGTGCCGAACGGCCCGGCCCAGGAACGGGTGATGACGCAAGCCTTGCTGCAAGCCGGTGTGGCGGGGTCCCGGGTCGACTATCTGGAGGCGCACGCCACCGGCTCGCAGTTGGGCGATCCCATCGAGTTGAATGCAGCCGCGGCGGTTTACGGCGACGGGCGGTCGGAGCAACGTCCGCTGCTCATCGGATCAGTCAAGTCCAATATCGGTCACACTGAGTGGGCGGCGGGGATCGCGGCCTTCATCAAGACGGTGCTCGCCATGAATGAAGGCAGGATCCCCAGGCACCTGCACTTCAGGGATCCAAATCCGCATATCGACTGGGATCGGATCCCTCTGCGAGTGACGTCCGAGGGAGCGCACTGGCCGTCCGACTCCGGGCGCCTTCCCCTGGCGGGGGTCAATGCGTTCGGGCTCTCGGGGGCCAACGCTCATGTTCTGGTCGAGGGCTACCGGCCGGTGGGGAACGGCGCCGCGGCCCGCGCCGACCTGGTGGCGGGCGGCGCCCTGGCCTTACCCGTATCGCTTCCTCCGGGGATTGACGGCTCCTCGGCATCAGGAGAGTCCCCTACCCGTGGGGTTCGATTCCTGCCGCTGTCCGGGAAGTCGGCGGGGGCCCTCCGAGATCTGGCGAGGCGTTACCTCTTTTGGCTCGATGGCGGAGATAGCACATTCTCCGATGCATATCTGTCCGATCTGGCGTGGACTGCGGGAGTGGGTCGGAGCCACTTCCCTCACCGCGCCGGGCTTCTGTTCCGCAATGTCCGCGAGCTGCGCCAGGAGCTGCGGACGGTTTCGGAGACCTATGAGTTCCCCGATTGGGAGATGCCTGAGGGAGCGACCCGGGTGGCGTTCGTCTACCCGGGAGCGGATGGCTTTTCACGCGCGATCGGCGAGGAGGTGTATCGCAGCGAGCCGGTGGCTCGGGCGGTGCTGGACCACTGCGACGGTGTGATGCGTCAAAAGCGGGGGAGGTCGCTTCTGGAGGCGATGTTCCGCCGTCCCGGGGTCGGCGAACCGGATGATCCGGAAACGGCCTACCCGGCCGCCTATGCGTTGGCGTGCGCTCTGACCGCCCAATGGGCAAGCCTGGGCATTCGTCCCAACGCTGTGTTGGGGTATGGTCCCGGAGCGATAGCGGCGGCGCAAGCGGCCGGGGTCTTCGGGTTGGAGCAAGGTCTGGGACTGGCGGTCGCCCTGGGCGCCCTGGGGAACTCCTCGTCTGATCGTGACGACCGGGCTGTCCTGGAGGCTGAGCTCGACGGCCTCGCGCCGGTCGCCCCGTCCGTAACCCTGTTGAACGGTGTCTCGGGCCGGGTGGTGGAGTCGTCGGAGGATCTGGATTCCGACTGCTGGCTGTCCCAGGTCGGGGGTTCTCCCGATGTCCGGGGTTGGGGGGAGGCCCTGGCCCGGTTCGGGGTGGATGCAATAGTGGTAGCCGGTCCCGATTCGTCGCTCGGAGAGGAGCTTCGCCGCCGCCGGTCCGGTTCACTAAGGACCCCGGTGATACTTTCCACCCTGGTGAGTCCACGCGTCAACGGGGAAGCGCCGGACTCGGGTCCCGGAATTGTCGAAGCGGCGGCAGGCGCTTACCAGGCTGGGCTGGACGTTTCGTTCGGCGGTTTGTTTGCGGGTGAGGTCCGGCGTCGAGTGGCCCTTCCGGGCTATCCCTTCCAGCGGCGGCGGCACTGGATACAGCCTCCGGGCGGCAGTGCTGCGGCCCCATAGCCAGGAGCCGCAGCGCCGGACCTCGGTCAATCCGCGGTCACGTCTGCGCTCTTCGGGAACCTCGGGTTCTCTATTAGGATGGTTTGTGTTTTGACGCGGTCTTGGCGATGGCGTCGGAACGGATGTAGGCCTCGAGACAGGAGAAACACATGTCTTCCACCGAAGAGAGGATCAGGGCACTGGTCGATGAGAATCTGGAGATTGAAGGTCGTCCCCCGGGTCGCCCGCTGGATCTGGATTCAAGCCTCCGGGATTCGGGGGTCTCGTCGTTGGACTTTGTGGCGTTCGCCAAGTTGGTGGCCCAAGAGTTCGGCGTCGACGTGAGCATGGAAGAGTGCGCGAGCATCAATTCTGTGGGGGAACTCATAGCGTTCCTGGATGCCAGGGCCGCCTGATCCCTTAAATTCCGACACAACCGACCTCGGTCGGCCCTTTGCCCCGCTGACGGTCTGATGACGACGGGTCGGCAGGGTGGTCGCGGCTTGGTGGGAGACAGCCTCCGTTGGTGGGGTTCATACCGCAGTCCAGGCCCGACCAAGATTGTCCGCGTCGCCCTGACGCCGGATTCGGGGCGTGAAGCAGCGGCTTGGAGCCTGCTTGATGCCGGGGAGCGGCAACGTTGCCGCAGGTTTCTTTACCCGGCCCCACGCCGGCAGTTTGTGCTGTGCCGGGGTGCGCTCCGGGCCGTGCTATGTGTTGCTTTGGGTTGCGACAACGGAGAACTCACATTCGAGTTTTCCAAGTACGGCAAGCCGATTCCCCTGGTTCGGGGCGATCGCGTGGCGATACATTGCAACATCAGCCACAGCGGCGGCCATGGGTTGGTGGCGCTCTCCCATCGGGGCAGGGTGGGGGTGGATGTGGAGGAGCGAAGACCCCGCAAGAACCTGGAAGAATTGGTGGAAACGGCCTTCGGCCCACAGGAGCGGGCGCTCCTTGCCGGACTGGAGGGACAGCGGTGGCTGGATACGTTCCTTTCCTTCTGGACAGGCAAGGAAGCCTTGGCCAAAGCCTGGGGCATGGGCCTTCGCACGGAATTTTCAACCTTTCAGGTGCCCCCCGAGATGCTCCGCGGGGAGCGCGCCGGCCTGTTCCGCTGCCCACGCATAACGAACTCCACATGGCGGCTGGAAGACATAGGGTGTGACGATTTGGCTGCCGCCGTGGCCTATGAGGAGGACCCTGAAGCCGGCCGAGAGTCCTGACAGGCGACGCCCCCGGTGTGGTCGAAGCGTCGCCGATTATCTTTGGTTGTCCCCTGGCGCCGGCCGGGGGTAGGCGTGGCGACCGCCACCGGCAACATGACGCTCACAGACACAGGTGATGACTCTTGTCAGCCCAAGTGAACGAAGGCATCCGCTACGAGCCGGACGAGCGTTGCTCGCCCTGGCTGGCGGGCGTGGTGGCGATCCAGGGCGTGATGACGGTGCTGGCCATCATCGTGTTGATCACGGCCATCGCCGTCCTGGCTGCCGGCCAGGACCATGACACGCTGGAATGGTCGGTCTTCGCCGCCCTGATCGTCTGTGGAATTGTCTGCGCCTTGCAGACGGCCCGATTGGGACGGGTGGGAGG
>VXSV01000082.1 GCA_009837815.1 Acidimicrobiia bacterium
GGGCGGCCTGGGCGGGGCTCCGGTGCGTTGTTACCGCTCCGCTCATCGAAGACGCCAAGCTGAGCGGGTTGTTCGGTTCCCTGCAGCAGCAGTTGGATGAGATGACCGAACTGATGAAGCGTTGGTCCGAAAGCGCCCTGATCCAGGTGGGGATCGGACCCCACGCCGTCTACTCCATCTCCGAGGAGTGCCTGCGCAGCGTGGCCGAAGCTGCGGCCGCCAACGGGGCACTGGTCCACATTCACGTCGATGAACAGGCCTGGGAGGTGGGGGCGGTACGTGAACAGACCGGCATGTCCGCCACCGCCTTCCTGAAGGAAGTGGCCATCCTGGACTCGCCGACCATGGCCGCCCACTCGGTGTGGATCTCACCCGAGGACATCGACATCCTGGCCGAGTCGGGCGCAGGGGTGGCTCACTGCCCCTCCTCCAACGGCAAGCACGCCTCCGGCATCGCCCCGGTGGCGGAGATGCGGGCAGCCGGGATCCCGGTGGGAATCGCCACCGACGGACCTGCTTCCCACCATCGGCTGGACATGTTCGAGGAGATGCGGATGGCAATGCGCCTGGCCCGCATCCGCTCCCAGGACGCCGCCGCCCTGCTGCCCCACGAAGCCCTGGCGATGGTGACCCGGGAAGCGGCCGACGCCATCCGCAGGCCAGACCTGGGCAGGCTGGCGCCGGGCAACCCTGCCGACATGATCGCCGTCTCCCTCACCGACCCGGCCTTCGGTCCTGTGATCCCCGAAGAAGACGACCTCATCTCCCGGCTGGTCTGGTCGGGATCCCCCGCCGCGGTTCACTCCTCGTGGGTGGAGGGAAGGCAGGTTATGGCGGAAGGCGAAGTGCTCACCGTGGACGTCGAAGCAGTCGCCCGAGAGGTGACGGGCCGCGCCCGCACCCTGGCCGGATGAACGCCGACCAGGTTATTTCCATCCTGGGACTTGAGCCCCTTCCGTCCGAAGGCGGCATGTGGACCCGGATCTGGCTCGATGATCACGCAAGCGCAATCTATTTCCTGATGCGACCCGGAGACTTCTCCGCCATGCACCGACTGGACGCTCCCGAGATCTGGCATCACTACCTGGGCGCCCCGGCAAGCATGCTGCTGCTGCACCCCGGCGGGTCGGCGGACCATCCGGTCCTCGGAAAGGACCTGAAAACAGGACAGAGGCCCTGCGTGACGGTGCCGGCCGGGGTGTGGATGGGCGCCTCCACCACCGGCGAGTGGAGCCTGGTGGGCGCCACCATGGCGCCCCCGTGGCGTCCGGACCGCTTCGAACTGGGCGACTGCGCCGATCTGATCGGCCAATACCCCCGGGCGGCTCGCCGCATCGAAGAGCTGACCCGGAACTGACTGGCAATGAGCGTCCTACCCACCCCTGCCTCCATGCTCGATCTCACCGGCCTGGTGGTGGCCGTCACCGGGGCGGGAGGAGGGATCGGCCAGGGGATCGCAAGGCGATTCTCCCAGGCCGGAGCGTCGGTGTTGGCGCACACTCGCACCACCGACCTGGGACCTCTGGTTGAATCTCTGCCCGGACCGGTTGCGGAGGTGACAGCCGACCTGCGTCAACCCGACGGGCCCGAACGGGTGGTTGAGGCGGCCGTAGTCTCTTTCGGGAAACTCGACGTCCTGGTGAACAACGCCGCCGACCAGACCCTGGTGGCGATGCCGGAGATGGACGACGAGCAGTGGCGGAGAATGGTCGACACCAACCTGACCGCCGTTCACCGCCTCACCCAGGCTGTCGCCGCTCATCTCATCTCCCGGCAGTCTTCGGGCTCGGTGATCCATATCTCCTCCATCGAGGGCAGCCAGCCGGCGGCGCTCCACGGCCACTATGCGGTGACCAAGGCCGGCGTGATCATGCACGCCCGGGCCGCCGCGCTGGAGTACGGCGCCCACGGCATCCGGGTGAACTCGGTCTCACCGGGCCTGATCCACCGCGCCGGGATCGAAGAGCAGTTCCCCGAGGGGGTGGCCCGATGGAAAGCCGCAGCGCCCATGGAGAGGCTGGGCGCCCCCGAGGACGTGGGGGACGCCTGTGTGTTCCTGGCGTCTCCCCTGGCCCGGTGGATCACCGGCGCCGACCTGGTGGTGGACGGCGGAGTCCTGGCCGGGCCGACCTGGTGAGCGGAATGAACCCATGAGACTGTCGGATCGTGTGTATGTGGTGACAGGAGCAGGTGGAGGGATCGGGCAGGGCGCCACCCGGGCCCTGCTGGAGGAGGGCGCGCGGGGCGTTGCGATGGTGGACCTGACGGCGCCATCGGAGGCCGCCTCACAGGTTGATCCCGAAGGCAGGCGGACTTTGGCCCTATCCGCCGACGTCACCTCCGAGGATGACGCACAGTCGGTGGTTGCTGATAGCGTGAAACGCTTCGGACGGCTGGACGGGGTGGTCAACTGTGCGGGGGTGGTGTTCCTCGACACCGCCTGGGAAGCCTCGGCGTCCGACTGGAACCGCCAGTTGGAGGTTAATGTCACCGGTTCGTTCGTGTTCGCCCGGGCGGTGGGCGCCCACCTGCGGGAGCACGGAGGCGGAGCGGTGGTGAACGTGAGTTCCAACTGCGGCAAGGTCGGTTACCCGAACATGGCCGCCTACAACGCCTCCAAGGCGGCGGTGATGGGACTCACCCGCTCACTGTCGATGGAATGGGCCACCGACGGCATCAATGTCAACGCCGTCTGTCCCGGAGGGGTGGACACCCGGATGCTGGTCGGCGTGGCGGACTGGCTCTCTCCCCGCCTGGGCGTGCCGGCCGAAGATCTCCTGGGACAGATGGGACCTTCTCAGCTGGGGCGGCGGATCGCACCGCTGGAGGTCGGGCGGGTGATTGCGTTCCTGCTGTCCGACGAGGCGCTGATCATCAGGGGCCAGTCGATCAGCATCGACGGCGGCGACACTCCGTACTGAGGTGAAAGCGTGGTGAAATACCTCTGGGACGATCATCTGGCGCCGGCGCCCTCCGACCCCCTGGCCGAGTGCGTGTACGGTTCCCGGCTGATCGGATCCGACCCGGCCATGGTGCTCCACGGCGGAGGCAACACCTCGGTCAAGGCGCCCTTTTTCGACATAACCGGCGAGGAGGTGGACACGCTTTGGGTGAAGGGATCGGGATGGGACCTGGCCGGCATCGAAAAGGAGGGTTTCGCGCCACTGCCCATCCGCCGTCTACGCCGACTCCTGGACGTCGACAGCCTCTCGGATTTGGAGATGATGCGGGAACTGTCGGCTGCGAGGCTCGATCCCGCTGCTCCCCAGCCGTCGGTGGAGTCCCTGCTCCATGCCCTGATACCCCACCGGGCGATCCTGCACAGCCACGCCGATGCGATCGTCACCCTCACCAATCTGGCGGACGGCGCCGACCGGATTAGGGAGGTCCTGGGCGAAGGGGTCTTGATCGTCCCCTACGTGATGCCCGGTTTCGACCTGGCCCGGGTGGTCCGTGACATGTGGACCTCCGGCGGGGACGGCTCGACCGGCATGGTGCTGATGAACCACGGACTCTTCACCTACGGGGAGACCACCCGCCAGGCCTACCGATCTCACCTGAAGCTGATCTCCCAAGCGCATCGGTGGTTGGAAGCCCACGCTCCCCTCCCCGCCGCCGCCCCGAGTCCGCTCGGTCGGGTAGATCCCGTGGAATTGGCGCGGATCAGAACAGAAATCTCCCGGGCGGCGGGCCGACCCTTGATCTCGGTGCGCCACGCTTCGGCGGAGGTGGCCCGCTTCGTCGGCCGCGCCGACCTCCCGTCGGTGGCGACCCGGGGGCCGCTCACCCCCGAGCACGTCATCCGGACCAAGCGCATTCCCCTGGTGGGCCGGGACGTGGCCGAGTACGCCGCTCAGTATGAGCGCTACTACCAGCGCAACCTCCACCGGGCTCGGGGGGAGACCACCATGCTGGACCCCGCCCCCAGAGTGGTGGTGGATCCCGAGATAGGGATGCTGGCGGTGGGCGCCACCGCTTCGGACTCCCAGATCGCCTCCGACATCTACCACCACACCATGCCGGTGCTCTCCAGGGCCGAAGACCACCTGGGCGGGTACGCGGCCCTTCCCGAGGGAGACCTCTTCGAAGTGGAGTACTGGGATTTGGAACAGGTCAAGCTCCGACGGGGAGGCGCCTACCCCGAACTCGCCGGAATGGCGGCGCTTGTGACCGGAGCGGCCTCGGGCATCGGGCGGGCCTGCGCAGAGGAGTTACTGAAACGGGGAGCGGCTGTCACCGGCCTGGACCTCTCCCCCGGGGTGGTCGACGTCTTCGACTCGTCAGGGTGGCTGGGGGTTCCGTGCGACGTAACCCACCCCGCCGCCCAGGCCGAGGCGGTGGAGAAAGCGGTGGAGCGCTTCGGCGGGATCGACATCGTAGTGGTGTGCGCCGGGATTTTCGGCGGAGTCTCCCCGATCGCCGAACTGGACGCCTCCGAATGGCGGAGCGTGATGGCGGTCAACGTCGACGCGGCGGCCGACCTGCTGTCGCGGGTCCACCCGTTCCTGCGTCTCTCCCCGGCCGGAGGAAGGGTGGCGGTGGTCTCCACCAGAAACGTCCCCGCGCCCGGGCCGGGAGCCGCGGCGTACTCCTCGTCCAAGGCGGCCCTCACCCAGTTGGCTAGAGTGGCCGCCCTGGAGTGGGCCTCCGACGGAATCCGAGTCAACATAGTCAATCCTGACGCGGTGTTCGACACCGGAATCTGGAACGAAGAACTGCTGGCCAACCGCGCCGCCCACTACGGAATCGACGTGGAGGCCTACAAGCGCCGGAACCTGCTGGGGACCCCGGTCACCTCCGCCCAGGTGGCCGAGGTGGTAGCAGAATTGGTGAGTGACCGCTTCGCGGCCACCACCGGCGCACAGATACCGATCGACGGTGGCAATGAAAGGGTGGTTTGAACCATGCATCTTCCAGTTTTGAACGTTGCGGCGTCGGACATCCCCGAGCGGATGCTGGTGGTGGGCGATCCCGACCGCGCCCTCCGGGTGGCCGGCCGGTTGGAGGACCGCGTCGAGATCGGGCGCTTCCGCGAATACGTGACCCTTCGGGGCAGGCACCGGGGCGTCGAGGTGGGGGTGGTCTCACACGGGGTG
>VXSV01000151.1 GCA_009837815.1 Acidimicrobiia bacterium
GTCCCCACATTCACATGCGGCTTCACCCGCTCAAACCTCACCTTACCCACAACCAAACACCCCCTTTTCTCTTCCTTTGATAGCCTGTTTTCTTTCCATGTAGCGGCGGGCAGACTTGAACTGCCGACCTCTCGATTATGAGTCGAGCGCTCTTACCAACTGAGCTACGCCGCCTCTGCCCGTCATCCCTGCGGCCCGACGGGAGAGCCCCCTTCCGGATTCGAACCGGAGACCTCCTCCTTACCATGGAGGCGCTCTGGCCGTCTGAGCTAAGGGGGCTTCTTGGTCTTTTCGGGGAAAGCCGGTGCCGGGAGAAGGATTTGAACCTCCGAAGGCTTCGCCGGCAGATTTACAGTCTGCTCCCTTTGGCCGCTTGGGTATCCCGGCCTGCTCAAAGGCTTTCCCGAATGGGATATCCTAGCGCGTCCGCCTCCCGATTCGTATTCGGTATTCCCCCACCGGGTGCGGTCGGGTTATCTCAGGAAAACGGATCGGCCATCTCTTCGAGGATCTTGATCCTGGCTTCGATGGGCGGGTGGGTGGACAGGAGCTTCATGACGCCCCCTCCGCCCCGGCGGAAGTTGCTCTTGAGGGGATTCTCGATGTAGAGCTGGCTGACCGCGTCGTTGACCCGCATGGGGATGCGTTCGGTGGCGATCCCGATCTTCCCCAGCGCGGACGCCAACAGGAGCGGTTGGCCGGTGAGGTCCACTCCCGAGCGGTCCGCCTGGTACTCCCGGGAACGGGAGATGGCCATCCTGATCAGGATGGCGGCGATGGGAGCTACGATCATCGCCACGATCATGATGATGGCTCCGGCGTTGTTGTTCCGGCCGCGGCCGCCGCCTCCGAACCAGAACGCCATCCGGGCGAGGATGGTCAAGGCGGCTGCGATCATGGCGGCAACCGACGAGATGAGGATGTCCCGGTTGCGGATGTGGGACAGCTCGTGGGCCAGCACCCCTTCAAGCTCGCCGCGGTTCATGATCTGTAAGAGTCCGGTGGTGACCGCCACCACCCCGTGTCGGGGATTGCGCCCGGTGGCGAAGGCGTTGGGCTGGGGTGAGTCGATCAGATAGATCCGCGGCATGGGCATCTCGGCGGTCTCGGCCAAAAAGCGCACCATCGCGTAGACCTCGGGGAGTTCATCTTCTGTGACGGGCTTGGCGCGGCTCATCGCCAGAGCGATCTTGTCGGAGAAGAAGTAGGCGCCCAGGTTGAACATGGCGGCCAGCACCAGCCCGAACCAGAACCCTCCGTCGGGGAACAGCGAGATCGCCACCCACCACAAAAGGGTGGTGAGGAGCGCCAAGAGCACCACGGTCTTGATGTTGTTCATTTCTCAACCGAAGTCTATATCCCGCCGGCGGGCTATCAGCACACCGAAGTCTCCCAGCCCCCGGGGATGGAGGAGGGTCTCCCCGCCGATGCGAACAGAGCGTGTCTGGAGGCGCCGCAGCTCGTCTCCCGCCCGGGCCGCCTCGGCTTCCTGAACCCTGAGTTGTCGGAGCCGGTCTGTGAGACCGAGGTCATCCAGCAACTCGTGCTGGCGGTGCACCGAGACACTCGCCCCGGCCGCCCGGGCAGCCTCGGCCACTGCGGTGAAGTTCAAGTCGGCGGTGATGTCGTTGCCGCCGGGGTCGGCAAGGGGAGGCGGACCCAGATGATGGGCGCGGTAGGTGCGGAGGGTCCCCTCGGCCCGGCGGCCTTCCAGACCCTGGGCGGTGTCTCCGTAGTCGAACACCACCAGCGCTCCCGCCGCCAGCCGCCCTAGGGCGGCGACCACCCATCGTCCCGCCGCCAACTGGCACTCCACCATCCCTCCCTCGGGAGTCGGACCTGCGAACCTTCCCAGCCATTCTTCCACTTCCGGTCGGGCCGAGGTCTCCACCCATCCCAGGGCGCCTTCGCTCTCTGTTACCCACAGTTCTCGCCAGCCGTCGGCCCGCCGGCGCGCCAACGCCATGGGGAGATTGTCCAACAGTTCGTTGGCGAAGATCACGCCGGCGATCTGCCGGGGCAGTCCCTCCAGGGACTCGGTCACCTGCTGGGTCCCCACCAGCTCCCCCAGCGCTCCGCGGGCAGGTGGGGAGACCTCCACCGCCCAGGGATCGGCGCCCTCGCCCAGGACGGAAAGCAGCGGTCGCAGAAGCGACCCGGATCCGGCCCCTGCGTCCACCACCATCGGGCGGCAGAGTCCGGCCTCGGACGCCTCCCTCTTCACCAGTTCCGCCAGGGTCTCCCCGAACAGCGGGCTGACCTCCGGGCTGGTGAGAAAGTCCCCGTCCTGGACCGACCTGAGCCGTTCCCCGGTGAAGTAGCCGCCGGCGGGGTGGTAGAGGGCGATTTCCATGAAGACCTCGAAGGGGATGGCGCCTTCTTCCCGGATCCGGTCGAGCAGAAGCTGAAGCACTGTGGTCGAAGATCATACGGGTGTCGTCGCGCGCATTCTGTGCCGCCCGCAGCAGGCGGGATCCCATGTCCGGTGGTTAGCCTCTCTTGGTGAACCAAAGAAGGCAACCCCGTCTCATCCCGGGGAGGAAGTCTCCGTCAATGTCCCGGTTGGCCCACGCAGACCTGAAAGAGAGAGCCCGCCGACGTGTGGCCGACCAACAACCCATCCTGGAAGAACTGAACCTCTGGCTCCATGACAACCCCGAGACCGCTTACCAGGAGTTTCGGTCCTCGGCCCGACTCTCTGAGATGCTGGAGGGCTACGGCTTCACGGTCGAGCACCCCGCCTACGGCCTGGACACCTCGTTCGCGGCCCGGTCCGGACAGGAAGGACCGGAGTTGGTGATCTGTGCGGAGTACGACGCACTCCCGGGCATCGGCCACGCCTGCGGTCACAACATCATCGCCTCTTCGGCGTTGGGCGCCGGCCTCGCCCTCCGACCCCTCACCGAGGAACTCGGTTTCCGGGTCACCGTGCTGGGCACCCCCGCCGAAGAGGGCCACGGGGGGAAGGTGGACCTGATCAACGCGGGAGCGTTCGACACAGCCGCCGCAGCCATGATGGTCCACCCCTCCCCCCGCGACGTGGTGGACCCGACGTCTCTGGCTGTCAGTCACCTGGAAGCGGCGTTTCATGGGAAGGAGGCGCATGCCTCGGCGTTTCCCGAGGAGGGCATCAACGCTCTTGACGGGTTCATTCAGTCCTATGTGAACATCTCCACCCTCCGTCAGCACATCCTGTCGACCGACAAGATCCACGGGATCATCACCGACGGCGGGAAGGCCCCCAATATCATCCCGGCTCTGACCCGGGCCAAGTGGTACGTCAGGTCCTCCAACTATGAACGCCTACGGGTGCTGGAGGAACGGGTCCGGTCCTGCTTCGAGGCCGCCGCCCTGGCCACCGGATGCCGGGTAGAGGTCCGGGACTACGGACATCGGTACGCCGAGTTGGTTCACAATCCCCTGCTTGTCGAGTTGTACGCGGCCAACTCCGAAGCCCTGGGGCGGGACCCTCTGCGGGGCGCCGAGATGCCGCCCTCGGAAGCCGGCTCCACCGACATGGGGAACGTATCCCAGATCGTTCCGTCAATCCACCCCAGGGTCTCGCTTCACTGCGCTCCGATCGGCAACCACCAACCCGCCTTCACCAGCCGGACCATCACCCCCGAAGGCAACCGGGCCATCTTCGACGCGGCGGTGGGCATGGCCTGGACCGCCATCGACCTGGCCGCCGGAAACCTCTGGGACAGGCTGGGAGACAGCTAACCGGGATCCCCCGCCACCCAACGGCAACGTAAGCCGGCCGGGCCGAAGTCGCGAAAATCGGGTCCCCTTTGGGAGCCCTCCCCCACCGCCGCCATTCCATGGTCAAGCCTACTTCCCCGCAGCCCAGGACAGGGCTTGATGAGTTGGAAGTTTGATCCCTCGACGCGGCCCGGGCGGGGCCTGTATCGGACCGTCTCAGTGTTTGGTATCTATCAATGTGAAACATGGGTGGGACAGAGTCAACCACCCGGGAAGCGAATGTTTCACAACCTGCCGACCAATATCCCAAACAGAAGGGACCCCCGCCGGAGCGAGGGTCCCTTGCTTTGGTTCTAGGGGTTTGTCTGCCGGGATCTAGAAGTCCATCCCGTGGCCGCCGTGCTCGCCGCCGGGCATCGGGGGCTTGTCTTCCTTTTCCTCGGCGATCAACGCCTCGGTGGTCAGCAGCAGCCCTGCGATGGACGCAGCGTTCTGCAGGGTCGAACGAGTCACCTTGGCCGGGTCGATGATCCCCGACGCCATGAGGTCCTCGTAGTCGCCGCTTGCCGCGTTGAAGCCGACGGTGGTCTCGCTGGAGCGCACCCGCTCCACGACCACGCCGCCCTCGTATCCGGCGTTGAAGGCGATCTGGCGAAGGGGCTCTTCGATGGCCCTCCGCACCAGCGCCCGGCCGGTCCGCTCGTCGGCGGTGGCGTCGGCGAGTTCATCGATGGCGGTCTGGGCCCGAAGCAGGGCCACTCCGCCACCGGGGACCACTCCTTCTTCCACCGCGGCGCGGGTGGCCGAAACGGCGTCTTCGATGCGGTGCTTCTTCTCCTTGAGCTCCACCTCGGTGGCGGCGCCCACCTTGATGACCACCACTCCGCCCGAAAGCTTGGCGAGCCGCTCCTGGAGCTTCTCGCGGTCCCAGTCGGAGTCGGTGTTCTCGATCTCCCGCTCGATCTGGGAGATCCGGGCCTTGACGTCTGTCTCGGTACCGGCGCCGTCGACGATGGTGGTGTCGTCCTTGGTGATCACGACCTTCCGGCAACGCCCCAGCATGTCGAGGGAGATGTTCTCCAGCTTCAGGCCGACCTCTTCGGAGATCACGGTGCCTCCGGTGAGGATGGCGATGTCCTGCAGCATGGCCTTGCGCCGCTCCCCGAATCCGGGGGCCTTCACCGCCGCCGACGAGAAGGTGCCGCGGATCTTGTTGACCACCAGCGTGGCGAGAGCCTCGCCTTCCAGGTCCTCGGAGACCACCAGCACCGACTTGCCGCTCTGCATGATCTTCTCGAGCACCGGCAACAGGTCGTTGACCGAGCTGACCTTCTGGTTGGCGATCAGCACGTAAGGGTTGTCAAGCACCGCTTCCTGGCGCTCGGGGTCGGTGATGAAATAGGGCGAAATGTAGCCCTTGTCGAACTGCATGCCCTCGGTGAACTCGAGCTCCAACCCGAAGGTCTGGCCCTCCTCCACGGTGATGACGCCGTCTTTCCCGACCTTCTCCATGGCCTCGGCGATCGTTGAGCCAATGCTGGAGTCGTTGTTGGCCGAGATGGCCGCCACATGGGCGATCTCATCGGATGTCTCTATGTCACGGGAAAGCGACTCGATGGAATCCACCACTTTGTCAACCGCTTGCTCGATGCCGCGCTTGAGTCCCATCGGATTGGCGCCTGCGGCCACATTGCGGAGTCCTTCCCGCACCATGGCCTGGGCCAGGACGGTGGCGGTGGTGGTTCCGTCGCCGGCGACGTCGTTGGTCTTGGTCGCCACTTCCTTGGCGAGCTGGGCGCCCATGTTCTCCCACGGGTCTTCCAACTCCACTTCTTTGGCGATGGTGACGCCATCGTTGGTGATAGTGGGTGCTCCCCACTTCTTTTCCAGCACCACGTTGCGGCCGCGTGGCCCGAGGGTGACCTTCACCACATCGGCCAGCTTGTTGACGCCGGATTCCAGCCCTCTGCGGGCATCTTCATTGAATCTCAGGTTTTTAGCTGCCATATTTCAACTGCCTCCCTGAACTACTTGACCACGGCCAGCAGATCGTTGGCGGAGAGCACCAGGTAGTCGACTCCGTCGACCTTCACCTCTGTGCCGCCGTACTTGGAGTAGAGGACCTTGTCGCCCTCACTCACATCCACCGGCACTCGTTCTCCGTCCTCGTTCAGCCGACCGGGACCTACCGCTATTACTTTCCCCATCTGGGGCTTTTCCTTGGCAGTGTCGGGAATCACCAAACCCGAGGGAGTTCTTACGTCCTGCTCCTCTTCGGGTTCTACGACCACCCGATCACCGAGAGGCTCCAGCCTCATAGTGGTCTCCTTCCTACTGTTTGCGAAAGGAAAATCCCCAACGGAGGGGACACCTTCCTAATCGAGCCGAATTGTAGCAGTCACCATCCAAGACTGCTAAATCCGCAGTTCAGCCCACCCGCGCCGCCCGATGGTTCACACCGACCCGAGCCGCAGGCCGGGATCGACTCCCGCCCCCCAGGACGTGACCTCCCCCCTTTCCAGGCGGTACACGGCAGCGGCGCCGATCATGGCCCCGTTGTCAACGCACAACCGAGGCGAAGGAACATACAACTCCAGACCCCGCCGGTCGGCTTGTTCGGCGAGCCTGGTTCTCAAACGGCGATTGGCCAGCACTCCTCCACCGGCGCCTATCACCCGCACCCCCGTGTCCTCTGCTGCGTTCAGGGTCTTTTCCACCAGCACGTCGACGATCGCCTCCTGGACCGAGGCCGCCACGTCCTCGCGGCTGGGAAGCTCTCCCCGCCTGGCGGCCTTTTCCAGGAAGGTGCTGACCGACGTCTTGAGACCGGAGAAAGAAAAGTGGTGCCGACGCCGCGACAGCGCCCGTGGAAAGCGAACGGAGGCGGGATCGCCGCTCTCGGAGGCGCGGTCGATGGCCGGCCCGCCCGGGAACCCCAGTCCCATCACTCTGGCCAGTTTGTCGAAGGCCTCCCCGGCCGCGTCGTCGATGGTCTCCCCCAGAATCCGATAGTCCCCCCAATCCCGCATGTGGACCAGCTGAGTGTGCCCTCCCGAGGCCAGCAGCGCCACCGCCGGAGGGCGGAAGTCCGGGTACTCCAGCCGGGGAGAGAACAGGTGACCCTCCATGTGGTCGATGCCCAGAAAGGGGAGCCGGCGCGACCATGCCAGGGCCTTGGCGAACGAGTGCCCGACCAGAAGGGCCCCCACCAAACCCGGTCCCTGGGTGGCGGCTACCGCTTGCAGGTCGTTGAGATGGATCCCGGCCTCCATCAGAGCGCGATGGGTAAGCCCCCTGATCGCCTCCACGTGGGAACGGGCCGCCACCTCAGGCACCACGCCCCCGAACCGGGCGTGCAGCTCCACCTGGGAGGAAAGCACGTTGGACAGCACCCGCCGGCCCGAGACGACGGCCACTCCTGTCTCGTCGCAACTGGTCTCGAATGCGAGTATCGGCCCGCTCATGGGAGGTCCGCGGCGATTCGAGCCAACCGGGCCCGATACTGGGGAGTGTCGAGACCGTGCACCCACATGATCAGGGCGTCCTCGGAGACGTAGTACTGCTTCCGGACCCCCACCGGGGCCATTCCAAAACGCCGGTAGAGCGCCTGGGCGGCCTGGTTCGAGGAACGAACCTCGAGCGTGAGGCTGCGGGTCCCCTCCTGTATCGCCCTGGAGACGAGTTCCAGCATCAGGCGGGTCGCCACCCGGGCGCGGCGCCGCTCGGGACGGGTAACCACCGTGGTGATGTGGGCCTCCTCGGTAACCAGCATCATTCCCCCGTACCCAACCGCCTCTCCCTCCACGAGCGCCACCAGGTACACGCGGCGGGGCGCTTCCAGCTCGTCGAGGAAAGTCTGTTTCGTCCAGGGAGTGGGGTAGACGCCCTCCTCGATCGCCAGCACCTCTTCCACCCGGTCAACCGTGAGCGGGACTATCTCAACCATTGTCGACCGGGGGGTAGAACCGAGAGCGCAGCCTCCTCCAGTTGATGTTGACGTCGGCGTCCCGCAGGTACTGGGGACGCACGGAGTCGGGATGCGGCGCCTCTCCCCGCTCCAATACTCCCAATCCCGCTTCGGCCAGAGCCTCGGCCGTCGGGTACCGGGGCCGACCCACCCGGACGCCGCGCAGTCCCGCCAACGCTCCCTTGCCCAAAGCGGGGATGTCTCCCACCAGGAGCGTTTCCTGGCGGTGGGTGCTGAGCATGGCCACCAGACGTTCGGGGGTGGTCAATTCGACGGGGTGGTCTCGCACCACCCCGCCGGGCAGCGGGCTGTATCCGGCTATCGCCACCTCTCCCCGGCGGACATCCACCACCGGGAAGATACGCCGACGGCCGGTGGCGGCGCGCAGGGCCAGGGCGTCCAGCGAGGAAGCCGCCGCCACCTGGGCGCCGACCGAAGCTCCTATTCCCTGGGCGACCGAGACACCGACCCTGATCCCGGTGTAGAGCCCCGGGCCGACGTCCACCACCACCGACTCGATCTCATCGGGAGACCATTTGGCGGTCCTCATGCAGAAGTCGAGAGCGGCCACCACGAAGTCGGCGTGCCCTCGGGCGTTCACGTTCTCCGCCGAGGCCACCACCGTCAGACCGTCGGCCAGCGCCACCGAGGACGCCGGAGTGGATGTGGTGATCGCCACGATTTTCATGCCGCCAACTCCTGTAGGGGTCTCGACCGCCAGGATGCAGGTGCCACGAAACTCAGCAGGCGTTCTCCTTCCCATCCGATCTCAAAGCGCACCAGCAGGTGTTCGGGCAGTAGCGATTCCACTGCTTCTCCCCATTCCACCACCAACACCCCGTCCGCGGCGGCGTCCAACACCCCCAGATCCAAGAATTCGTTGTACGAACCCAACCTGTAGACATCCACATGTACAAGCGGCAGGAAGCCGTCGTAGTAGCGGCGTTCCAGCACGAAAGTGGGGCTGGGCACCGGCCCATCCACTCCCAGGGCGGCGGCCAGCCCGCCGGTGAAGAGGGTCTTCCCGCAGCCCAGAGGGCCGGAGAGGGTCACCACGTCTCCTGCGCGAAGCAGTGGCGCCAGGCGGGTGGCCACCGCGTAGGTGTCTTCTGCGGTGGGACAGACCACCTGGATAGTCATCGGCTGTTCATCAGAACAGGCCCATCTGCTCCGGCTCGGCCAAAATCCCTTCCCCGGCGTTCATCGAGTCGAGGACCGAGCGCATCAGCGCCAGGTCCTCACGGATCTGGTCGGTGACCCGTTCTCCTCCCCTGAGGGCGGCGGCCGGATGGAAAGTGGGGATGAGGACCTTGTCTTTCCACCATTTGTAGCTGCGGCCGCGCATCCGGCTGATACCGGTGTTGGTGCGCAGAAGAAGCTGAGTGGCGAAGTTGCCCAGGGTCATGACCACCTTGGGGTCCACCAGGTCGAGTTGGCCTCGCAGATAACCCTTGCACGACTCGATCTCGTCGGGCCGGGGATCCCTGTTGTGTGGGGGGCGACACTTGAGCACGTTTGCGATGTACACCTCGTGGCGTCCCATGCCCACCTCGTCCAGCAGCCGGTTGAGCAGACGACCGGCCGCCCCGACGAACGGTTCTCCCTCCAGGTCCTCGTTGCGGCCCGGCGCTTCACCGACCATCATGACATCCGCATCGGAGCGACCCACCCCGAAGACCACATTGGTTCGGGACTCCGACAGCCGACAGTCAGTGCAGACGCTTGCCCGGGCGCCCAGAGCGGCCAGTTCCTGCATGTGCGGCTAGCGGCCCGGGTTGGAGGCGTGGGGATGGCTTTCGGCAACTCCGGCGGGCGTGGTCCTGACGAAACGGGCATTGCGTTGGAAGGCCGCCAGGTCGGTGGCGCCCAGATAGCTCATGGCGCTTCGCACTCCACCCATCAGGGGCCCTACCACCTCCGCCGCGGTTCCCCGGTAGGGCACCGTCCATTCGATTCCCTCCGGGGAGCGGTGCTCGAAGTATTCGTCCTCCAGTTCGGCGCCGCGCCGGGCGGCGCGGAGCACCGCAGCCTCCTGTGAAGCCATGCCGCGGACTCTCTTGACCGGCCCGGTGGAGGTCTCCTCCACCTCTCCGGGACTCTCCCGGGTTCCGGCAAGAAGACTCCCCACCATCACCGAATCGGCGCCGAGCGCCAAGGCCTTGGCGATATCACCTCCCGCTCTGATCCCTCCATCGGCGATGATCGGGGCGCCCACGTCCGCCTGCACCACATCGTAGAGGGCGGTGACCTGGGGGACTCCCACCCCGGTGACCACCCGGGTGGTGCACACTCCCCCCGGCCCGACACCCACCTTGACCGCGTCCGCCCCGGCCCTCACCAGATCGACCGCGCCCTGGCCGGTGGCCACGTTCCCGGCGATCAGATCCGTCTCGGGGAACTCATCCTTCAGAAAGCCGACCGCTCGGAGGGCGTGCTCGGCGTGACCGTGGGCGATGTCCAGCACCAACACGTCCACTCCGGCCGCCACGCAATTTTTGGCCCGCCGGGCCATCTCCTCCCCCACTCCCAGAGCTGCGCCCACCACCAGATCCTCACCCGCCTCCTTTACCTTTTCCACCTGCCGGGCATGGTCCTCCACCGGCAGGAACCGGTGAATGATCCCGATGCCGCCCATCCGCGCCATCGCCACGGCCATCTTCCACTCACAGACCGTGTCCATGTTGGCGGCCAACACCGGGATGTCGAGGGGGATGCGACGGCTGAGACGGGTGCGGAGGCTCACCTCCTGGCGGGAACCCACCGCCGAGCGACGGGGCACCAACAGCACATCGTCATAGGCGAGGGCGAGGGGAAATTCGGCTGGATTCATGAAACGTGACGCCTGGGCAAGCGGGGACCGATTCGGGAAACGACTTCGTAGTTGATTGTATCGGACAACTCCGCCCAGTCATCGAGACTTATCGACTCGAATCCGACGGCGCCGACCAGCACCGCCTCGTCGCCCACTTCCACCGCCTGGTCCCCGACGTCCACCACCATCTGATCCATGGTCACCCGCCCCGCCAGGGGAAAGCGCCGACCTCCGATCAGGACCTCCCCGCCCTCCGAGATGCCGCGGGGTATCCCGTCGGCGTAGCCCAGGGGAAGGGTGGCCACCTTCGATGAAGCCGGGAGGGGCCGGACCCGGCCGTAGGAAGGCCGGGCGCCTTGGGGGTGTCGAAGGACGTGGGAGACATGGGAGACGATTTTCATGGCGGGGCGCAGGTCGATGAGGGGCCGGGCGGCGGGATGTGGGTAAAGGCCGTATATCCCCAGGCCGGTTCTGACCATGTCCAGGTGGGAATCTGGGTGAGACAGGGCGCCCGGAGTGTTGGCCAGGTGCCGGAGAACGGGTGGACTCCCCGCGGGCAGGGCCGCTTTCGCCAACCGCACGGCCCGGTCAAAGATCTCGATCTGACGACGGGTGAAATCGGGGTCGGTGTCGGCGACCGCGAAGTGGCTCCAGATCCCTCCCAGGCGCAGCGGAGGGCGCCCGGAGACTCGCCGGGCCAGTTCCGGCAGGGCCTTGGGATGAGCGCCTACCCGGTGCATCCCGGTGTCGACCTTGAGGTGTACCTCCATACCCCCTTCTCCCCGGCGATGGACCACTTGCGCCAAGGCGTCGACGGCCGGGACTGTGTAGAGGGTTGGGGTGAGGTCTGCGTTGGCTACGGCGTCGAGGTCATCCCTTGGGGGTTCGGAGAGGAGCAGCACGGGGGCTGTGATTCCTTCCTCCCGCAGTTGCACTCCTTCTTCCACCGTGGCGACGGCCAGCCAGGCGGCGCCGTTGTCCAGGGCGGTCTTGGCCACCGCCGGGGCGCCATGACCGTATCCGTCGGCTTTCACCACCGCACACAACTTGGCGTCGGAGGCGTGGGCGGCCAACTGTCGCACATTGTGGGCGACCGCGCCCAGGTCGATCTCCACCCAGGACGGCCGACTCACCGCGACGTCTCCCAGGCCCAGCGCCCCACTTCGTCGGAGAGGGCGTCGGCGGTAACGGTTCGCCGGGCGGCCAGGGCGGCTCCGGCCCGGCCGTGCCAGAAGGCGGCCGAGCGAGCCGCGGCGGCAGGTGAAAGACCCCGCGCCCAGAACGCCGCCACCCATCCCGCCAGCACATCACCCGTGCCGATGGTGGCCAGTTCGGGACCGCCCTCTCTCACCACCCATGTCTCTCGGGGATCGCACACCAGGGTGGGGTTGCCCTTGGCCAACACCACCAATCCCGAAGCGGCCAAATCCCGGATCTCTTCCAACCTGGGGGCATCACCCGTCAGAGAGGCCAACTCGCCCCGGTGGGGAGTGATCACCGTCGGTTCCCGCCGGGCCGAGAGGAGCGCCGGATCGGACGCCCCCAGCGCGTCGGCGTCCACCACCAGCGGCCCCTCCCATTCCTCTATCATCCTCCGCGCCCAGCGGACGGTTTGACCGTCTGCGCCTATACCGGGTCCGATCACCATTACGTCGAAGCGGGATGCGGTCTCCAAACAGGCATCCGTCCGGGCTGTTACGAAACGCTCCTCCGAGCCGAGTCCGTAGGTCAGGAGTTCGGGAGCGGCCCCGGCAACCACCTCCTGGCATCCGCCCGGGACCATCAACCCCACCGACCCCGCCCCGGCCCGCAGCGCCGAGCGGGCGGCCAGGAGGGGGGCGCCGGTCATCCCCCGCGATCCGCCCATCACCACGACCGACCCCGCTCTCCACTTGTGAACGGTGCGTCGCCGCGCCGGGCGGGGGCAGTCCCCGGCCTCGGCCAGGAACATAGCCGGCGTCTCCCCGGTCTGGCCGATGTCCGCCACCTCCACCTCGCCGCAGTAGTCAGGGCCCTGTCCCAGGAGGTGGCCGGTCTTGAGGGCATGAAAAGTGACGGTCCTATCGGCCTGGAAGCATCGATCGGGGACCTGTCCCGTGCCGGGGTCCATCCCGGAGGGGAAGTCAACCGACAGGACCGGAGCGGGATGTTCCATCCAGGCCGTCAGAGCAGGGGGGCACCGCCCGCGGAATCCCCCTCCGAACACCGCGTCCACCACCAGATCAACCCGGGGAGGTGGGGCGCCGAGAGGCTCCATTTCCACTCCGGCCGCCGATGCCCGCTCAAGCGCCCACCGGGCCGCGTCGGTTTTGGGTTCGCTCAGCTGGTGGACGACCACAGCCGCGCCGCGGCGTCGCAGGAGTCCGGCGGCTACGTACCCGTCGCCCCCGTTGTTGCCCGGGCCGGCCAGGACCGCCACCCGGCTGCCGTATCCGGCTCCCATCCGGGCCGCGGCGTTCTCCACCGCCCACCCGGCCCTTTCCATCAGCACTTCCACCGGCTCGGGGGCGACCCGGTCCAGACGAGCGGCCTCTGAAGGTGTGATAACCGGCTTCATCTTCGGGGTCTAGGGGGTGAGGCCGACCACATGGGGGACCTTCAGTGTTCTCCAAGGGCCAACGCCATCACCAGCGCCGTTTCGTCGGTGTGGGTGATGGTCACCTGCACCTCGGTGACTCCCAGGAGCTCGGCGCGCCGCAGGGCGGTTCCCGTCAGGTTCACCCGCGGTCTACCTCCCCCGGTGATCTCTATGTCGGTCCAGCGGAGCCGTCTCCAGCCGGTCCCGAGGGACTTCATGACCGCTTCCTTTCCGGCGAAGCGAGCCGCGAACCTGCATTCGGGCTTTTGGAAGCGGTCGGCGTACTCCCGCTCGTGAGTAGTGAAGCACCGCTCCCGAAAGCGCGGGTAACGCTCCAGCATCGACCTCACCCGGCCCACGGACGTCAGATCCACTCCCATGCCGATAATCATCACCACACCGATGCTACCTGTCCGGCCCCTGGCCCGGCATGGAGACGCCCCGGCAGGCCCGGATCGTCCCGCCACGGGTGACTGTCCGCACAGGCTGTGAAGAACCCTCCTCCCTGGACAGTACACCTAGCGGTTTTCGGAGTCTTCGACTTCCTCGCCGGCCACATCGTGGTCGTCGGTGCCCAGCACGGCGTGCATAACGGCCTCGGTCTGCGCCTCGGGCACCTGGAAATGTCCCAGGGTGTGGTTTATCAGGGCGTCCACAGCGGCCTGCCGCTCCGCCACCACATGGTCGACCAAGCCGTCGTGCTGTAAGTCGGAGGCGTCCGCGGTGTCCTTTGCCCAGGCAAGCACCACCACCGCCGGGTTGTGTTCCCGGGCGATGCGAGCGATCTGTTCCACCCTTTCCGGAGGACTGTCGACCGCTACGACGATCCGGGCGTCCTTCAGACCGGCCCGCTCGGCGATCAGGTGCCTTGCCACGTCGCCTGCCAGGACGGCTCGCCCGTCCTCGTGAGCGCTCTCCTCGGCTTCGGGGTCGACGGTGACGATGGTGTACGGGACAGACACCATTTCGAGAGCTTCGATGACGCTTTGCGCACGTGCCCCGTATCCGCTGACCACCACATGATCCGTTAACGGCTCGCCGTGATCGGCAGGGTCGGGGGCGGGCGGAGACAGTTTCTCTTGGTCGGTTTCTGTGGCCGCCCGGGCGGCCACCGCGTCGCCGAGCCGGAGGGCGTAGGGACTGACCGCCATGAGCAACACCGTCACGGCTATGAAGGCGTCGGTGCCGGCCTCCAGACCGGCGGGCGCCAGTCCGACCGCTTCCCCGGCGCGTTCCAGCACGAAGGAGAACTCGCCGATCTGCGCCAGCACCAGGGCCGATGAGAAAACCACGGCCTTGGGCTGTCGCAACAGGGCCGCGGCAGCGGCGGTCGCCGTCACCTTGACGACCACGACCACCAGCGCCAAGCCGATCACCACCAGGGCGTTGCGCACCAGATAGACCGGGTCCAGCAGCATGCCGATGGAGACGAAGAAGGTGGCGGAGAAGAGAATCTGCAGGGGCATCACCTCCCCCAGAGCACGCGTCGCCACCCGGCTCTCGCTGACCATCAGGCCGGCCAGGAATGCGCCGAGCGAGATGGACACATCCAGGAGGCTGGTGAGGTAGGCCGTACCGAAACAGATGGCCAGGATGGTCAGAAGGAAAACCTCGCCCGACTGATACCGCGCCACCGACCGCATCAACCTGGGAACCAAGGTCCGGGCGATGGTCACCACCGCCACCACTATTCCCACTGCCTTACCCACCGCCAGGAGAACGTCCCCCGGCCCCGCCGTCTCTCCTCCCAGCAGGGGCGCGGCCAGCACCATGGCGACGATGGCGAGGTCTTGGAAGATCAGCAGGGCGACCGAGACATTGCCGGTTGGTGAGGTGGTCGCGCGGCGTTCCGACAGCATCTTGAGGACGATGGCCGTGCTGCTGAGCGAGACCAGCAGCCCGGTGAAAAGCGCCGTCCTCCACTCCACGCCGAAAGCCATCACCGCCATCGTGACCAGGCCGGTGGTTAGTCCGACCTGGATGGCGCCGCCGCCCACGATCAGGGGCGCCAAGCGCCGCACCCGCCTGAGGTTGAACTCGATGCCGAGGGTGAACAGAAGCAGCATCACTCCGATATCGGCCGACTGGTTGACCAGATCGATGTCGCCGATGAGACCGACGCCGCCGGGCCCGATCACCACCCCGGCCGCCAGGAAACCAACGATCGGCGCCACCCCCAGCCGGGCCGCACCCAGGGCAATCAGCGTTCCCGCCACCAACAATACGGCAAGTTCCTCGAACAGAGGAGGCGCCGATGCGGCCAGCAGCATCCACAAGACGATACCGCCATCCCCGCGCCTACCTGCCGTTCGGCGCCCGGGAGCGGTGGCATTACGGCCGATGGACACCAGGGCGTCCGACCCCGCCCCGAGACCCGAGAGAGTTCCACACCTCAACCGCGGCCTGTCATGGCCACCCGGTGGAAGGGCGTCGTTCCCGTTGGAGACGCCCGAAAGCAGACGAACATGCCTGCTGTCAACGACCTCCGCACAAACCTGCATCCAAAATCCCACTTCTTTCCGTAGTTATCTGTAAACGCCGAAAGAGGAGAGAACCATGTTGAGAGCCTTTCCACGGTTTCTTGCTGTTGTGCTTGCAGTGTCGTTGATTGCGGCGGCATGCGGCGAGGACACTTCCGAAGAGGTCATCGAGACGACCACCGCCACCACTCAAGCGCCGGCTGTCGAGGAGGAGCCTGAGGCGTCGGAGCCCGAAGAGGAAGAGCCCGAAGCCGCCGGAACAATCGTTGAGGTGGCTGTCGAGTCGGGAGCGTTCCCCACCCTCATCGCGGCGGTGCAAGCAGCCGGACTGGTCGACACCCTCAACGGAGAAGGCCCATTCACCGTGTTCGCACCAACCGAAGAAGCCTTCGCCGCGGCCCTGGCCGGCCTCGACGTCACCCCCGAAGAACTCCTCTCCGACACCGAACTATTGACCGCGGTGCTCACCTACCACGTCCTGGCGATCGAAGCACCCGCCCAACTGGTAACGACCCTCGACGGCCAGACCGTCACCACCGTCAACGGCGCAGACATCACCATCACCATCGACGGCGACACCGTCCGGGTCAACAACGCCACCGTCGTCACCACCGACATCCAAGCCACCAACGGCATCATCCACGTCATCGACACCGTCCTACTCCCACCCACAGACGAGGAGCCTGAGGCGTCGGAGCCCGAAGAGGAAGAGCCCGAAGCCGCCGGAACAATCGTTGAGGTGGCTGTCGAGTCGGGAGCGTTCCCCACCCTCATCGCGGCGGTGCAAGCAGCCGGACTGGTCGACACCCTCAACGGAGAAGGCCCATTCACCGTGTTCGCACCAACCGAAGAAGCCTTCGCCGCGGCCCTGGCCGGCCTCGACGTCACCCCCGAAGAACTCCTCTCCGACACCGAACTATTGACCGCGGTGCTCACCTACCACGTCCTGGCGATCGAAGCACCCGCCCAACTGGTAACGACCCTCGACGGCCAGACCGTCACCACCGTCAACGGCGCAGACATCACCATCACCATCGACGGCGACACCGTCCGGGTCAACAACGCCACCGTCGTCACCACCGACATCCAAGCCACCAACGGCATCATCCACGTCATCGACACCGTCCTACTCCCACCCGCCGAGGGGTAGGGAGCATGGGCCAGCTGCGCCCGGAAGGGTGTTCTCCTTCTCCGGTCCGGGCGCAGCGGCCCGGCTCGAACACCAGGTAGCGCACACCGCACGGGGATACCGAGTCGTGCTCGCCGCTCCGACGGTCCATAGGTCCCTTGCTTGACCTACACTGCTTATGTGGCTGTCCCCGGGTCAGAGTCGATCCACACCGTGGAGAAGGCATTCGCTCAAGGCGAGGAACAGGCGCTGAAAGCAGCCTACCTCCTGCATGGGAAGCTGGTTTACACCTACTGCCGCCGCGCCCTGGATGAGCCTCGGTCGATGGACGTAACCCAGGAAGTATTCATAAGCGCCTGGAAGAATCGACACAGATTCGACCCGGCGAGAGGCACTTTGGTCAGCTGGCTCATGTCCATCACCAAGAACCGGATTGTCGACAATCTCCGCGCCGAGAGGCGACACACCGAGCGGCGCGACACCGCCCGGCCTGCCGAGCCGGCGACGCCCGATCCGGTGGACGCGATCGCCGAGAGGCTGCTGGTCGCCGATGCCCTACGTTCCTTGCCGGACCGGGCAAGGAGGGTCGTGATAATGCACTATTTCGATGACTTGACACACCGGCAGATAGCCGAACGCCTGTCGATGCCGCTCGGCACCGTCAAGAGCGACATCCGACGCAGCCTGGTGCAGCTTCGAAGCCAACTGGAGTCGGACCATGAATAGCAAGAACTTCGACTTCCGCGGCGACGCCCTGGAAGAACTGCTCAGCGGGATGGAGCACAACGATCTCGAACTGCTCGATCCGCCCGACCAGGTCTGGCAGGGCATCGAGTCGGCGGTGGGGGCCGCCGGGGAGCCACCCGCATCCGTGGTCCCGCTCGACTCGCGACGTCGCACCCTGCGCCGGGTCTTCATGGGAGTCGCCGCGGCGGCGGTGGCCGCGGTTGTGGGAGTCGTTGCATTCGTCTCCCTGGGCGATGACGATGAGGTCCTCGCCACGGCAACGCTTGCCCACGACCCCTTGAGCTTCGACTCTCTGGGCGCCACCGCGGCGGCCGGGGCCAGCCTGGTGTCCGAAGATGGCAGGCTGACCATCGCGCTGGTGGCCGCAACGCTTCCCTCCCCCGGCGCCGACGCCGACCTGGAAGTGTGGCTGATCCAACCCGACGATCAGGGCAACGTGGCTGACTTGGTCTCTCTCGGCGTGGTTAGCCCCACCGACCCCGAGAGCCTGGATGTGCCCCCGACCCATGACCCCGCTGTCTTTTTCGTGGTGGATATCAGCGTGGAACCCCGAGACGGGGACGCCGGCCACTCCGGACGGTCGATCCTGCGCGGGGAGCTGATGGATGTGAGCTGACCGCCGTTGAATGGCGATCCGAACCGGTTCGGTGACCATTGGCCGAAATGCACTCCCCTTCCGGGAATTATTCCACCGTTACGGTCTTGGCGAGGTTGCGGGGTTGGTCGACGTCCAGTCCCTTGATCGCGGCCAGGTGATAGGAGAAGAGTTGGAGGGGAACCACAGCCGGGGCCGCGCCGATCAGGTCTGCGTCTTCGGGAAGGGGAATCACCACGTCGGAGGGGACGGCAGCCTCGGTCCGGTCCTCGGCGCCCACCAGGGTCACCACCGTACCGCCGCGGGCCTTCATCTCGGAGAGATTGGAGAACATCTTCTGACGGAGCCGACGGTCGGTCGCCACTCCGAACACCACCACCCCCGGCTCGATCAACGCGATCGGCCCGTGCTTCATCTCGCCTGCCGCGTACCCCTCGGCGCGCACATAGGAGAGTTCCTTTAGCTTGAGTGCTCCTTCCAGGGCGGCCGGATAGTCCACGGACCTTCCCAGGAAGAAGAAGTCCCGCACGTCACGCCACCTCTCGGCCAGTTCCCGCATGCGGTCGGACAGTCCTAACACCCCTTCCAGGCGATCGGGCAGGCTGCGCAACGCGTTTATAGGCCCCGCGGCCTCGGCGGGGGTCATCACGCCCCTGCCGATCGCCATGTGCAACCCCATCAACTGGAGAAGCGCAATCTGGGTTGTGAAGGTCTTGGACGCCGCCACCCCGATCTCCGGTCCGGCCCGGGTCTGGAACACCATGTGGGCCTCCCGCGCCAGGGACGATCCCACCACGTTGGTGACCGCGGCCACCCTCGCCCCCTGACCGAGGGCGAACCGGACCGCTCCGAGGGTGTCGGCTGTCTCCCCCGACTGGCTGACCCCGATCACCAGCGACCGTTCGTCGAGTACCGGGTCTCGATAGCGAAACTCGGACGACAGGTCCACATCCACAGGGACCTTCGCCCATCGCTCGAGCGCGTACTTGGCCATCATCCCGGCGTGATATGAGGTGCCGCAGGCAACCACGAACACCTTGTCAATGCTCTTTGCAATCCGGCCGGTGAGGCCGGTCTCCTCAAGCAAAGGCTCTCCACCGGCGCCTATGCGCCCCAGGAGGGTTGTGGCCACCGCCTGGGGCTGCTCATAGATCTCCTTCAGCATGAAGGTGGGATAGCCGCCCTTCTCGGCTGCGTCCACATCCCATTCCACTTCCCGTTCCTCGGGTTCGCTCTCCTCACCGAGGAGGTCGGTCACCCGCACCGAGTCGGCCCGGATCTCCACCACCCGCTCCTCGGGGACGACCATCATTCGACGGGTGTGCGCCATGAAGGCGGGAATGTCCGACGCCAGGAAGTTCTCTCCCGAACCCCGCCCGATCACGAGGGGGCTTCCCTTTCGACCTCCCACCACCAAGCCGGGGTCGGCGCGGCGGACCACCGCCAGAGCCAACGATCCCTCGCATCGCCGCAGAACCTCGGCCACCGCCTCCGCCAGGGGTACCGAGCCCAACTCCTCGATGAGGTGTGCGGCCACCTCGGTGTCGGTATCAGAGGAAAAGCCGTGACCTCTGGCCTCCAGCCAGGCCTTCAACTCCACCCAGTTCTCGATTATCCCGTTGTGGACCACAGCAATCTCCCGCGCGCAGTCGAAGTGGGGATGGGCGTTGGGAACGGTGGGCGGGCCATGGGTTGCCCAGCGGGTGTGCCCCACCCCATAGTTCCCCGGGAATTCTTCCGGTTCTCGACCTACCGCTTCGGCCAGGTCGGCGATCTTTCCGACCCTCCTCACGCTCTTCAGGACGCCGTTGTCCCCGATTACCAATCCCGCCGAGTCGTAACCGCGATACTCGAGACGCGCCAGCCCCCCCAGAAGCAATTCCTGGGCCGGCCGCGGTCCCACATAGCCAACGATGCCACACATGATTGCACACTCCTCCAAGCCCCTGCCCGGAACGCGCACCTAGCCCTGCGTATCCACTGCGGGCGGCCTTTGTCCCCATCGTCACCGACGGGTTTTGCTCCGCTCGTCACGACCGTGGCAGCCGGGAAGGCATCCGCCGAAATCTCGATCGCCTTCCTCCTCGTCACCTTCCGGCGCCTCGTCGGGTCACCCCGGAAGGTCTGGCGCTTGTTGTTTGAATCAGGGGTCGCTCTGTCATGCACCGAGCTTCGAGGCTGTAGTCATTCCCTTTCTGCAGCTGTCTGTTGCATGGCCGCGGCTACCACCCCGGCCAGGTCGCGAGCATACCGCTCGGCAAGCTCCGACTGGCGGCATTCTACCATCACCCGCACCAGCGGCTCGGTACCCGATGGCCTTACCAGCACTCGCCCTGTTTCACCCAACTCCTCTCCCACCAGGGAAACCGCCTCCCAGACTTCCGGGATGTCATCCACTTCCCAGGGGCGATCCACGTCGACATTGACCAACACCTGTGGGAAGCGTTCCATGGCCTGCCTGCGGAGTTCGGCGAGTGGCTCCCCCCTGAGTGCGACCACCTCCAGCAGTTGCAGGGCGGTGAGCAACCCGTCCCCGGTAACCGCCAGGTCCCCGAAGATTATGTGGCCTGACTGCTCCCCTCCCAACACCGCTCCTCGGCGAATCATCTCTTCTCGAACGTATCGGTCCCCGACTCTGGTCAGGGCGGTGTCGATCCCTTGTGAGGCCATGGCCAGCCTGAAGCCCAGGTTAGACATGACCGTGGCCACTACCAGGGGAGGCTGGAGCCGACCGTCCCGTTGGAGATGGCGAGCGAGGATAGCCATGATGAAGTCACCGTCCACTATCGCTCCGGCCTCATCCACCGCGATCAGACGATCGGCGTCCCCGTCGAGAGCGAGTCCGATTCGCCCTTCGGAAATGGACGCTACCCACTCGGGATGGGTGGCGCCGCACCGATGGTTGATGTTCGATCCATCCGAGCCGGCTGCGGCGGCCTCGGTCTCCACCCCCAGCGAGCGGAGAACCCGGGGCGCGACGCGGAAGGCGGCCCCGTTGGCGCAGTCGACCACCACCGAAAGCCCGGACAGGTCAGCTGATACAGAACCCGCCAGCCAGTCCAGGTATATGTCTATGCCCTGGCGCCACTCCGAGCCCGGGGACGCCCCTCCGCCCGGAGCGGACCATTGGTCGTCGGCGGTTCCGACTATCTCGGAGATCTCTGCCTCCACGTCATCGGGAAGCTTGGCCCCGTCGGGTCCGAGCAGTTTGATGCCGTTGTACCGAGCCGGGTTGTGGGACGCCGAGACGACCACGCCCATGACCGCTCCCGCCGCGACCGTCAGATGACTTATCCCTCCCGCCGGTATCACTCCGAGGTCGACCGGTTCCACACCCACTTCCTGAAGACCGGAACGAAGAGCGTAGGAGAGTTCCGGACCCGAGGGGCGGGTGTCCATCCCGACCAGTACCCTTCCGGACCCTGCCAACCTGCCGGCCACCCTCCCCACCCTGTATGCCAGTCCGGCGGTGAGATCCTCACCGGCTATACCCCTGATGCCGTCGGTGCCGAACAGGTTGTTCGCCGAAGCCATGAGCCCTGGCGTCCAGTGGGACCGGTGAGGGTCAGCGCTTGGTGTACTGTGGAGCGCGCCGGGCTTTCTTGAGACCGTACTTCTTGCGCTCCACCACCCGCGCGTCCCGACGCAAGAGCCCTTGCTTCTTGAGGGTAATCCGGAGGCCGGGTTCGATGTTTGCCAGGGCGCGGGCGATTCCCAGGCGCAGCGCGTCGGTTTGGCCGGTGACGCCTCCCCCGTGCAGGGTGGCTTTCACGTCATAACGGCCCCGTGTGCTGGTTATCTCGAGGGGTTCCAGTACCCGGATCCGACGTGCAATGGTGGGAAAATAGTCCTCGATGGGTCGGTCGTTGAGGGTTATCTGCCCGCTTCCCTCATACAGCCTCACCCGGGCTACCGACTCCTTGCGACGTCCGGTCGCCTGTACCAACGGGGCAGCCATCAGCTTTCCACCTTTCGTATGTTGAACTCCAGCGGATCGGGCTTCTGGGAGGCGTGGGGATGCGATGGGCCGGCATAGACCTTGAGCTTGCGGAACATCTTTCTGCCCAGCCGGCTCTTGGGAAGCATCCCGCGCACTGCCCGTTCGATCACCGCTTCCGGCCGCCGTTCGATGAGAGACTGGAAAGACTCGGCTTTGATACCCCCGGGATAACCGGAGTGTCGGTAGTAGGTCTTCTTCTCGCCCTTGGCCGCGGTGACCGCCACCCGTTCGGCATTGATCACCACCACGTAATCGCCTCCGTCGACATGAGGAGCAAAGGTGGGTTTGTGCTTGCCGCGGACCACCTGGGCTATCTCGGACGCCAATCTGCCCAGTGGAAGGCCGGAGGCGTCCACAACCCACCACTCCGGGTCCGGCGGGGCGCCGGCCGGTGTGTAGGTCTTCGAGATAACAGGTTTGGTTCGCGCAGTCAAGCCAACTCCATTTAGGTCACAAAAGAACGAGCCGACCCCGAAACGCTCGGCTCGCCACCCTGATGATAGCAGGACCACGGCAAATCACAATCCGCGATCGGGCGCGTGTTTGCTGTCCAGCGCTTCCGCCAACTCGGCCACCGACGCCACCCGCCGGGTTTGATCGGGATTCAGCCCGAGCGGATCCACCAGCCAGGCCTGGGCGTAACCGGCCCGGCGGGCCCCCGCGACATCGTGAAACACAGAGTCGCCCACATACGCCACATCCCGCGGGGAGACGCCTCCCAACTGTTCGACTCCCATGGAAAAGATCTCCGGGTCGGGCTTTTTGCACCCTACCTCGGCGGAGTCGATCACGAACTCGAAGAGGTGGGAGAGCCCGGCCTCTTCGAGGGAGGCGCGAATGGAACCATCAGAGTTGGAGATGACCGCGCAACGCAGCCCCCGGTCGAGTAGCCTCCTGACGCCGTCTTCCACCCCCGGGAGCGGATAGGACCACATGCCGTGCCCAAACCGTATCCTGGGTCCGGCTTCGGCAGGCGAGGGTACTCCCAGGGTGGTGAAGAAGTGCTCCAACCACCACTCCCAGCCGTGGCGGCGTTCGCCCCCCGACCACAGCCGGGAGTAGGCGTCCATCGCCAAGTAGTGTGCCTCGAAGCAGGCGTCGGGTTCCAACTCCACCCCCAGCACCCTGCCCATCAGATCGGGCCGCTGGAGCACCAACGTCCCTCCCGCATCGAACAGCACCGCCTTCACAGCCAAATGTCAATCCCCCTGTCTGCTTTCCCCGGGCGTCCCGTAACCTACCTCCCAGAGGATCAGCCCCTGGGGAGGCGCCACCTGACCCGCAGCCTGGCGGTTGCGGGCGGCCAACACCCCTGGGGTCTCCGAAGCCTCCCTCCGCCCTCTGCCCACCTCCACACACCACCCGACCATCGACCTGACCATCTGCTGGCAGAAGGAGGACGCCAGCACCTCGAAGGTCAGGTGTCCGGCCCCCTCGGTACGCCATTGGGCCTCGCGTACCTCCCGCACCGTGGAACGGCCTTCCGCCGCCCGGCAAAAGGAGGCGAAATCGTGGGTCCCTGCCAGGAGGGCCGCCGCCCTGTTCATGGCGTCCACGTCCAACGGAACCCCGAGATGCCACACTAGGCGGCGGGTCAAAGGATCAGCCCGGGGGTCGGTGCGGACCTGGTAGCGATAGGCGCGCCAGCACGCCGAGAACCGGGCGCTCCAACCCTCCTCGGCCGCCGATATTCGATGAACCGCCATATCGGAGGGGAGCAATCGGTTCAGCGACCAGACCGCGGTCGCCTCTTCGGCGATCCGCCGTGAAAGCGTCATACTCACCACCTGGCGTCGGGCATGCACACCCGCATCGGTGCGGCCGGCGCAGGTGGTCGGCACATTCTCGCGCAGCATTACCGACAGTGCTTTCTCCAGTTCCCCCTGCACGGTGCGCACCTCCGGTTGACGGGCAAATCCCCGAAAGTCGGTCCCCTCATAGGCCAGATCAAGACGGTAAGTGAAAGCCCCGGTCTCCTGAGCTGGCGCCACCTCAGAACGCCCGGGCGCCCCAGAAGAGTTGGGTGATGAAGAACATTCCCATCAGGCCGGCGAGCACGGCCAGCGCCGCCCGCCACCAGACCGTCTCCAGCGCTTCGGCGGTGGCGACCACCATTGCCGCCAAGAACCAGATCCGTCCAAACCAGGCCAGTGGAGCAACCAGGTAGACCAGAAGGAGCGGGAGATGGCAGAACCCCTGGAGGCGCATGATGGTGAACATCGGCGTCTCCGTCCTGCACAGCACCCTGCCGGCCAGCAGGGTCACACCGGCGATGATCACCCACACCATAACCGAGTTGATCATGATCGCCACCAGCAACCGCCATGAGAATCGCTCTCCCCCCACCAGTTCCCACACATATCCGACCAAAGCCACTCCGGAGACCAGCAGGGCGGCGTCGGCGGTGGCCCGATGGTCCAGGGCGATGCCGGCCAGGGAGTCCTTCTTCAGGAAGGCGGCTTCGACAGCCCTTCGGATGGTTATCACGGGAGTGTCCCGCCCGGCGGTTTCCCGGGGCTGTCGGTCACACCAACTCGATTACGGCCATCTCCGCTCCGTCCCCGCGACGGGGACCAAGCTTGACGATGCGGGTGTAGCCACCCGGACGATGGTTGTAGCGAGGCGCCACCTCATCGAAGAGTTTGGTAACCACCTCGGTGTCCCGGATCGTTTTGAGGACGACGCGCCGAGAATGCAGGTCTCCGTTGCGGGCCCGGGTTATCAGCTTCTCCACCACCGGACGCACCGAACGCGCCCGGGCATGGGTGGTTGTGATCCTTTCCCGCGAGATCAGCGAAGCGGCCAGATTGGCCACCAGCATGTGGTGGTGGGCAGGTGATCCGCCCAGGCGGGCGCCCTTAGGCGGTCGGGGCATCGGTGGTCTCCTGTTCGCTGAGACTCAATCCCATCTCGTCAAGGCGCTCCTGCACCTCTTCCAGGCTTCGCTGGCCGAAGTTGGTGATGTCCAGGAGCTGGGCGGAGGTGCACTTCACCAGGTCCCCGACCGTGGCGATTCCCGAACGCCGCAGGCAATTGCGGGGTCGCTCCGACAACTCAAGGGCTTCGATGGGCAGATGCAGGTCGTCGGTGCCGGTCTCCGGGGCGGGGAACTCACCCAACTGCAGTCCCGTGCCTTCGCCGACAGCGGCTATGAGGTTGACGAGCTCACCCAGAGTCTTTCCCACCGAGGAGACCGCCTGGGAGGGACGGATCGATCCGTCGGTTTCCACGTCGAGGATGAGCCTTTCGTAGTTGGTCATCTGCCCGACCTGGGTGTTCTCCACCGAGTAGGACACCCGCCGCACCGGGGAGAAGATGGAGTCGATGGGGATCACACCCACCACACCGCTGGTTTTGGCTTTGTTGTCCTCTGCGGACCGATAGCCGACGCCGGCATGCACCCAGGCCTCGATCTCAAGTTTTCCCTTCTTGGAGAGGGTTGCGATGTGACTGGTGGGGTTGACAACCGACAAACCGGCCGGGGCCTCGAAAGCGCCCGCCGACACCGCACCGGACCCTGTGGCCCGGAGTGACAATCTCTCCGGTCCGCTGCCCTCCAGGCGCACCACCACCGCTTTGAGATTGAGGATTATGTCAACCACATCCTCAACTACTCCGTCAATGGTGGTGAACTCATGCGCTGCGCCTTCGATCTGCACTGCGGTGATCGCCGCGCCGGGGACCCTCGAAAGCAGCGAGCGGCGAACAGTGTTCCCCAGGGTATGACCCAATCCGGGCTCCAATGGTTCCATGACGAACTTCGAGCGGACATCGCTCAGTTCGGTCTCCTCGATTTCAGGACGCTGAACTATCAGCATGGCGAAAACCCCCTTGTACCCGTTTGGGCTATTTGGAATAAAGCTCGACGATCAGCTGCTCGTTGATCGCTGTGTCAATCTGCGCCCTGGTGGGCAGACTGAAGACTTCTATTCTGCGCTCGGCGTGGTCGACCGTCAGCCATTCGGGAACATTGCGACTGAGCGTGTCGATGGCGTGCTGCACGATTATCAGGTCGGCGCTCTTTTCCCGCAAGGTCACCACGTCCCCCTCCCGCACCTGGTAGGAGGGGATGTCCACCTTCCTTCCGTTGACCCGGAAGTGGCCATGGTTGACCAACTGGCGGGCCTGCGCCCTGGTGGCGGCCATACCCGAGCGCCACACCACATTGTCGAGCCGCAACTCCAAGAACCTGAGCAAGCTTTCGCCGGTGACCCCTTCCCCCCGGGCGGCCCTCTCGTAGTAGCCCCGGAACTGCCGCTCCAGCACCCCGTACATGGCCCGCAACTTCTGCTTTTCACGCAGGCGGATCAGGTAATCGCTCTCTCTGACCCGACGCCGGCCGTGCTCGCCGGGTGGATAGGGACGGCGGTCAACAGGGCACTTGCGCGACTGGCAGAGCGACTGGCGGGCGCGGCGGCAGGACTTGTGACGGGGGCCGGTGTAACGGGCCATCAGCCTCTTCTTCTCTTCTTGGGACGGCAGCCGTTGTGAACGGTGGGAGTTGCGTCGCGGGGTGACCCGGAGACCTCCAGACCCATGTGCTGCAGGGTCCGCCAGGCGTCCTTTCCCGGTCCCGTCCCGCTGACGATCACCTCGATCTTCCTCACTCCGTGTTCCCCGGCCTGGCGGGCCGCTTCCTCTGCGGCCAGCTGGGCGGCGTAGGGAGTGGACTTTCGGGAACCCTTGAAACCCACCGAACCGCCTGAGGTCCATACGATGGTGTTGCCCTGCTGGTCGGTGATGTTGATGATGGTGTTGTTGAAGCTAGCCTTGATGTGGGCCCGTGCGAACGCCACGTTCTTGCGCTCGCGGCGACGTACCCGCTTTTGCGATCCTCTGGTTGCCATTCTTCGTCCCCCAGTGCTCTCAGTGTTTAGCCGGCTTCTTCTTGCCCGCGACAGCCATCCGCCGGCCCTTTCGGGTCCGGCCGTTGGTATGGGTGCGCTGGCCCCGCACCGGCAATCCTCTACGGTGCCGGATGCCCTGATAGCAATTGATCTCGGTCTTGCGGCGTATGTTCTGGCTCACTTGGCGCCGCAGGTTCCCCTCCACCTGATAGTTCGCGTCGATAAACCGGCGGATCGACGCTGCTTCCTCTTCGGTGAGATCCCGCACCTTGGTGCCGGGTTCGATCCTCAGGTGGTCACAGATCTCCAGCGCCCGGGAGCGGCCCACCCCGAAAATGTAGGTGAGGGAGATCTCCAGACGCTTGTCGCGTGGAAGGTCGACACCGGCGATCCTGGCCACGGCTCAGCCCTGCCTCTGCTTGTGTCGAGGATTCTCACAAATCACCCAAACGCGGCCGTGGCGCCGGATGATCCGACACTTTTCGCACATTTTTCGGGTCGAAGGCTTCACCTTCATCTGTATCTCCAGACGATTCTTCCCCTGGTGGGGTCGTAGGCGGACAATTCCAAGTCCACTCGGTCACCGGGAAGAATCCGTATGTACCTCATGCGCATTTTCCCCGAGACATGAGCCAGCACAACCAAGCCACCGTCCACCTCCACCTTGAATGTGGCATTCGGAAGGTTTTGAAGAACGGTGCCTTGGACCCGAACGACAGAATCGTCTTCAGTCATTCAAAGTTAATTGCGCCAACTGAAAGCATTTTAGCGACCTGCTGTAGCTTCCAGCAAATTAATCGCAACGGGGGTGGTGGTCACCAGCGGACCGTCCGGGGTGAGACAAACGGTGTGCTCCCAGTGAGCGGAGATCGACCCGTCGGCGGTCCGCACCGTCCATGCGTCCCGGTCCACCCGGGTGGCGGCGGTTCCCAGGTTGAACATGGGCTCGATACACAGAGCCATCCCCTTGCGCAGTCGCACTCCCCGCCCCGCAACCCCCAGGTTGGGAACGTCGGGCTTTTCGTGCATCGCTCGACCGATCCCGTGTCCGACATAGCCCTCCACGACCCCGTAGCCCTCCCGGCGGGCCACCGCCTCCACCGCCGCCCCGATGTCGCCGATCCGCTTCCCGGGACGGGCCTTTCCGAGTCCCTCCCACAGGGCCTCCTCGGCGGCGGCCGACAGCGCCGACGCCTCCGGGCTGACCTCTCCTATCGCAAAGGTGCAGGCCGCATCTCCATGAAATCCCTGGTAGACGGCTCCGATGTCGATCGACAGCAAGTCCCCCTCCCGCAGTCGGCGGGTGTCGGGGATGCCATGAACCACCACATCGTTGGGGGAGGCGCAAATCGAGGCGGGGTAGCCGCGATATCCGAGGAACGAGGGAGCGCACCTCTCACCTCGAATCACCTTTTCGGCGATCCTGTCCAACTGGAGAGTTGTGACTCCCGGCCCGGCGGCCGACCGCACCGCTTCATGGGCCTTGGCCACGCACCGTCCCGCTACCTCCATCTTTTTGAACTGGGCGGGGTTCTTGAAAGTTATCACATCGGGGCGTGCAGATGCACAGTCATCCGAGGGCTGCGATGATCCGCTCGCAGATTTCGGGGATCGGACCCGATCCCTCCACCGTGCTCACTATGCCCCTGCGGCCGTACAGGTCGAGAAGCGGGGCGGTCTGGGTCTCGTACACCTCGAGGCGGCGACGGATCGTTTCTGCGGTGTCATCCGCTCTGCCCCGGTTCAACATCCTTTCCAGGAGTACCCGGCTGTCGACCTCCAGGGAGACCACCCGGTCCAGGGGATCCTCTGCCAGCAGGCGGTCGAGGAGCTCGGCCTGCGGAAGGGTACGGGGGAAGCCGTCAAGGATGAACCCGCCGGCGCAATCGGAGTCCGTCAGCCTTCCGGCCAGCATCTGCCCGGTGATCTCATCGGGAACGTACTCCCCCGCCTCCATGAGCGTCTTGACCTGCCGGCCCAGGTCGGTGCCGGAAGAGACATGACGGCGGAACATCTCCCCGGTTGAGATGTGGGGAATCCCCAATCTTTCGGCCACCCGCCCAGCCTGAGTGCCCTTTCCTGCACCGGGAGGACCCAGGAACAACAGTCTCATGGGCCGGAACCCCTCGCCGTCAAGTGAGAAAGCCCTCGTAGTTGCGCATGGTTAGCTGGCTTTCGATCTGTTTCATGGTCTCCAGCGCCACGCCCACCACGATCAGTATCGAGACTCCCGAGAAGCTGATCGGGATGTTCCAAAGCAGTCCCGCCAGGGCGGGAAGCACGGCTATCACCGCCAGGAAGACCGAGCCGGGCAGGGTGATCCGGTTGAGAATCCTTCCCAGGTAGGAAGCGGTCTGGCCGCCGGGTCGCACCCCGGGGATGAACCCGCCCTGGCGCTGCAGCATCTCGGCCTGACGGGTTGGGTCGAACTGGATGGCGTTGTAGAAGTAGGTGAAGAAGATGATCAGCGAGAAGAGAAGGAACACATACCACCAGGTGATCTGGCCGCCGCCGCCCAGGTTCTCATCCACCCATCGGTAGAGGCCCTGCACCCAGGCGGCGTCGGAGGGGATGGCCGTGACCAGCAGCGAGGGAAAAAGCAGCATCGAAGTGGCGAAAATCACGGGGATCACCCCGGCGGTGTTCACCTTGAGGGGGATGTAAGTGCTCTGACCTCCCATCACCCGTCTGCCGCGAACCCGTTTGGCGAACGACACCGGGATGCGACGCTGACCCTGATCGACGTAGATGATGGTGACTATCACCACCAGGAAGACCAGCATGATGACCAGGAAACGCAACACCAGGCCCACCGCCGCGGTCTGGCCCCAGATCTGGCCGAACACGAAGGGGAACTGGCTGAGGATGGAAACGAAAATGATCAGCGACATACCGTTTCCGATTCCCCGCTGGCTGATTTGTTCGCCCAACCACATCACAAATGCGGTCCCGGCGGTCATGGTCAACACGATCAGGGCAACCCGGCCCGGGGTGTAGTTGGGCACCAGGTCGATGCCGTTGGTGAACCGGCCGACGTGGAAGAGGTAAGTGAATCCGGTGGACTGGATGAGCGCCAAGACCACCGTCGTGTACCGGGTCCATTGGGTGATGACCTTGCGGCCGGCTTCACCCTCATCCTGCAACGCCTGCAGCTTGGGTATGACCACCGTCAGAAGCTGCATCATGATCGAAGCCGTGATGTAGGGAATGATCCCCAGCGAGAAGACGGAGAACTGCTCCAATGCCCCTCCCGAGAACAGGTTGAGGAGCCCGTAGATGCCGCCCGCCTGCTGCTGCTCCTGGAAGGCCTGGACCGCTTCCAGGTCGATGCCGGGCACCGGTATGGTGGCCCCGAGACGGTAGACGCCGAAGATGGCGAGGGTGAAGAGGATCTTTCCCCGCAGGTCGGGGACCTTGAACATGTTGCGATAGATGTTCAGCATGACCCGGTTGCTCCCGGCCGGCCTGACGCCATCGACATCAGCCGACTATCTCCCATTTCCCGCCGACTTCTTCGACTTTCCGCCGGGCGGCGGCGCTGAAGGCATGAGCCTGGATGGTAATGGCCGCCCCGAGTTCTCCCTCGGCCAGGATTTTGATCTTTCCCCGCCGCTTGGCGAGACCGGCGTCCCGCAGGATGTCGGGCGTCACCACCGAACCCTCTGCGAAGCCCGAAAGCGCTCCGAGGTTCACCACCGCGAACTCTTCCCGGTTGGGGTTCTTGAAACCCTTCAACTTGGGTAACCGGCGCGCAAGCGGCGTCTGGCCGCCCTCGAATCCAGGCCTCAGCTTGTTGCGGGCGTTGATGCCCTTGGTGCCCCGGCCTGCTTTCTTGCCTCGTCTGGCGGCGCCTCCCCTGCCCATGCGAACCCGGTTTTTTCGGGATCCCGGAGCAGGCTTAAGATCGTGCAGCATCAAACGGTCAGCCATGGGATTCCTCCACTTCCACCAGGTGGCGGACCCGGTGAATCATCCCGCGTATCTCGGGCCGGTCGGCGTGTTCGACTGTGTGGTCGATACGACACAGGCCCAGACCGCGGACCGTCCGGCGGGTCTTCGGCTTTTCGCCGATCACGCTGCGGCGGAGGGTGACCCGGAGGGTCTTTTCTTCGCTCATCGGACCGCCTTGGGAGCGGCGCGCATCGCCTCGGTGGAGCGATAGGCGTCCAGCAGGGCGGGAGGAACGAACTCCTCGGGACGCTTCCCCCGCAGACGGGCCACCTCATCGGGACGGCGTTGCCCCATGAGGGCGTTCATGGTGGCCCGGGCCACGTTGAGATGGGACGGGGAACCCAGCGACTTGGCGAGGGCGTCCTTGATACCCGCCGCTTCGAGGATCTGGCGGACCGCCCCACCCGCGATCACTCCCGTTCCGGGAGAAGCAGGCTTGATCAGCACCCGGGAGGCATCTTGCTTGCCGATGGTCTGGTGGATTACCGTCACGCCGGTCATGGGGACGGTGACCATGGAACGGCGAGCCATTTCCATAGCTTTCTGGATGGCTACCGGCACTTCTTTGGCGCGGCCGTGGGCAATGCCCACCCGTCCGGCCCCGTCGCCCACCGCCACCAGGGCGGTGAAGGAGAAGCGGCGGCCGCCTTTCACCACTTTGGCCACCCGGCTGATCTTGATGACCCTTTCTTCGTACTGCTGTATCTCAGCCATCGGCTACCTCAAAAACTCAGCCCGTCGGCGCGGGCTGCTTCGGCCAGGGCTCGGACCCTGCCCCCGAACCGGTATCCGCCCCGGTCGAAGACCACGGTGTCGACCCCCGCGCTGAGGCTGCGTTCCGCCAGGAGCTTGCCCACCACGCCGGCCGTCTCCACGGTCAGGGGGCGGTTGCGAAGGTCCGGCTCCAACGAAGACGCAGCCGCCATCGTGTGGCCCTGATCGTCGTCGATGACCTGGGCGTATATGTAGCGATTGGAACGAAACACCGCCAGGCGGGGCCGCTGTGCGCTTCCTCGGATCTTTTTGCGCACCCGCCGATGACGACGCAACCGGGCGGCGGTACGGGTTGACTTCATATTCTTCCTGCCTTGCCTGCCTTGCGACGCACCTTCTCGTCGGCGTAGCGGATGCCTTTTCCCTTGTAAGGCTCGGGAGGCCGGACCCGCCTGATGTCGGCCGCAATGTGACCAACCTTCTGCTTGTCGATGCCTTTCACGATGATCCGGGTGGGAGCCGGAGTTTCGAAGGTGACTCCCTCGGGCGCCGCTATCTCCACCGGATGGCTGAAGCCGAGTTGCATCACCAATCGGTCTCCCTGCGACTGTGCCCGGTAACCCACTCCCACTACGGTGAGTTCTTTCTGGTAGCCCTCCAACACCCCGGTGACCATGTTGGCCAGGAGCGTGCGGCACAGCCCGTGGAGAGCGCGGGACATCCGGGACTCATCCACCCGGCTTACCAGCGCCTGGCTGTCGGAGACGTCGACCCTCACCCGTTCGTGGAAGGTCCGCGACAACTCGCCCATGGGACCCTTGACCACCACCGACGATCCATCCACCGCAAGGTCCACCTCGGGGGGAATCGTTATCGGCGCCATGCCCACTCTGCTCATCACCACACCTCGCAGAGGATCTCGCCGCCCAGTCGTCTCCGGCGAGCTTCCCGGTCGGTGAGCAGTCCCTGGGAGGTGGAGACGATCGCCACCCCCATACCCCCCTGGACGCGGCCGATGTCCGACGCCCCGCTGTAGCGGCGATGGCCCGGCTTGGAGATCCGGCGGAGGCCCGAAATTGCGGAAACCTTGTCCTCGGTGTACCGGAGCTCGATCTTCAGCATCCTGTGCGGCTTCGAGTCGTCCACCGCTGCGACGGAGAACCCGTCCACGAAGCCCTCGACCGAGAGAATACGGGCAATGCGTTCCTTCAGCCGGGAAGAAGGCATCTCGACGTGAGGGTGGCGGGCGGAGACACCGTTGCGGATACGAGTCAGCAGGTCAGCCACCGGATCGGTCATCATAGCTACCACGACGCCTTTCTGATTCCTGGCAGTTCCCCGCGGGAAGCCAGTTCCCGCACGCAAATCCTGCACATCCCGAAGGCCCGCAAAAAGGCGCGCGCCCTACCGCACCGGCGGCACCGGTTGTAGGCTCGCACCTTGTACTTGGGCGGTCGTTTGGCTTTGGCAATGAGGGATTTACGCGCCATTTTGGAAACTCCTTAGTACAAAGACTCTCTGACCCGGAAGGGAAACCCGAAAGCCGCCAGAAAAGCGCGGGCATGGTCGTCGCGCACCGCGGTGGTGCAGATGGTGACATCCATTCCCCGTGTCTCCGATACCTGGTCGTAGTGTATTTCGGGAAAGACCAGCTGCTCGTCGAAGCCGAACGAGTAATTGCCTCTCCCATCAAACGATTTGGGGTTCATGCCTCGAAAGTCCCGGACCCGGGGAATGGCGATCGACATCACACGGTCGAAGAATTCCCACATGCGGTCGCCCCGAAGGGTCACGGAGACACCCACCGGCATTCCCTTTCTTATCCGGAACCCGGCCACCGACTTGCGGGCCCGGTTCAGACGGGGACGCTGCCCGGTGATCAGTTCCAACTCCGAGAGAGCGTTGTCGACCTGCTTGCGGTCCCTGACCGCCTCCCCGATCCCCATGTTCACCACGATCTTCTCCAAACGGGGAACCTCCATGGGGTTGGCAAGGCCCAGTTCGCCCTGAAGAGCGGCGGCGACCTCCGAGCGGAACCGATCCTTGAGCCGGGGAGAAGCTGCGCCGTTGGCCCGGCTCACAGGTCACCTCCGCATCTGCGGCACATCCGGTGCTTGCCGCGCTCGTCGAAACGCTGCCCGATCTTGGTGGGACCGCACTCCTCGCAGACGATCATCACGTTGGATGCGTCAATGGGCATGTCCTTGTCGATGATGCCGCCCTGCATGGTCCCGCTCTGGGGACGCTGATGGCGCTTGGCGGTGTTCACCCCTTCCACGATCACCTTGTTCCTGCCGGGAATCACCCGCGAGATCCTCGATTCGCGGCCGACATCCTTGCCGGTGATGATCTTCACCCGGTCGCCTGTCCGCAGTTTCATAACACCTCCGGCGCCAGGGAGACGATCCGCATGAACCGTTTCTCTCGCAATTCTCTCGCCACCGGCCCGAAAATCCGGGTGCCGCGGGGCTGGCGCTGGGGATCGATGATCACACATGCATTGTCGTCGAACCGAATGTAGGTCCCGTCGCGGCGCCGGCGCTCCTTGCGGGTGCGCACCACCACCGCCCGGACCACCTCCCCTTTCTTGATGACTCCCCCCGGGACGGCCTCTTTCACCGTCACCACGATTTCGTCCCCCACCCGCGCATAGCGGCGACGGGTGCCGCCCAGCATTCCTATGCACAGCACGGAACGGGCGCCGGTGTTGTCAGCCACCCGCAGCCTGCTTTCTTTCTGAATCACTTGGCCCGCTCCAAAATCTCGCTCATCCTCCAACGCTTCTGGCGGGAGAGCGGACGAGTCTCCACAATCCGCACCATGTCTCCTGCCCGGGCGTCGTTGTCCTGGTCGTGAACGTGGTAAAGCCTGGTCTTTCGAACCACCTTGTGGTAGCGGGGATGCTTGTAGGAGGTGGCGACCCTGACCGAGATGGTCCGGTCCCGCCGATCGGACACGACCACGCCAACCCGGCTCTTGCGTCTGTGCCTATCACTCATTGGCGGCGGCCTCCTGCTGTGCGTACCAAAGCTCTATCTCTCTCTGCCGGAGAATGGTGCGAATCCGGGCCACGGCCTTCTTCACCGCCCCGAGGCGGGCGGTGTTGTCCAGTTGGTTGGTCGCCAACTGGAAACGCAGGTTGAAAAGCTCCTCCTTGGACTCGGCAAGCTTCTCGGTGAGTTCCCGGTGGTTCAACTCCCGCAACTCGGCCGGACTCATGATTCCCCCCTCGCTACGAACCTGGTCTTGACGGGAAGCTTGTGTCCCGCCTTGCGCATCGCCTCCCGCGCAAGGTGCTCGGGCACGCCGCCCAACTCGAACATGATCCGACCGGGCTTCACAACCGCCACCCAGAATTCCGGGTTGCCCTTCCCAGACCCCATCCGCGTCTCGGCCGGTTTGGCGGTAACCGGCTTGTCGGGAAAGATGGTTATCCACACCCGTCCACCTCGCCGCACCGAACGGGTTATAGCCACGCGCGCCGACTCGATCTGGCGGGCGGTGACCCATCCCGCGGTCAGGGCCTGCAAGCCGTATTCTCCGAAATTCACCTTGGTGCCGCCTTTGGCGATTCCCTTCCTCCGGCCCCTGTGGACCTTGCGATGACGGGTTCTCTTGGGCATCAACATCAGGCGCCCTCCTCCGACGATCGATCCTCGTCCGTCGGGACCTCGGCCGCAGCCGCCTCCGTGTCGGAATCCTCCATCTCCCAAAGGTCGTCTGTGTCCTGGTCGGCCTGCTTGCGGCCGCCGCCCGCCTCGATGACGCGTTTGCGGCCATCCCGCTTGGGCGCGGCGGGCTCGACCGGGCGTTTGCCCCCGCCCGCCTCGATCAAACGCGGGCTCTTCGTTCCTCCCGCCGCGGCTTCGGCGCGCGCCTTGGCGGGAGTGCGGCGCCGGCGGGTAGGTCCGCCGGCCGCCAGAGCCACCTCTGCGGCTATCTTCTCTCCCGACGAAGGCGCCTTGAACACGTCGCCCTTGTAGATCCATACCTTCACGCCGATGGTTCCCACCATGGTGTGGGCGGTCGCCAACCCGTAATCGATGTCGGCCCGGATGGTGTGAAGGGGAACCCGGCCTTCCAGGTACCACTCCCTGCGACCCATGTCCGCTCCGCCCAGCCTGCCCTTGCACTCCACCCGCACTCCCTGAGCGCCCGCCTTCCGGGCGGTGCCCAGGGCGCGCTTCATGGCGCGGCGAAAGGAGACACGGTTCTCCAACTGGTCGGCGATCCCCTGCGCGAGGAGTTGCGCGTCCACTTCGGGGTCCTTGACCTCGATGATGTTCAGCTTGATCGACTTGGAGGTGAGTTTCTCCAGGCCCTTGCGCAGCCGTTCGGCTTCAGCTCCTCGGCGGCCGATCACCACCCCCGGGCGGGCGGTATGGATCTCCACCACCACCCGGTCGCGGGTCCTTTCCACCTCTATGCGGGAAACCGCCCCTCGCAGGAGCGTTCCCCGCAGGTAGTCGCGTATCTGCCAGTCTTCGTTGACCAGGTTCACATAGTCCCGGTCCGAATACCACTTGGATTTCCAGTCGGTCACGACCCCCAGGCGGAACGAATAGGGATGAGTCTTCTGTCCCATCAGATCTCCTCTCCGTCATAGTCGGAGTCGGCCACCACGATGGTCAGGTGACTGGTGCGCTTGCGAATCCGCGCAACCCGACCTCTTGCCCGGGCGCGGTAGGACCGGAGAGTGGGACCTTCATCCACATATGCGGCAGCCACCGTCAGGTGGTCGGGATCCAACTCCAGGTTGTTCTCCGCGTTGGCGACCGCCGAGTTCAACACCTTGAGAATGGCGGGTGCGGCGCCACGGTTCACGGCCGCCAGGACGTGTCGAGCCTCCGACACGGGCTTTCCTCTCACCAGATCGGTGACCCGCCTCATTTTGTAGGGGGAGTGACGGAGGAAACGGGCGCGGGCCTGGGTTCTCACGTCTTTCTCACCACCTTCTCCCGCTTGCCGCCCGGATGCTTGCGGAAGGTCCGGGTGGGAGCGAATTCTCCCAGTTTGTGGCCGACCATCGACTCGGTCAGGTAGACGGGCACGTGGCGGCGCCCGTCATGGACGGCGATGGTGTGGCCGATCATGGCCGGTATCACGGTGGAACGCCGGCTCCAGGTGCGGATCACCCGCTTCTGGCGGGATGCGTTGAGCTCTTCGATCTTCTCAAGCAAATGGTCATCCACGAAGGGGCCCTTCTTCAAACTTCTGCCCACGGCTACCTCCGACCCTTGGCGTATCGACGGCGAACGATGTACTTGTTGCTCTGCTTGTTCTTTTTGCGGGTGCGTCCCTCCGGCTTGCCCCAGGGGCTGACCGGCGTACGTCCTCCCGAGGACTTTCCTTCTCCCCCGCCCAGCGGGTGGTCTATGGGGTTCATCGCCACTCCCCTGGTCTGGGGACGCACGCCCTTCCACCGATTACGGCCCGCCTTGCCCAGCTTCACCAATTCCGACTCTGTGTTGCCGACCTGACCGATGGTGGCGCGACAGTCCATGGGGACCGTGCGCATCTCGCCGGAGGGCAGCCGGAGAAGGGCCATTCCCCCTTCTTTGGACATGAGTTGTACCGACGACCCGGCCGCCCGGGCTATCTTGGCGCCTCCACCGGGGCGGATCTCCACTGCGTGAACGGTGGTTCCCGCCGGGATGTTGCGGAGGGCCATGGCGTTGCCGGGGCGAATCTCGGCCTTCGGCCCGGAACTGATCCGGTCCCCCACACCCACTCCCACCGGAGCGAGAATGTATCTCTTCTCCCCGTCCACGTAGTGGAGCAGGGCGATCCGGGCGTTGCGGTTGGGGTCGTATTCGATTGCGGCCACTTTGGCGGGCACGCCGTCCTTGGTTCTCCGCATGTCTATAACCCGATAACGGCGCTTGTGACCTCCTCCCCGATGGCGGGAGGTGATCCGTCCATGGCTGTTGCGCCCCGCCTTGGAAGGCCGGGGAGCCAAGAGGGACTTCTCGGGACGGCTGCGCGTGATTTCAGAGAAGTCGGAGACCGTCTGGAAGCGCCGGCCGGGAGAGGTGGGTTTGCGTTTTATAACTGCCATTTGTTACACCCCGAACAAATCGATGGACTGGTCTTCGGCCAGTTTGACCAAGGCCCGTTTGGTGTCTTTGCGTCTGCCCATGGTGCGGCGGGTGCGCTTGCGCTTTCCCCGCCTGTTGTAGGTGTTGACCGAGAGCACGTCCACTTCGAAGATGGCTTCCACTGATTGGCGGATCTCTGTCTTGTTGGATCGGGGATCGACCAGGAAGGAGTAGGTGTTATTGGATTCGATCAGGTCGAAAGACTTCTCGGAGACCACCGGTCCCAGAATCACGTCGTGAGGGTGCTTCATGACGGTTTGGCCTCCGTCGGTTCCCGAGAGCCTGCAAGACTCCACGTTCCTGCACAGAAAAGCAGGTTCCGGGACCACAGCACGTCGTAGGGAGTGACGTACCGACCTTCGGCTATCCGAACTTCGGGAAGATTCCGGAAGGACCGCTCCTCGGTTCCGCCTCGCCGGTCAACAACCACCAGGGTCTTTCCCTCCAGGCCGATCGCCCTGATGAGGGCCAGGGCCGTCTTTGTGTGGGGCGTCTCCCACTCCAGGGGTACCACGGTGTGAATGGCGCCCTCCGAGGCACGGGCCGACAGCGCGCTGGCAAGAGCCAGCCGGCGCATCTTGGCCGGGGTCCGCTGGTGGTAGCTGCGAGGCTTGGGGCCGTGAGCCACGCCTCCCCCTCGCCACATGGGGGAACGGGTCGAGCCGTGGCGGGCCCTTCCGATTCCCTTCTGCCGCCAGGGCTTGCGGCCTCCGCCCCTCACCTGGGCCCGAGTCTTGGTGGAGGCGCTTCCCGAGCGTTTACCGGCCATCTGGGCGGTGACCACTTGGTGCAGAACCGGCAGGTTGGGCTCGATCCCGAACACCGACGGGTCGAGAGGAGTCTCGCCCTGGAGTGCTCCGTCGGTGTCATACAGGGGAGCGGTTGGTTCAGCCACCGGCCTTCACCGCCCTTCTCACCAAAACCAATCCTCCCTTGGGACCGGGCACGGCTCCTCTCAGAAGCAACAGGCCTTCTTCCGGGAGCACTTTCACCACCTCGAGATTGAGGACGGTGGTGCGCTGGGCCCCCATGCGGCCGGGCATGGCCTTTCCCCGGAAGACCCGGGAGGGGGTGGCGCAGGCGCCGATCGCCCCGCCGGCCCGGTGCTTTTTGTGGTTGCCGTGACTGGCGCACTGTCCGGAGAAATTGTGGCGCTTCATCACGCCCTGAAAACCCTTGCCCTTGGAGACGCCGGTGACGTCGGCCCGAGCGCCCTCTTGGAAGACCGCATCCACTTCGATCGTCGAACCGGCCTCCAGCTGCTCGGGGGCTTCCACCGGGGTCTCCACCAGGTGAGGGGAAGGATCCACTCCCGCCTTGGCGAAGTGACCGGCCAGGGCTCTTCCCACTTTGGCGCTGCGGGCGGTCTCCAACGCCAGTTGCACAGCCTCGTATCCGTCCTTTTGGGCGGTCTTGATCTGGACAACCCTGCAGGGACCCGCCTTGATCACGGTGACCGGCACGGCCTGGGCCGACTCGTCGAATATCTGGCTCATCCCCAGTTTGGTGCCAAGAATGGTGTTCACAGCTTTATCTCCACTTCTACGCCGGAGGGAAGATCGAGACGCATCAGGGAGTCCACCGTTTTGGCGGTCGGGTCGAGAATGTCGATCAGTCGCTTGTGAATGCGCATCTCGAAGTGCTCCCGGGAATCCTTGTCCACGTGCGGTCCTCGAATGACGCAGTAACGATGAATCTCGGTGGGCAGTGGAACAGGACCCTTGATTTTTGCTTGGGTACGAGTCGCCGTAGCGGCGATCTTCCGCGCCGATTCGTCCACGCTCTGGTGGTCGTAAGCCTTTAGCTTTATGCGGATTTTGTGAGATTCGTCCATAAAGTGCTTCTGCTACTTGTCCTGTTTGTGTTTTTGGTCTTGTTCCTTATGTGCTTCTTATATAGTTTGCGTTCGTTTCCGCCGGATGGTTGTTTGTTATTTGGTGATTTTGGTGACCCGTCCAGCACCCACCGTACGACCACCCTCACGAATAGCGAAATCCAACCCCACCGACA
>VXSV01000067.1 GCA_009837815.1 Acidimicrobiia bacterium
GGCCCGGAAGGGGGGAATTTCGCGACTTTCAGAAAGTGACCGGTGAGGAGGATGGAATGCAGGCCCGGGGACCGTTCGTCCGGCGGCTGATCGTTCTATGCGGTTTCGGTCTTGGTGATGCCTTTGATGATGTAGCGGTCGCCGGTGACGACGGTCTCCTTGCCGCTGATCACGGCATTTCCTCCCACCTGGATTTTGTCACCAACCATGGCGCCGTCCTCGACCATCGCCCGGTGTTCCACGATTGCCTGTCCGCCCACTATCCCGGCCGATCTCACGGTGGCGCCGTCACGCACTATCGCCTTGTCGACCACTGCCCCGCCCTCCTGGATCTGGGCGTTGTCCTGCACCTGGGCTGAACCCGCCACCCAGGACAGGTCCGTGACCACGGCCTGTCCGCTCACGGTGGCGTTCTCCATCACCAGGCCGTCCTTCAGCACCTTGGCTTGGTCGATCACCTTGGCGCCCTCCTCGATCCAGCACCGTCCCCGCTGGGACAGGTTGTAGGGCCCGGAGACCAGTCCACCCCGGTCACCCTCTTTGACTTCCGGACCCTGGCTCCGGGAGGTCTTGAAATCCCTCACTGCGATCACCCGATAGAGGCCTTCGCCTTCGGGTTCCAACCGGTACTTCCTTGCCATCGTTACCTCAATGCCCTTGGGCGATCACTCAAAACAGGGTTCTGCTGGCCACTACCCGGAAGGACGCCGCGGTCTTGGGAGCTTTGAACCACCAGCATGCATATTAACGGGTCTTGCCGCCCGCAGAATCTCAGAGAGGCCTTTCTCTTCAGGCCACCGGCACGGCGCGGGCCAGTCCCTGCAGGACCCGGAACACCTCCTCGCCGATCCCCCTTTCGTCCTCTTCCAGGAGATTCGCCATTACCTTCAGGGTCCATTCCATGAGGGGACGGTTGCGCAAGCCCGTGTGGGCGAGACTCCGCATCACCGCCGGGCGTCCGATCAGCTTCACGAAGATGCGCGCGGTGCGGTAGTAGAGGCCGTACTCCCGGTCCAGGTGACCGGGGTATCGCGCCAGGGCTTCTGAGTCCCCCGTGGCCACCGCCTGTCCAGCCAGTTCCGCGGCGATTCGCCCCGTCTCGTAGGCATAGGCGATGCCTTCTCCGTTCCAGGGGTTGATCGCAGCCGCCGCGTCTCCGATCACCAGCCAGTTGGGCCCGGCCAGCGGGGAACGGGAGAACGACATCTGCAGGGCGCCGCCCACCGGATCGGTGAGACGGGTCTCCTCGGAGAGTTCCCAGTACCCGGGGGCGGCGTTTACCCAGTCCGCCATCATCCTGGTGGTGTTGGCCTGCTTCCATCGCTTGAACGTGGAGAGAAGTCCCACTCCCACATTGACCGTCCCGTCACCCAGGGGAAACACCCAGCCGTAGCCGGGCATGGTGGCTCCCGCACTGTCGCGGATGTCCAGTTGGCTCTCCAGGAACGCATCGGACGAGCGGGGGCTGCGGTAATAGCCGCGGGCCGCCAGTCCCAGCGGATAATCCTTCCGGCGGGTAACCCCCAGATGACGCCCGAACCGGTTGAGGGCCCCGTCTGCCACGATCACCACCCCGGGACTGACCGTCTGCACCAACCCGTTGGAACGCAGTTCCACCCCCTTCAATGCCCCGCTGTCCACCAACGGGCGGGCCTCGGTGTCTTCCAGGATGCTCACCCCCTGGCCGCGGGCCAGGTCAGCCACCTGCTGGTCGAGGTCACGGCGGCGGATCACTCCCCCCCAGTCGGGAAACCGCGAGTGATCGGGCCAGGACATCTCCAGCATCAGCCTGTCGCCGGCGTAGGAGCGCAATCCCGTCACACGGTGAAATCCCGGCGCCGAGAAGTCGAATCCCATCTCGTCGAGTTGATATATGGCCCGCGGCGTCAGACCGTCGCCGCAGGTCTTGTCGCGGGGAAAGGACTTGCGCTCCACCAGGGTTACCGCGTGTCCGTCCCGAGCCAGCCAAAAGGCGGCGGCCGACCCGGCCGGGCCACCGCCAACCACCAACACGTCGGAGCCGTTCATCACCCCAGAAGATACTGCTCGTCCGGACGTCCTCTGCCACGAAGGATCCCTCGGCGAAATGTGTCAGGCTAGGCTAGGGTTTTCCCAGTTTATCTATACCTAATACGTAAAGACAATGCTACACTCCGCGAGCACATGCAGATCCGATTCGCCAACACAAAGCTTCGCAGGCTTTGTGAGGACGAACAGGCGATGCGTCGCAAACTTGGTGATCGGCAGGCAAGATTGCTTATGAGAAGGCTCATGGAGTTCCGTGCCGCCGTAACCCTTAGCGACATCGGCAGATTGCCCGGTGCACGGTGTCATCAATTAACGGGAGATCGGCGAGGTCAACTGACGGTGGATCTGGTCTATCCGGACCGCTTGGTCTTTGTGCCTGACCACGATCCTATACCTACAAAGCCCGATGGCGGGATGGACTGGAGCAAAGTCACTGCGGTTTTGGTGATTCAAATAGCAGATACCCATTCATAGAGATGAATGCAAGACGGCCAAATGGAACAGAGATCAAGGAGTGCGGAATGGACGAAGGCAAAACCAAACCATTTGTACCCGGCTACCCTGTGCCGCCTGGGGAAACGTTGAACGAGACGATCCAAACCCTGGGGGTCAGCCAAGCAGAGCTTTCGAGACGAATCAATCTCTCGCCAAAGACTGTCAACCTGATCCTGAAGGGCAAAGCGACACTCAGTTCCCAAACGGCGCTAGGGCTTGAGAAGGTCACAGGCGTACCAGCTCATTTCTGGAACAATCTCGAGAGCGGGTACCAAGAGGCGCGTTCAAGAATTGACGAACGGGCCGCCTTGGCCAAGGAGATCGGCTTTCTTGACCGTATACCGGTTAGGGAACTCGTGCAGCGGAACGTTATTGAAGACACGCGGGACAAAGTGGAGCTTCTTTGCAGGGTTTTCACCTTCTTCCAAGTGTCGGACACTGCCTCTTGGGAGAGGGTGTGGTTGCAGCCTTCAGCTTCCTTTAGGCAGGCAGCGCAACTGTCGATCCACCCCGGCGCGGTGGCCGCTTGGCTGAGACTCGGTCAATTGGAGGCCACGAGAATCGACTGTGGGGAATTCTCTCGCCCCCGGTTCCGCTCCGCATTGAAAGCAATACGGGGGATGACTCGGATGAGTCCTTCAGTGTATGGAAGAAGGATGGTGGACATCTGTGCCGAAAGCGGTGTAGCGCTGGTGTTCGTTCCCGAGATCAGGGGAGCGCGGGCTTGGGGAGCCTGTTGGTGGAGCGCTCCTACTCGGGCGGTGATTCAGTTGAGTCTGCGCTACAAATGGGAAGATCACTTTTGGTTCTCATTCTTTCACGAGGCTGGGCACCTGTTGTTACACGGGAAACGAGACACTTTCGTGGACTTCGATGGCGGCGAGACAAGAATAGAGGAGGAAGCCAACCGATTCGCATCCCGTCACCTGATTCCGGGGAAGCTTCCCAAACTAAACCGGCTCCGCGAGATAGAGGCATTCGCTGCCCGGATTGACCTTCATGCGGGTGTTGTCGTGGGTCGGCTACAGCATGACAAGGTGCTCCCTCCTCAAATAGGCAACAGGCTGCGGCGGAAGCTGGAGATAGCAGACGGACTTCCTGTGGAGGTTGCAAGCTAGCTGGGACAAGGAGCGGCCGACACACAGCCAACGCTTCAGGCCTCACGGCCGAAGTGGAGGGCTTGGGTGGGCTTGGTTGATTCCCACGCCCCCGGTGTCGTTCCGGGCCTGAATCCAGGCATGGCGGCCAGGTGTAGGATCTCGGGGATGGCTAGGCCGGCTATTCCTCACGCCACGGTCTCGCGGTTGCCGCTTTACCTGCGGTGTTTGGACCAACTCCCCGTTGACCAGGAGACGGTGTCGTCCGGTGAGATCGCCGCCGCCCTCAGCATCAATGCAGCCAAGGTGCGGAAGGACTTCTGGTACCTGGAATGCGAGGGCCTCCGGGGGGTGGGGTACAACGTCCAGTCGCTGGTCTCCCAGATCGGCGCCGCCCTTGGCCTCAACGTTCCCCTGACCATTGTCATAGTGGGGATGGGAAACCTGGGGATGGCCCTGGCCCACTATCAGGGATTCGCCAGTCGAGGGCTGATCCTGGCGGGGGTGTATGACACCGACCCCGGAAAAATCGGAGACAGCGTGGGGGACCTGGTCATACGCCACCCCGACAACCTGGCCGAGGATGTCCGTTCCCAGGGGGTGTCGATCGGGGTGATCGCCACTCCCGCTCCCGCCGCTCAGGGGGCGGTCGACCTTCTGGTGGAGTTGGGGGTGACCTCCATTCTCAACTTCGCCCCCGTGGTCCTCCACGCACCGGCGGGGACGACCCTACGCAGGGTGGATGTAGCCACGGAGTTGTTGATCCTGGGCTACCACCTGTCCAACCACGACGGCCGCGGGTAACTGGGGGTCTTCGGCTCAGGGAGGGTCGTCCACCAGGGCGTCGAGTGCAATCCCGATCATCCGGCCCACCGCCTCTCTCACTACCTCGCGGTGAGGGTCGTAGCCGGTCATCTCCTCGTCCCGCTCCACCAGCGGGTTTCCGTCCACCGTCAGGATGGCGCCGCATTCCCGTCCCGCCAGGCCGGCCATCACGAACAGAGCCGCGCACTCCATCTCCACCGCCTTCACTCCGGCTTTCTGCCACAGACGCAGGTTGGATCCCATGATGTCATTGGTGTAGAAAACTGCGTTGGTGAGAGCCAGCCCCTCGTGGACGTTCCCGTCTCCCTGCGCCGCCCGGCGGAGTGCCGCCACGATGTCGGGTGAGGCCGCGGCGGGATAACCCACAGGCGCTAACTGGGGGGTGAGCCCGTCATTGCGCACCGCGGCGGTGACGATCACCAGATGGCCGTCGAGGACGTCGTCCTGCATCCCTCCGCAACTGCCGGCCCGGATCACCCGCCGGACGCCCGCTTGGAAGAGTTCATCGAAGCAGACCGCCGCGCCCGCGG
>VXSV01000104.1 GCA_009837815.1 Acidimicrobiia bacterium
GGATGGGCCCGACGGGCGGGGAGAAGCGGGCCGATTTTCGCGACTTAAGAGGCTATTTCCCAGTACTTCGTGGAGCCGGGAAGGGCTACTCGCTCACCTCGTCAGAAGCGGGCCGCGTCGGCTTTAGCGTAGCCGACCACCTGTTTGTCGGCGCCCACCACTCCCTCCAGGTTGGCGACTGTCTCCGCCAGTTGTCCGGGCGGGATGGCGCAGGTCAACTCGTCGTCGCCCATTCCGGTGCGGGCCCTCGACAGTGCACATCCCATGGACAGCGCCACCTTGTCCTGGTCGATGGCTATGGGAAGGATCTGGCACTGCGGCTTACCACTGAGATGGATGGCGACCGCGTCGCCCAACTCCATGGCCTGGTAGGGGCTCAGCCTCAGCAGAACGACATCCGGGTCGTGGGAGGTGTCGGAGAGCGGTCCGTAGACGATCGAGGAAGGTCGGCGCTCCAAGGCCGCCACCCCGGCGAAGGCCTCCATGGTCACCCAGCCGACTTCCAGCAGCGCTCCCACGTCCTCCCGGTTCAGGATGTCGCCGGCTTCCACCAAACCGTGGGTGTACTCGCCCACAGAGCAGTTGCCGTGATCGTCCGGAGCCGTGGTGAAGGTGCGGGTATGTGCGTGCATCCAGAAGACGCAGGGGGCGGGAACCGCGCCCGATCTCCCATCAGGAGTGGGGTCCGACAGCGGACCTCCAAAGGGAACGATCCCACTTTCCGAAGAGACCCGCTCCTCGGAAAACGTGATGGCGATGGGGGTGTGCTCCAGTCCGAGCAGGTCGGTGAGTCGTTCGGACAGGTCGCGCCAGTCGGTGGCCATGCTAACTCCTTGAATCAAAAGGGAACCGTGCACTCAAGCATAATCATCGGTGGTACGGTGGCCCCGGCCCCGTGTCGGGCCATCCCGCGTCTGTCTGGAGGGACCCCGCCGGCCTTACTCGACCCGACACACCGCGCCCGGGCATCGCCCGAGCATCCCTATTAGATTGGAACAAAGCCAAGGATGGTTCCCGTATGACCGAAGTGTTCATTGCCGATGCCTGCCGCACCCCCATGGGCCGCGTCGGGGGACAACTGGCGGGTGTGCGCCCCGATGATCTCGCCGCACACGTGATCGCAGCCCTGATGGACCGCAACCCGACCTTGGCGGGGACAGACATCGAAGATGTGGTGTGGGGGGCGGTCAACCAGGCCGGGGAGGACAATCGAAACGTTGCACGGATGGCAGGTCTCCTGGGGGGACTGGGGATCGAAACAGCCGGACAGACCGTCAACCGGCTCTGCGGATCGGGTTTGCAGGCCATCATCACCGCGTCGCAGGCTCTGGCCGCGGGGTGGGGAGACATCATGATCGCGGGCGGTTCCGAATCGATGAGCCGGGCTCCCTTCGTCATTACCAAACCGGAACGGGCTTACGGGGTGGGCGCGCCGCAGATAGTCGACACGGTGTTGGGCTGGCGACTGGTGAATCCTCGCATGCAGGCTATGTACTCGCCCATCAGCATGGGTGAGACCGCCGAAGAAGTCGCCTCCAAGTACGGAGTCACCCGTGCCGATCAGGACCGGTTCGCTCTGACCAGCCACCGGCGAGCCATCTCTGCCCAGCAGGGCGGAAGATTCGATGACGAGATGGTCCCGATAGAAGCTCCGGTATTGCCCAAGAAACGGACCACCGCCATGATCGCTTCGGACCAGGGGCCCCGACCCAATGCCTCGATGGAGGCCCTGGCGAACCTTCCTCCGGTGTTCCGAGAAGGCGGGACCGTTACCGCCGGTAACTCCTCACCCTTGAACGACGGGGCTGCCGGGGTGATTCTGGCCACCGCCGCCGGGTTGGAGAGAGCGGGCTTGTCTCCCATGGCCCGCCTTGTCTCCGCCGGGGTTGCGGGCGTTCATCCGGACCTGATGGGGATGGGGCCGGTCCCCGCCTCCGAAAAGGCTCTCGCCCGGGCCGGGCTGAGAGTGGGCGACCTCGACTTGGTGGAGTTGAACGAGGCCTTCGCCGCCCAGGCGGTGGCCTGTCGGAATGAACTGGGGATAGACCCCGAGATACTCAATGTGAACGGGGGCGCCATCGCCTTGGGGCATCCCCTGGGGTGTTCGGGAGCCCGCATCCTCACCACTCTGGTGCATGAACTCTGCAAACGCGAGGGCCGCCACGGGCTGGCCACCATGTGCATCGGCGTGGGACAGGGTATCTCCCTGGTCGTCGAAAGAGTATGACAAGAGACCGACGCGGCGATCTGAGTCCAGTAGGAACCTGCAGTTAGGCTACGGAAGCGTCTTGCGTAGCTTTTTGCGAGTCCCATCGGAGTGGAGGGAGAGATTGGCTCGGGCAGGTGTGGAGGCGGGTTCCACCTCAGACGGCCTGGTGTTCTGGGCCGACCAGACCCTGGGGGACGAGTGGGAAGATGTGTCGAACGAGTTGACCGATGCGTTCGTGCTCTCCCGGGAGGCGGCCCGGGCGGGAGCCCCGGTGGTATATGTGGTGGCCAGTCCCGATCTCCTCGGAAAGCGAGGGGCGGGGAAGGCCATGGTGGCCACCGGACTCCTTTCGGCTGCCCGCGACCTGGCCCAGGAGACCGCCAAGGCGGGAATCCCGACCAATGTCCTTGCCGTCGTCGAGGACGCCCAACCGCAGACGGTCGCGAACTGGATCGCCCGTCTGTTGGACGACCCCGGCGCCACCGGGGAGTTGGTCCGCCTCGGCTCGATCCACCTGGGTAAAGCCCTACCGTGACCAAGCCCACCGCGGTGATCACCGGCGCGGGCCGCGGGATAGGTCTGGCTACCGCCGTCCGGTTCGTCGAGGAGGGCTTCCACGTCCTGATGGCCGATCTCGATCCGGCTGTGATAGAGACTGCCGCAACCCTGGACGGCGGGTGGTGCGCCGAGGGGATAGTGGCGGACGTCGCCACCCCGGAGGGACGGCGGGCCATCGTGGATGCGATGGAAGAGCGGGGAGGAACACTTGCGGCGCTGGTCAACAACGCCGGGATCGTCCGGGACGTCCGGCTGGTGAACATGACCGAAGACCAGTTCTCGGCGGTAATCGGGGTGAACCTGGGCGGTGCCTACCAACTCACCCGTCAGTTGATCCCGTTCCTGGGAGAGGGATCGGCGGTGGTGAGCCTCTCATCGCGCGCCTACCTGGGAAGCTTCGGGCAGTTCAACTACACCATGTCCAAGGGCGGGTTGATCGGGATGACCAGGGTCTTGGCCCGCCATCTGGCGCCTCGGAAGATCCGGGTCAACGTCGTGGCGCCCGGATTCACCGAATCCATCCTGAGCCGCTCCATGCGTCCCGAGCTGCGAGAGAGGCTGGTCAACACCGCCGTCTTGGGTAGGGCTGCCGAACCCGAGGAAATCGCCGACCTTATCTTCTTCCTCTGCTCGGAGAGGTCTCTGTTCATCACCGGACAGGTGATGATCATCGACGGTGGCCGCAGCCTGTAAGCTGCAACGGGTCCCACTGCCTGACCTGCTGATCGCCGCCACGACGGAAGTCGACGACCTGACGGTGATCCATTACGACACCGACTACGCCCTCGTCGCCGAGGCCACCCGACAGCCGTGCGAAAAGGTGGCGCCCCGAGGTTCTCTCTGACCTGGGGCCACCGGCCCATCAACCGCGGTAGGGCACGAAACCGAGACGCTTGTCCACTACGTTGAGCAGAGGACGGCCCGCTTTCCAGCGGCGCAGGTTGTGGAGGAACTGGGCGGCCAGCCGCTCTTCGAATCCGCTGCCCGACATGTGAGGCGAGACAAACACGTTGGGCAGGTCCCAAAGAGGGCTGGCGGGCGGCAGGGGCTCGGTGACGAAGACATCCAGAGCAGCACCTGCTATCTGCCCTTGCTTCAGAGCGGCGATCATGGCTTCCTCGTCCACCGACGCGCCCCGGCCGACGTTTATGAACCGGGCCGTGGGCTTCATCAGCGCGAACTCTTCGCCTCCGAACAGTCCTTGCGTTGCGGCAGTCAGGGGAAGAGCACAAATCACGTAGTCGGCCTCGGGCAGCAACTCGGCCAGATCGCCGATGGGATGAATTGTCCCGAAGTCCGGATCGCCGTCCCGTCGGCTTCGGGCCACCCCTCGCACCTGCATGCCGACCAAACCCAACATGTGGGCGACATCCCGTCCCACGCCTCCTGCGCCGACGACCAGCGCCTTCTGTCCCTCCAGCACCCCGACCTCCCGGTTGACCCACCTGTGTTCCCGCTGGTATTCCACGTTGTCGAAAAACTCTTTCACATAGGCCAGGATGCACATCAACACCCACTCGGCCATGGGGCGGTCGAACACCCCCGCTGCGTTGGTGAGCACCGCTGAACTCTCCACCAGCTTGGGGAATAGGGGCCTGTCCACCCCCGCCGCGGCGACGTGCACCCACTCCACATTTCCGGCCAACTCCCACGATCCCTCCAGCAGGTCCGACTTGTACGCCCAGACCACCACAATCCGGGCCTCGGGAAGGATGGCGTCAAGGCCCACTTTGGTGGAAGCCGCCCGAAGCGTGGCCTCCGTGCCCACCAGAGACGACAACCTCTCGGGTGGCGTGTCCGTGTAGTTCACCACCGCCACCACCGGAGCGCACCTCCCGGCGCCGGAGGGGTTCATTTCTCCACTGTGCGACTGCGGCAAGGGTTCATCCCCTTCTTGGACCGAAAGCTAGAGGAGTGGAAGGACCTCTTCCCCCAGACGGTGGATCTGTTCGGCAGCCTGGCCGTAGGTTTCGCCCGGGAGGTGAGGAAAAAAGGTCAGGTGCTCCAGGCCGCCCAGCGCATCGGCGTAGAAGGCGACTCCCTCGGCCACCTCCTCGGCCGTCCCGATAACCCAGGTCTTCTGCGCCACCGACTGCTCCAGGGTGGGTATCAGGC
>VXSV01000119.1 GCA_009837815.1 Acidimicrobiia bacterium
CAATGGCTACTTTCAATTTTCTCATATAGCTTCCTTCCGCTCGCTTGCTCGCCGGGCCCAAAAGGACTCGACTAAACGTGGCTAGACCGGCAAAATCAACCGATCTCCGCCCTAAATATATAGCAGTCCCATTCTCCTGCCGCCAAAAAGGACGGGGTCATTCTTGGGAGCGCAACGCCGCCGCAACCTCTCCGGGCGTCAGGGGAAGTTCGTCGAACCACAGCCCGACCGCGTCGAACAGGGCGGCGGACACCGCAGGGGCCAAGGGAATGAAGGGCATCTCCGCCATGCCCCGGACGCCCCATGGGCCCCTCGGGTCGGGAATCTCGAGAATCACGCTCTCCACGCGCCGGGGGATGTCCCCGATTCCGGGAATCAGATAGGTGCTCAGGTGGGGATTCAGGATCTTCCCCTCCTCCGTCTGGAGCCGCTCAGTGATGGCATAGCCATGCGCCTGCGCCACCGCTCCCTCCACCTGCCCTCTGACCAAGGCGGGGTTGACCGCCCTTCCGACGTCAACCGCACAAACCACCGACTCCACCCGCAGGTGCCCGGTGTCCAGATCCACCAACACCTCCACCGCCTCCGCCATCCATCCATAGGCGAAGTTGAGTTCTCCCGAGCCGGTGTCGGGATCGAAGGTCTCGGTGGGCGGTGGCACGAACCGAAAACTGCCGAGGGCGGGCCGGTCTCCTTCCAGCCATCTCTTCTGGGCCTCCTCTACCGCGCCGAGGATGGAGTTGCCGGCCATCCAGGTCATACGGGAAGCAGAAGCCGATCCCGAGTCGCCGGTGTGCGCAGTGTCGGAGTATCGAGTCTCCACCGCCCCGACATCCACTCCGGCCGCTTCGGCCGCCATCTGGGCCAAGGCGGTGTGGGCGCCCTGTCCCACCTCCGCGCCGCCGTGATACAGCACCACCTTCTCCACTTCCTCATCCCCCCACAGTTCGACATCCGCTTCACACCGCTCGGGGAACCCGAAGGAAAAGCCGACATTCTTGAGCCCGCATGCGAATCCTCTGCCTCGACGCTGACGGGAAGGATCAGGGGGCAGGGATCGAAAGGCGGAAAACGGGGATGCGTCGGGGTCCGGCGCCTCTCCCCAGCCTGCGCGATCGGCGCAAGCCTCGATGACCTCGGGGATGCTGACCACCGACGGGACCACCGCGCCCCAGGCGCCCACGTCGCCTTCCCGATAGCAGTTGATAAGGCGAAGGGCCACCGGATCCATTCCCAGTTCGGCGGCCAAGCGGTTGATCTGCCCCTCGGCCGCCATGGCGCCCTGGGGCGCTCCGAAACCCCGAAAGGCGCCTCCGGGCACCGAGTGAGTGTAAACCGCCCTGGAGTCCACCCAGAGGTTGGGAACCCGGTACGGCCCGACCGAGCACAGATGCATGTTGCCCAGCACCTTGTCCGACGTGTAGTTGTACGCCCCGGCGTCCAGCCATCCCTCAACCTCCACCGCGGTCAGGCGGCCTTCGCGAGTGGCGCCCCACCGGGCGTGGATAACAGCCCGGTGCCGCTTGTGATGCCCGACAATGCTCTCTTCCCGAGACCACGCTGTCCTCACCGGCCGGCGGATGCCTCTCCGGGCCAGCTTGCGGACCGCCAGGGCCAGCACGATTTGGAGTGACATGTCCTCCCGACCTCCGAACGCTCCACCGATCGCCGGGTATTTCACCCTGATCCCCTCGGGGTCCATGTCCAGGGCGTGGGCGATCTGTTCCCGGTCCTCGTGAGTCCACTGGCCGGCGATCTCCACCGTTATCCGCCCGCGTGAATCGAGGTAGGCAAGGGCGGCTTCCGGCTGGAGGTAGGCGTGCTCCTGGAGGGGAAGCACGTAGACGCCCGTCACCTGTACGTCCGCTTCCCGCCAGCCCTCCGCCATATCACCCACCCGGAACTTGAGGTGCTTGTACACATTCGTCTCCAGCCCGTTCTCAGGGTGGACCAGCACAGAACCGGAGCGAGCCGCATCAAGGTCGGGGACCAGGGGAAGGTCGTCCCATTCCACCGACAGCCGTTCGGCCCCTTCCTCGGCCTCCCGGCGGGTCTCGGCCACCACCACTGCGATGTGATCTCCCTCCCAGCGGCTGATCTCGGAAGGGACCGCGCTCCGTCCCTTACCTCCCAGCCCCACCAGCACCGGCTGGTCGAACCGGGTCAGCCCGTATTCGTTCACGGGCACGTCGGCTGCGGTGACCACCTCCACCACCCCCGGTGCCGCCAAAGCGCCCCGGACGTCCATCCCCACCATCCGTGAATGCGGACGCCCGCTGAACACCACCTTGGCCCAGAGGGCGTCGGGTCGGTGAATGTCCGCCGGATAGAGGGCCTCTCCGGTCGCCTTGGAACGGGCGTCGCTTCTGGGAACCGACCGTCCGACGCTCATTCTGACCCTCCATCTGACCCTCCAGAGGCCGAAGCGGCGGCTTCCGAGACCGCCTCGATGATGGAGTAGTAGCCGGTGCAGCGACACAGATTGCCGCTCAGGGCAGTGACGATCTCGTCGGTGGTGGGCGCCGGAAGCCTCTCCAGGAGTTTCGTGGCCGACATCAAGAACCCCGGGGTGCAGTAGCCGCATTGGACGGCGCCCGTCCGGCAGAAGGCGGCTTGGACCGGGCTCATGCCGCCGGCCCCCAGACCCTCCACGGTCACGATCTCCGCTCCATGGGCCCGGGGAGCGGGGGTCAGACAGGATAGGGCCGCCTCGGAGTCCAGGAAGACGAGGCAAGCGCCGCACTCGCCCTCGGCGCACCCTTCCTTGGTTCCGGTGAGAGACACACCGGCCGCCGGGCCGGCAACATCCCGCAGCCAGTCCAATAGGGTTAGCTCCCCGCCGCTCCGGGTGACGACCGGGGTCCCGTTGACCACCGCTTCAATAGGGTCTCCCTCACGGTGGGAGTGCGCTTTTGTCAGCGTCGCTCGCCGGGAGGCGCCGAAGTGGACCGGGCGGGATGGCATCGATCTTCGTTCGCTCCCGTCGGCCAGGGCGGTGAGCGCCCGGCGCACCATCACTTCGGTGGCCCATCGCCGGTAGTCCGCCGTTCCGCGCAGGTCGTCGATCGGATTGATCGCCCTGGCCGCGGCCTGCGCGGCCGCCACTATGGCGGGTTCGTCCAGTCGGCGGCCCATCAGTTCCCTCTCGGCCTCGGCCGATCGGGCGATCACCGGAGCAACGCTCCCCAGGGCGATACGAGCCATGGTGGTGACGCCTGCTGCGTCTCGTTCCACCACCAGCGCCATGTGGACCACTGAGATGGCCTGGGCCATTCTCAGGCCCAGCTTGACGAATACTCCTGTTTGATCGGCTTCCAGGCTCCGAAAGCTCACGCCGGTCACCATCTCGTCCGGCGCCAGGGTCGTGCGACGGATGCCGGGATAGAAGTCGGCCAGCGCCTCCTGGCGATCCCCTCTCTCCGAAGAGATGTCCAGCCGGGCGTCCAAGGCGGTGAGGGCGGAGATCGTGTCATTGGCGGGGCTGGCCGTGACCAGGTTCCCTACCACTGTGGAGCGGGCCTGGAGCGGAGGGGCGCCCACCTCCAACGACGCCTGGGCCAGCGGAAGGGCCCGGCTCCGGATCAGGTCGGAGGAAACGACATCGGCGTGGGTCACCAGAGGCCCCAGGTGGATCACTCCTCCCGCGTCCTGCCGGATGTTGTCGAGACCCGCTATCCGGGAGATGTCCACCAGGACTTCCACTCCCGATCGCACACCCCGACGGACCTCCAGGACCAGGTCGGTCCCTCCGGCTACGAGTCGGGCCCGGTGGCGGTGGCGAGCGAGAAGCGAAAGCGCCTCCTCGACCAGCGAAGGGGACTCGTAGCGGTCTGTCAGATCTGCCCGGCGCTGTACCTCATGCAAGCTGCTCTTCCTCCGTCTTGGAACTGTTATAGACAACCCCTCCCTCATTCACGTAATGCCGGAGGACCTCCACCGCCTCGGCCCGAAGCACATCCTCGGTCACCTCGATCCCCCGACGCCTCAACCCGTCGACCCAGTCAGGAGGCCGGTTGCCCTCGTCGAACCCGACCGAGCGGGCATCCTCCTCCCGAGCGGCGATCACCAGGCTGGAAACTCCCGACCACGGCACGGCGCCCAGGCACATGGCGCAGGGAGAGCAACTGGTTACCAGCTCGGTGGGATTTCCGCCGCCCATCCCGAGGTCGTAATTTCCCAACGCCTGACCGGCCAGACAGATAGCGACCACCTCCGCATGGGCAGCCGGGGAGGAGGTGGGCATAACCAGGTTGACTCCCAGCGCAAGGGGACGGAAAGTGGAAAGGTCGAACACCGCCGCACCGAACGGGCCTCCCGTCCCCTCGGCGACGTTGCGGCGGGAAAGCTCGACCGCCAGCCCCATCCGCTCCGAGGTGGTCCGAAAGCGTTGATCGGGTTGCAGGAGATCCTGCGCCCAAAGGGGAAGATCCCAACGCACGCTGACGGGAAGAGGGGAGCCCACGTCTGACCTACGTCCTCCCTCCCCTGTCCGCATACTCCTTCAGCACCTCCACAGCTTCGGCCCGCATCACATTCTCTGTCACTTCGATCCCCTGCTGCCGCAGCCTCTCCACCCATTCGGGGGGTCTTCTGCTCCCTCCCAATCCCAGAGAGTGCGTGTCATTCTCCCGGGCCGCGATCACCAGGCTGGAAATGCCCGACCCGACAATCGCACCCTGGCACATCATGCATGGAGCGCAACTGGTGACCAGCTCCACAGGTCCCTCGACAGCCACCCCCAGGTCATGGCTTCCCACCCCCAGGCACGTAAACACAACAGACGCAGCCGACGAAGAGACAGGAGTGTATATCGGTGGTGGGCG
>VXSV01000021.1 GCA_009837815.1 Acidimicrobiia bacterium
CAGGTGGTTGACGCCGATCGTGACCGCCGTGACGAACCCGAAGATGATTCCGGTCGTCACCTTGCTATAGCTTCATGTGCATGCAAGGACAATCTTCATGAGTTCCTCACCGAAGGGCCTCCTGGGCACACCTAACCGGCGATGGACATTGCCACGCCGACCATCACCAAGCCTACGCCCGCCCATTGCAGGCTGTGGAGTCGCTCCTTGAAGAACATCACCCCTCCCACTACAGCTATGACCCGGCCGCTCTGGGAGATGATTCCGATCAGCCAGGCCGGGGCGTACGCCAGGCCGTATCCGAATGATATGAACGAGACGCCGTCGATGAGTCCCACCAGACCCAAGAGCCATCCCGTCCGCCAGTTGATCCTTACCTGGTCGCTTGCCTCGAACCGTGATGCTCCCCTCCGTCGGCGCTGTTCAGCCGCCCGAGAGAACATCACGAACACCAAGAGAACCACTGCCACGGTGAACACCCGTTGGGTGATGACCGTGAGGCTGGAGTCGACCCCTTCCCGGATAGGGATCTTCAGGCCGGCGTTGGAGATGGACCCGACGAGCACCCCGATCATGGCGAAGATCGGCCCCCAGGTCACCAGCCTTATCTTGGTCCCGCGTTCGATCACCACCGAGGCCAGCACCGCTCCCAGCACCGCGATCGGAATCCCCGCCCACTGCACAGCCCCTGGTCTCTCCCCAAGCAGCCAGAACGAGTAGACCACGGTCATGGCGCCGCTCAGAGCGCCGATCGGGCTAACCACCGAGACCGGACCCAATCGGAGAGCCATGTAGCCGCACAGAAAGGTGCCGCCGACACAGGAGCCGAGAAAGACCAGGAGGATCACATGGTCGGCGTCGATCTCAAGGGGGACGTCGATGAGGATCGCCCAGGCGACCATCACCAACAGGGCGAGCGTCAAGGTGACGGCGGTGGAGCGCAACACGCCGAAGCGTCTCGTCACCACTGCGGTGAGCAGGTAGTTGATCCCCAGAGTCACCGCGGTGACAAACCCGAAGATGATTCCGGTCAACATTCCGCCGGCCGCCTCAGGCCAGGGGCGGAGGCACGACCGCTGGCTCCGGTGTGCCGCCAGACCGCGGATTCCGACGCCGCGGTGGGGGGCCTAGCTGTCGTCGAGGCTTTCTACGCGGCCTCCCGTCCCCGCTGCCCCGGCCACCTTGGCGATGTCCGTCCCCTTGGTGACGCGTTGTGGCATCCAGCTGACGGCCTTCTTGAATCCCTCGTTGAGAAGGTAGAAGGTCGTTAGAGAATAGATGGCCACGATGAACCCGACTATCACCAGTCGGGCGGTGTTGGTCTCCTGCACCGCCACGGCAGCCATGTATCCCAGCCCGGTGGGGAACCCGAGGAACTCCGCAGCGATGGCCAGCGACCAGCTGCCTCCCATGGAGAGCAGCATGGCGGTACGCAACTCCGGAATCGTGCCGGGCACTATCACCCTGAAGTAGGTACGGGGCCGGGACGCTCCCAGGGTACGTGCGCTCTCGATGTACCGGTCGGGCACGTTGGCCACCGCGTTCATGGTGGCCACGACCAAGGTGGTCCAAACTCCGAAGGCGATGTAGAGAGTGATGCTGGTAAGGGTGGAGCCCAGCGCGAACTGCAACCAGGGAATGGCCGCCAGCAGGGGGATCATCCGAAGGAAGTTCAGGGGCGCCCACCAGGTCTGGCGCAGCCACGACCAGTAGGGAATGGCCAAACCGGTGGTGAGACCGAGGCTGAAACCGAGCGCCATGCCGCACAACAGCCTGAACAAGGTCATGCCCGAGTGGAAAATGACGGCCAGGAAAACGGCCGGCCAGGTTCCTTCCCCGCCGTAGGCCGGATAAGGCGCCAGTTCATGGACTTGGAAATTCACGAACCCGAAATCGAACCCGATGACGGTCCAGTCGCCGTTCATTCGCCAGAGGGTCTCTCCGAACACGTAGTCCCATCCGGGGACCAAGGGATGTTCGAGGATACCCGGAGGAGCGATGTATGACGCCACCTGCCATGCTGCCAGCAGAACCCCCCATGAGACGAAGAAGAGCGGGCTGCGGCGCATACCGGCCCACAGCATGGGCGGTCCCGCCGCGATCCCTCGACCCATCTTCACCAAGCGGTCCTTGACCCCGCTCGTGCGGAACGCCACCGGCCAGGCGAGGAACAAGACCCATGCACAGATGATGTACGACCAGGTAACGACGATATCGCCGCCTTCATTCGACCAGGTGACGAAGGGGAGGCCCTTGGGAAACTGGAGCAGCAACCAAGGGATCAAGGGGGTCCAGATCAGGTACCCGACCCAGAAGCGATTTACCTGAGCCGGGCGGAACGCCACAGGCCAGGCCAGGAACAGGACCCACGCGCAATAGATGTAGAACCAGGTGATGCCACCGTCCTCGTCCGACCAGGTGAGGAAGGGGAGGGCTCTGGACAACTGGAACAGCAGCAAAGGCATCAGGAGAGTCCAGATCAGGTAACCGATCCAGAAGAATTTGGGAGAGCGGCCAAGGTGGTTCAAGCTTGCGTCGCCTCCTCTTCGGTGATGCCCAGATGCGCCAGAATGAGCTTGAAAATGCTCACCGCCTCGGGAGTAGCCCGGACATCCTCGTTACGGGGACGAGGCAAATTCACCGCTATATCGTCCACCAACTTGCCTTCCGCCAAAAGGATCACCCGATCGGCGAGAATCAACGCCTCTTCAATGTCATGGGTTACAAAAAAGATGGTTTTCTTAGTCTCAACCCACAGATTCAACAACACCTCATGAAGATTCCGACGGGTGAAATAGTCCAGAGACCCGAACGGCTCATCCATCAACACCACGTCGGAGCCCACCGCCATCGCCGAAGCCAAAGCCACCCGCTTCCTCATACCCCCCGAAAGCTCCCGAGGCCAAGAGTCAGCGAACTCCTCCAACCCCACCGCCTGCAACCAGTAGTCGGTGATCTCGTTCCGCTCACCCTCGGGAAGTTTGTTGGCCCGAAGACCGAACTCGACATTGTCCTTTACGTGCAACCAGGGAAACACCGTGTCCTGCTGGAACACCATCGCCCGGTCACTACCCGGACCGGTTACCGCGGTCTCGCCCAGCTTAACCGCACCCGCAGTGGGGGGCTGCAACCCGGCCAGCACTCTCAACAAGGTGGTCTTACCATGCCCTGACCGGCCTACCACACACACGAACTCGCCCGGATCGACACGGAAATTGACATCCTCAAGAGCATGCACCAACTGACCCGACCGGTGCTCGAAAACACACCACAGGTTCTCAAAGTTCACAACAGTCGACATCGAGTTCCTCCTTGCCTACAAAACCGGATTGCGATCTATAACCCCAGCTTGCGACCGGACTCGGACCACCTGGTGATATAACGGATAAACAGCACCAGGATCCCGTCCACTACCACAGCCAGAACACCGAAGAAAAGAATCAGGGAGACCACCGCCGCCGGGCCCTCAAGAACGCCCATGGCGAAGCTCCACATACGGATCAGGAACCCTCCGCCCATCTGGATTCCCAGAACCTCCACCAACGTCCCCAGCCCCCACGCGCCTGCCAAGGCGATCCGGAAACCACCTGCGATCTCCGGGATAGTCCCCGGCAGATACACCCACCGGAAAATAGACCGTCGGTCCCCCCCGAGCGTCAACGCCGACTCGATGATCCCCACCTCTATGTTGTCGGCCGCCCTCCGGCTGAAGAAGTACATCAACAGCGTCGTGTAAAAGACCACCACCCCCACCGTGGTCATCAACGGATACTCGATCCCGAACCAGATCACGAAAAACGGCGCCGCAATGAAAATCGGGGTGGTACCGAAGAACCCGGCGATCGGAGTGACCACATCGGCGATCCTCGGGAACACCAAACTGCTCAACCCCACCGTCAACCCGAAAATCGTCCCCAACGTAACCGCGATCATGATGTTGCGAGTGGTCCGCATAATGTGGCGGATGTACCCGAAGCAGTGATCGGGGAGATCGAACATGCCGCCTCCGGTGAGTTCCAACTCGTCCAACAGATCCGGACAAGCATGAACATACCGTTCCAACATCCTTTCGCTGAACATCAAGTTCTCCCCGAAGTGCCGGAAAGCGTCGAAAGGCGGCGGTACCAGATAGAAAAGGGGCGAGAACGGCGCCGCCACCAACTGCCAGATAAGCAGAGAGAGAATTAACCCCAGGATCAGATAGAGGACATAAGCGATCTGGCGCCGCCTTTTCTGGCGATGCGCCGCCGCCCTCACATCCAGAATATCCGTTTCGGTGGTGGTCGTCACAGGCTCTCTCTTCCTCGCCCTCGTTGATCTTGCTTACAGGCCGAAGCGCGGGGCGGACCGGAAATCCCGTCCGGCCCCGCGCTCGGCGTCTTCTTTACCTACTAGGCAATCGCTACCGAGAGCCTACCCGATAAGGGCGGCCTCCAAGAAACGGAGAGCGTCGTAGAAGTTGTAGATGTCATAGTGGTGCTGCGCAGTCGCGATCAAGTCGGCCTGGCTGTCGGAAAGATCCATTCCCGAAGCCCGAGCGAAGAGATCGTCGGAACGGTCCTGCATGCCCTTCAGGTCGTAATAGAGATCCTGGGCCAGCAGGAACTTCTCCAACCCGGCCTCGGTGTTGTAGGTCTCGGACAGAACGCCCTTGGCCTTCAGAGCCTCGATCTGGGTTCTGAACACCGTCTCGGGGTGGTAGCTCGGGAGGTTCAAGTCCCACAGCGCCGCCTGCTCCTCCCAGTTGAAGGAGGGGTCGATGGTGGACCAGATGATCCCGATGTCCTCGGGCTCCATGTTCAACTGGCGCTTCTCGTTGATG
>VXSV01000068.1 GCA_009837815.1 Acidimicrobiia bacterium
GCCGCCAGCCCCAGAGTGGCGGCTTCATCCGCCAGGTAGTCGGTGAGGAGCCGGCTATGGGCCTGGAGCCGGTCCGCCCCCACTCCCGTTACGATCTCCAGGCCGGCGCAGGCCGCCTCCGACAGCCATAGGTTCCAGGTCTGGCCGGCGTCGTATCGCCGGGCGCCGGAGGCCAGTTCCCACCGGTACTCGTTGACCCGCGAGAAGTCTTCGCTGCCCGCCCTGGCCATCCAGTTGGCGTCGAGCGGCCTTCCCTCCCGGTTCTCCGGCGAGGCCCACAGATATGACATCCCCGGAGGGCCCAGCAGCCACTTGTATCCGACGCACACCACGAAGTCGGGCCGGATCGCTCGGGCGTCGAAGGGGGCCATCCCAAGACTCTGGGAGAGGTCCAGCACCAACCTGGCGCCCGCCTCCCGGGCAGCCCTGCCCACCACCGTCAGGTCCAGGCGGGTCCCGTCGGTCCAATGACATGCCGGCGCCGACACCACCGAGACGCTCTCGTCCAGGCGATCCAGCACCGCAGCGGTCCAGTCGTCATCGAGAGGGCGCTTCACGAAGACCGGCTCGGCGCCCCTCTCGGTCCAGGGATACACCATGGCGGGGAACTGCTCGTCCAGCATCAGCACCTTGTCACCCCGGCCGGTACCCAGCGCCGAAGCTGCCGTGGCCACCCCGTAGCTGGCGGAAGGGACCAGCGCAACCCCGTCTGCATCCCCGCCCACCAGGGAGGAAAACAATTCTCTCATCCGGTCGCCGGGTGTGAAGAAGTCCGAGACCTCCACTTCCGAGACCGGACGGTTGACAGAGGCTGCCACGGCATCGGCAACCGGGATCGCCCGAGCCCCCAGGTACGCGCTGTTCAGCCAGGCAACGCCGCCGGGGAGACTGAACAGGTCCCGCACCGGGAGTTCCAGGCCCGAATAGGATCCTCCCATCAAATCAATTCCGGTCGTTCGGGTAAACGAGGGTCACCCGCTCGAAGGCCAACCCCTTCGAGTCCAAGGTGGAGACGATCATCTGGGTGAACATCTCCTTGGGGATCAAACAGTCCTCACAGGCTTCGGGTCCCGCCACGATCTCCACACACAGGCCTTCGCCATCCGCCAACCCCACCTGCAAGGAGTAGCCATCGGCCTCCAAACCCGACGAAAAGGGGTGCAATGCCGACACGACCGACTCAATATCGGGCTGGCGCTTTCCGCTCACAACCACCTTAGAGTAGCCTTGGAGACTCCCCTCCAAAAGGCCTGATTCTCCTGGGCAACAACGTCTCTCCCTTCCCGACTCGCAGGGCATTCGTCCATGGAGTGGCTGCCTTCCTGCGATCCCCTGTCCCCCTGCTGATCCGCTCTTTGGTTCTGATGGCCGTGCCGAGCCTGGTGCTTCTGGTGTGGCAGTCCGCCGAGAGCCTCAGAGAGACCAACCCGCTCTTCTTCTGGTTCTACCTGCTGATCTGGCTGGGCGGTTTCTTTGTGACCGGCTATGCGGGCTGGCCTTTGGCCCGCACCGCTCTCTCCGCGGTGTCCCCCGACCACGTCCCCGCCGAAGACGACTGGTGGGTGCGGGACGGGTTCGTGAGGACCACAGCGGTTTTCTGCTTCACGGTGGCGGTGGGGACCGTGTTCCTGGTGGTGCCCGCCATCTTGGTCCTGATGATCTACAGCCTCTACCCCTTCGTGATCGTGGACAAGAAGGCCAAAGGGTTCGGATCGCTGGCTATAAGTTCGGAGCTGGGCAAGGGAAACCGGATGCCGCTTTTGGTCCTGATGCTGGCGGCTTTGTTGTTCTTCGCCCCCGCAATAGTCCTGTTCTCCCAGATTGCCGGCCCTCCGGGCATTCTGGCCCTGTGGGCGCTGGGAACGCCGGCGCTCTCCCTGGTAGCGACCATCATGGCCGCCGCCTACCGGATTCTTACCTCCCCCTGAGCCGGGCCGTTGCCATTTGGGGGACGAAAGTCAAGGCTGGGAAAAGAGATGGGGAAACAGTTGCGCGAAGCGGTCTCAGCCTCTAAGGTAAAGGCACAACAAACTACAAGTAAGGAGGACAGATGCTCGCACGTCTACAGAAGTTTGGCGGGTTCTTGGCGGGTATGGTCATTCCCAACATCGGGGCGTTTATCGCCTGGGGATTGATCACCGCCTTTTTCATTCCCACCGGATGGACTCCTAACGACGACCTTCTCGAACTGGTAGGCCCCATCATTGTCTACCTGCTGCCCGTTCTGATCGGATTCACAGGCGGCAAGATGGTGTACGGCCACAGAGGAGGCGTAATTGGCTCCATCGCCACCATGGGGATCATCGTGGGCGCCGACTTCGCACTGGAAAGCGGCGCCACCGGCGACCCGCCTCAGTTCCTGGGCGCCATGTTGGTCGGTCCCCTGGCAGCTTGGATCATGATGAAAATCGACCAGGCCTTCCAGGACAAGGTGGCCGTCGGCTTCGAGATGCTCTACAACAACTTCTCGCTCGGCATTCTGGGCTTCGGCCTGGCCATCGTCGGCCGTTACATCATGGGCCCGATCATGGGCGGTATCGCCAATGCTCTGGGCAACCTGGTGGAAGGCATCACCGACGCAGGACTCCTGCCGGTTGCCGACATACCAATCGAAGTCGGGAAGGTGTTGTTCCTCAACAACGCCATCAACCACGGAATCCTGGCTCCACTGGGCGCAGCGGACGCTGCCGAAACAGGCAAGTCGATTTACTTCCTGCTGGAAACCAACCCCGGTCCGGGCCTCGGCTTGCTGCTTGCCTACTGGTTCGCCGGTAAGGGTATGGCCAAGCTTTCGGCTCCGGGCGCCATCGTTATCCACTTCTTCGGTGGAATCCATGAGATCTACTTCCCGTATGTTCTCATGCATCCCATCATGATTGTCTCGATGTGGGCCGGCGGTATCGTCGCCGACATCATCTTCGTGGCTTTCGATGCGGGACTTTCGGCAACGCCTTCGCCTGGCTCGATATTCGCCTATCTGGCGGTGACGCCGAGGGGCGAACACCTAGGCGTCTATCTGGGAATGGCAGCCGCGGTCGCGGCGGCATTCGTGGTCGGTACGCTGCTGTTGCGGATCTCACCGGTCAAGGAAACCGAGGGCACCGACGAGATGATCGGCACCATGCCCGGCGGTATCCCGACCGGCGGCTAAACCAACTTCCCCTCTCGTATAAAGTGGGGAGAGTCTCCTGCCAGGAGGCTCTCCCCACTTCTCTTTTCCGGAGGATCGCAACATGAGTTCAGTCACAAAAGCAGCATCTGACGTCCAGTGGATCGTCCTGGCCTGTGAGGCCGGGATGGGTTCCAGTCTGATGGTCACCAATGCTCTCAAGAAAAAGGTCAAGAAGGCCAAGCTCGACATCAAGGTCACCCACTCCCCGGTGCACGACATCCCCGGCGCCGCCGACGTGGTGGTGACCCACCAGGGCCTGTCCGCCCGGGTCAAGCAGGTGGCCCCCCATGCGGCGGTTGTGCCATTCCGGACATTCCTGAACGACCCCGCCCTCACCCAGTTGGTGAATACCCTCTCGGCCGGCGGGGACGTGGTCGGGATCTAGGTAGGACATGGACGAGAAGTCGGTCACCTCCGTCGAGGCCATCACCTTGGGAGAGGATGCCCAAACCCAGAGTGAGGCCATCGACCGGGTGGCCGGAATGCTGTTCGACCTGGGCGCCGTGGAAGCCGGGTACGGGGACTCGATGCGGGCCCGCGAGACGGTCATCTCGACCTATCTCGGTAACGGGATCGCCCTCCCTCACTGCACCTATGAGGACCGCGGTTTGATCAAACGCACCTGCCTGGTGCTGGCCCAGTACCCTGCCGGGATCCCCTGGGGAGACGAGGACGACCGGGCCTTTCTGGTGTTCGGGCTGGCCGCGGTGGGCGAGGAGCATCTGGCGGTGATGTCGCATCTGGCCGAGGTGCTGGACGACGAGGACCTGTGCAACCGGCTTGCGGTCACCGCCGACACCGAGTTCGTCCGTAACACCCTGGCCGCCGAGGCTGAATGACCAGACGTCGGGTCGCCGTCTTCGGCGCCGGAAACATCGGGAGAGGGCTGTTGGGATGGCTGTTCGGACGAGCGGGTTGGGAGGTGGTTTTCTTAGACGTCTCCGCTCCCCTGGTGGACCTCTTGAACCGAGAGGGCGAATACCGGGTCATCGAGGTGGGAAACCACAGCCGATCGACCCGACTGATCCGCGGGGTTCGCGGCGTGAACAGCGCCGATGTCGATCGGGCCGCCGAGGAGGCATCGCAGGCGGAGCTGTTGTGCACCGCGGTGGGAGTGGCAATCCTCGACCGGGTGGCCCCGGTTGTGGCCGCCGCACTGTCCAGAAATGACTCCCGCATCCGCAACGTGCTGGCCTGCGAGAACGCCGACCCTAACAGCGGGGCGCTTAGACAACATGTGGAGCGCCTCTTGGGAGAGTCGACCCCCGGAGTGGGGTTTCCCGAGACGCTGGTGGACCGGATGGTCCCCGGCGGCATCGAGGACGACCTGTCGGTGGAAGTGGAGGCTCGATTCGACTTCAAGGTCTCACGGGAGGAATGGGTCGGTGAAGACCCCGGTATAGAGGGGTTCACGCTGGTCGACAACCTGGCGCTTCACCGGAAGAGAAAGCTCTGGTTGGTGAACGGACTGCATGCCGCCGCAGCCTTCATCGGGCTGCGAAAGGGCCACGAAACCGTGGCGGAGGCGGTCTCCGACCCGACCATCCGTGAACGCCTGGATGAGATCACCGAGACCATGGCCGCCGCGCTTTCCGCCCAGTCGCCCGAGTGGCGCCGAGACGAA
>VXSV01000080.1 GCA_009837815.1 Acidimicrobiia bacterium
GTACAACACCATCATCCCGTCTGTGTGGTCTGTATTGATCTTGGCGAACCTCTGAGAACGTTGACGCTCCAACCGGCTCATCCCATCATCCTCTGAACGTTCCTGTACATATTTGCGGACCGTTCCCGCGAACCTGTCAGGAGACTGAGTACGGGCCCTGCCCACCAGGTCTTCTTCGTCTATCTCGCCTTCTTGGGAAGCCTTGGCAAGAATCCGCGCGTTGTCATAGGGGATCTGCCCATCCAACATCCCCTCCGACGTTTTCGGCAGCTTTTCCAACTCCACCGCGGTTTCGACTTCGGAGCGGGCCTTGCGGCGGGGTCGCAACCCCTTTTCCCGCAGGTCGTTCTCCACAATGTGGACGCCTTTCCGGCGGGTCAGTTCCCCCAGCGTCTCGGCACGCACCGCCGCGGCTTGGTTCTCCGCCCGGAAGGTCGACTGCAACCGTTCTTGGAGTTGTTGCGGGGTTGCGTCTCCCACCGCCAAATTGGGCAGTGCCACCTCGATCTGATTGATGACCCGACGGTCAATAGCCATTGTTTCCATGTGTACCAGTATGCCAAGGGAGTGTGACAAAACACTTCTACATTTCTCATAAATGCGATAACAAATACTAAATATCTCGGTGGTCATCCCATGAACCACCGACCGACTACTGAAGAAATGTCGCGAAAATCGAAGGCCCCTATTTGGGAACCCTCCCCCGCCACCACCATTCCAGGGCAGAACAGGCTCTGTCCAGCCCGGGACAGGGCTTGTCACAACGCTTTCACTTGAGCTCTCGAGGTGGTCCGGGCGACGTCGGGGCGGACCCTCTCGGTGTTTGGCTCTTATCACTATGGACTGTGGCTGGGACAGAATCAACCTCTCAGACCCGTTCTATGGGCGACCTGTGAAAAAATGCTTCGACAAATGCCGTCCGCACTCCGCTGAGCGGCAACCTGGGTGGCTCTGATCCGGTGGCGGCGAGGGCTATCCTCGCGGGTGTGAGTTCGTCCAACCTGCCTTTCGGACGCGTCCTGACCGCCATGGTGACCCCCTTTACCGCGGTCGGAGCGCTGGACACGGAAAAGGCCGGCCTCCTGGCCCGCCACCTGGTGGAGAACGGGTCGGACGGATTGGTGATCAGCGGCACCACCGGCGAGTCGCCCACCCTCTCCTCCGACGAGAAGGTGCGCCTCTTCGAAGCCGTAGTCGAAGCGGTGGGAGACCGGGCGATGGTGGTGGCGGGCACCGGCACCTACGACACCGCCGGTTCGGTGGCGCTCAGCCGCCGGGCGGCCCAGGCCGGCTGCGGGGGAGTGATGGCGGTCACCCCCTACTACAACAAACCCACCCAGGAGGGGTTGGTTGCCCATTTCCAGGCCATCGCCGACGCTACCGAACTCCCGGTCTTGGTCTACAACATCCCCTCTCGCACGGCCCGGCTGATCGAAGTTTCCACATTGGCCCGCCTCTCGGCCCATCCCAATATCGTGGCCACCAAGGACGCGGTCATGGATCTCGACTTCACCTCACTCACCGTGGAGACCGCCCCTGATGTTGCCGTGTACTCCGGGCAGGACTCCTACACGCTTCCCATGATGGCGGTGGGAGCTGTGGGCGTGGTCTCGGTGATCTCCCATCTGGCGGGGACGGCGGTGGCCGGGATGGTCGCCGCCGCGGCCGGAGGGGACTACGAGAGAGCGGCCGCTCTGCACCATGCTCTCATGCCGCTGTCCGTGGCCTGTTTTCTGGAGACCAACCCCGGCCCGGTCAAGGCTGCCCTTTCGGAGAGTTGGGAGCCGGTCGGGACCCTCCGCCTGCCGATGGTGGCGCCCACCGAGGAGACGTTGCGGGCGGTCCTGAAAGCTTTGTCCGCATTGGATGGAGGGTGAGCGTACGCATCACCTTCCTGGGGGGCCTGGGAGAGGTGGGCCGCAATTGCGCGGCGCTGGAAGTGGATGGGATGATCTGTCTGATCGACTGCGGCCTGATGTTCCCGGAAGCCGACATGCTGGGGGTTGACCTGGTCTTTCCGGACTGGTCATGGGTGGTGGAGCGCGCAGGCGACGTGGAGTGCGTGGTGCTGACCCATGGCCACGAGGACCATGTCGGAGCGTTGGGCTACTTCTTGGAGCAGGTGAACGTCCCGGTGTACGGCACCGATCTCTCCCTGCAGATCGCCGGCGAGCGGATCAAGGAGCTGGGAGTCGCCCCGGACCTGCGGCCCGTTCCCACCGGCGACGAGATCCGCCACGGGCCGTTTTTCTTCACGTTGATCCCGGTCTGTCACTCCATTCCCGACGCGGTTGCTGTGGCTTTCGATACTCCCGAGGGAGTGATACTCCACTCCGGGGACTTCAAGCTGGACCCGACTCCGATCGACGACCGGGCGACGGATCTGGCCGCCCTGGCGGAGTTCGGCGACCGGGGGGTCCGGTTGTACCTGGGAGACAGCACCAATGCGGAGCGCAGTGGGTTCGTCCCCTCGGAGAGTTCTCTGGCCGGGCCCATCACCGACATCGTGCGAAATGCCGAGGGAAGGGTCATCGCGGCGTGTTTCGCCTCCCACATTCACCGGGTCCAGCAGATCGTGGACGCCGGGGTGGCGGCCGGACGCAGGGTCGCCCTGGCTGGGCGTTCGATGATGCGCAACAGCCGGATCGCCTCCGATTTGGATGCGCTGACACTCCCTGAGGGGCATGTGGTCAGCGTCAACGAATTGTTGCGGCTCTATCCCTCCCAGCAGTTGCTGATCGCCACCGGCAGCCAGGGCGAGCCCTTCTCGGCGTTGTCGCGGATGTCGAACGGGACCCATCGGCAGATCTCCCTGGAGAAGGGCGACACGGTGTTGATCAGCGCCACTCCGGTCCCCGGCAACGAGAAGGCGGTCTCCAAGCTGGTATCGGGGATGCTCCGGTTGGGAGCCGACGTTTACCACGGTCTCAACTCGCCTGTGCACGTCTCCGGGCACGGGGCCCGTGACGAACTGGCCGTCATGCTTAGGTTGGTGCGACCCGAGGCCTTTGTGCCGGTGCACGGTGAGTACCGGCACCTGCACGCCCACGCCCATCTGGCCGAGGAGGTGGGCGTGGAGCAAGTCGAGATCCTCGAGGACGGGGACCGGGTGGTGATCGATGGGGACGACCTGTGGGTGGAACGAGGGGTGGTGGAGGCGGACTACGTGTTCTTGGACGGATCTTCCCTCGGCGGGGTGCAGACCAGGGTGCTCCGGGATCGCAGCCGCCTGTCCGAAGCCGGGGTTGTGACAGTGGCGGTGGTGATCGACGCGGGGAGCGGGGAGTTGATTTACGATCCTTCTTTCGCCAGTTGGGGGCTGGTGGATGACCCGGCAGCGGTGTTGGATGCAGCCGCCGATGAGGTCGTGGAACTGGTTTCGGCGCGGATGGCCGACGGGTTGACCGATCGAGACCAGTTGCGAGCGGTAGTGAGGAGGACCGTGGCCAGGGTGGTCCGGGACGAGACGCGCCAACGACCGGTGGTGCTGGTGGAGATCGTGGAGGTCTGAGGACTCCGGCTGTCTGTCACAGGGCGATGACATATTGTGGGCATGGTTTGGTGTCTTGCCTGTCAGCGACCCGGCGAAGCGGTGGTCTGCCCTGACTGTGTGCGCACCATGGGTCCGGGGTCTTGGCGGAGGCTGGCGTGTGGGGTAGGTGTGTCATCGGCTCTTGTGCATCGGGCGGCGGCGCGTCGGCTGGTGCTCCGTCTCAAATACGGTGGCTGTCGGGAGTCGGCCGAGGTGTTGGCGGCTGTGATGCTCCCCCTTTTGCCGACCGACGCATCGGCTCTGGTTCCCGTGCCCCGCATCTACGTCCGGCGTCTGAAGTATCGTTCCGACCCCGGGGTTCTCCTGGCCGGGGCCCTGTCGCGGCGCTCGGGCCTCCCGGTCCGTGCGGTGCTCGGCCCGCGCCTTCTGGGTGCGGCCAACGCCGGTTTGGGCCGTTCGGACCGGACCACCCCTCGTTTTCGGCGCCGGTGGACTCCCCCCGGCGGGCTGGTGCTGGTTGACGACGTGTTGACCACCGGCGCCACCCTGACGGCCGCCGCGGCCACCCTGGGCCAATCCCTGGTGCTCGGGGCGGTCACCGCAACCGCCTCCTCCCATGCTTGAGGGTTGAGTAGTCTTCGGGCCAAAGGAGGTGGTTTTTTCCAAGTGGATGTGAGGCTCAGCGCCCGGAATACCGAGGTGACCGACGACTTCCGTCGCGCGGTGACGGCCAAGATGGGCCGGGCGGCGCGGGTGTTCTCGGACCTGTCCTCGGTGGACGTGAAGGTCGTCCAGGAAAGCAACCCCCGCCTGTCCGGAGAACGGTTCCGCATCGAGCTGTCAGGCCAGGCCCTGGGCAGGACAGTTCGGGTGGAAGCGGCGGCTCCCACCGCCGAGACGGCGCTTGACACCGCCGCCGACCGGTTTACCCGCCGGATTCGCAGGCTCAAGGAAAGGGTCATCGACCGGAACCGGCAGGGAGGGTCGCCTTCCCGGACCGACTCGGAGACCGAGGGCGACGAGATCGTGCGGGTGAAAAGGTTCATCATGAAGCCGATGAGCGTCGCGGAAGCGCAGTTGCAGATGGAGATGCTGGGCCACGACTTCTTCTTCTTCCTCAACTCGGCCAACCGTCGCCACAGCGTCCTCTATCGCCGCCGCGACGGTCGTCTGGGGCTGATCGAGTCGGGAATTTGACACCTGGCACCGAGGCATTTGCCCGCATAGCGACCGCGGTCATATAGCATCTAGGTACGGATGGGAATTCTCACCAAGGTTCTCAAGGCGGGGGAAAGCCGTTCG
>VXSV01000065.1 GCA_009837815.1 Acidimicrobiia bacterium
GCGCTCCCTCCTCCACCATGTTGAGTTCCTCGCCCTCCAACCCCGAGAGCTCGTCATCGGACTCGGAGTCGTCATCCTCGTTCTGCGATTCGTCCCCGAGGTCTCCATCGGGTTCGTCGTCGTCTCCGAGGTCGGAGTCGAGGTCCTCGTCCTCGAAGTCCTGTTCAAAGGCAGACTCGTTTCTCACAGCGACAGTTGGCTCCCAGCGGCAATGGCGTTCAAGGCCCTTCGGATCGGAGCGCAAGTATAGATTGCCATCAGCGTCGCCGGCGACATATCCCTCCTCTGGATGTGTGGCAGTGGTTCTCTCAACGGATTATTTCCCACCCCTGTCGCCTACCTGTTGAGATGCGCGGCTACCACTCCGCGGTCGATGCTCCGGAGAGCCGAGCGGATAGATCCCGAAATCTGCGGGAATGCATCGCGCAGTTGCCTCAATAAGTCGACCAACTGTCTGGCGGTCCTCACCAAGTCTCCCGGAGTCTGCCCCGACTCCACCAGATCGGTCAGGGAGGCGCCGTTCGCCCAGCGGTACATGTCGTCGCCGCAGCCTGGTTCGGGAATCCTGGTGGGTTCGATCTGGCGGGACAACTCGGCGCGGTTCAGCGTTTCGCACAAATCCACGAGCCTCTCCCAACGGCGGGCCAATCGGGCGGTGGGCCACGATCCGGAAGGGGGAGAGGAGTTGCGCGGATCGTAGACGAAGGCTGATCCGAGCGCGGCTGTCTCCGCAGGGTTCAGACCCCCGAACAGTCCTCCGATGACCGTTTCGGAGACGAGCAGGTCACGTTCGTTGTAGATGAGCCTCAGCCTGTCGCCCGCCGGGGTTACTTCCCATCCCGATAGATATCCCCGCTCCTCCATTAGGGTCCGGACCGCCTTGAAACGGTTTTGCAGACTTTCGGTGGTCCAGTCGTCTCCCGACTGGAGATGAGCCAGCCGCCTGCGAGTGCGGATCGCTCGCCGTGCATGCCGAAGGTGAACCGCCAGATCGGGGCAGTCGGCCACCGGGTGGTCACGCAGCCGGGAATCCTGCAAGGCCTGGGGTGAGGTTCTGTGCTTAGATGGGAGGCGCCGCAGTTTTGCGGCCATCTCCCGGTGGAGAGCCGGGGTGTCGGAGCGCCGCCGGGTGGGCACTTCGATGTGTCCCATCCGGACGGTGCCCTCCACCAGGTCCCGGGATACCATCGATAAGGCGCTGCCCGACTCGGACACCGCCAAAACCCTGGGCGCCTTGGAGCGGCGGGCGAATCTCCGCACGACCACGTAGCGACCTGACCGCCGTCCCGAGGGAATCTCGAATACGTCGCCGATTCTCAGGGTCTCGAACCAGTTGCCGCGTCTGGCCTTGCCCTGGCCGAGCAATTCCAGGTAGTCGAACACCGACCCCCGCTCGCACAGGCCGGCCCGCTCTTCCTGGTCCAGCTTTCGGGACAGCTCTTCGGCCAGGCGCTTCTCCGCCTGCAATCGGGAGGCCTGTTGATAGTTGGCGAAGGATGCCGACAACAGGTCCGAAGCCCGCTCGGCGGGATAGTTGGCGACCAGGTTGGCGACCATATTGTAGGTGATGCGGAAGCTGGATACCAGCGGGTGCGCTCCGGCACCTGCGGCCTTGACGACCTCCTGGAAGGGGACGTAGCGGGAATAGAGCACTATTCCGAATCCCTCGGTGTCTATCCCTCGTCGACCGGCTCGACCGGTGAGCTGGGTGTAGTCTCCCGGTTCCAGCGCCTCATGGGTCTCTCCGGTGAATTTGGTCAGCGATTCGAGCACCACCGTCCTGGCCGGCATATTGATTCCCAGTGCGAGGGTCTCGGTAGCGAAAACCACTCCCAGCAGACCGGCGGCGAACAGCTCTTCGGTCGCCTCCTTGAAGGCGGGAACCATGCCGGCGTGGTGGGCGCCGACTCCGGCTTCCAGGCGGTCCACCCACCCCGCGTAGTCCAACGCCCCCAGGTCCGCATCGGAAAGGTGGGCGGTATGGGCTTCGGCAACCTGCCGGATGACTTTGCGGTTCCCCTCGGGGATAAGCCGGATGCCGGCGCTCCTCACCGAAGCGGCTGCCGCCTCGCAACCGGCCCGTGAGAAGATGAAGTAGATAGCGGGGAGAAGGCCCTCATCGAAAAGGCCCTCCACCACCTGGGGTCGTCGCGGCGCGGCGAACCGGCGCCGGTTGCGCCCGCTCGAAAGCAGCGAAGAGATGCGAGGATTGGGCTTCTTTCTCCCGTCCGCGTGCACGAAGGTCGGGAGCAGCCGCATGTGCTCGGGCCCCCAGCGATCGCGAAATGCGTACAGGTCGCGGAGCGGGACCGGTCGTTGCGCGGCCCTGACCAGGCGAGTCTCGCCTCGGCACTGGGTGACCCAGCCGGTGAACTCGGAGGCGTTGGAGACGGTGGCGGAGAGGCACACCATCTGCAATCGTGGCGGGGCGTGTATGACTATCTCCTCCCACACCGCTCCGCGGGCTCGGTCTGCCAGGTAATGCACCTCATCCAGAATCGCCACTCCCACGCCGGCCAGTTCCTCGGGGTCGGTGTAGAGCATGTTGCGGAGCACCTCGGCGGTCATAACCACGATCGGAGCGTCGCCTCCTATGGCGTTGTCCCCGGTCAGGAGGCCGACTCTCTCCGGCCCGTACCGGTTGCAGAGGTCCTTGTACTTTTGGTTGGAAAGAGCCTTGATGGGGGTGGTGTAAAAGGCCCTCCGCCCCTTGTCCAGAGCCAGGTGGATCGCCACCTCTGCCACCAGGGTTTTGCCCGCCCCTGTGGGGGCGGTTACTACGACATTGAAGCCTTCTTCCAGCGCCTCGGCCGCCGCTGTCTGGAATTGGTCGGGTTCGAATGGCAGCTTTTCCAGGAATCGTCGGCTGATCGGCCCAGGGCTCACTTCCTCAACACCAAACGGACCAGCCAGTAGGTGATCTCATAGAAGGCGTACAGCGGAACCGACAGCATGGCCAGAGTCAGCACATCCCCTGTCGGGGTGATAATCGCGGCGCCGGTCACCACCAGGAGCACCGCCCATCTCCGACCCCGGGCCAGCTGCTTGGAGGTAACCACATTGGCGGCCGCGGCAGTGAACAAAAAGACCGGATACAGGAACGAGATCCCGAACGCCAGCAGGAACCGGATGGAAAAAGAAAAGTAGTCGGTTAATCGGAGGTTGTTCGCCACGTCATCGAAAATCCCCAGCAAGAAGGCAAGCCCCCGACCCATGGTCTGATACCCCACGGCCACTCCTGCGCAGAACAGGACCGTGCAGGAGATCACGATAGGTATCGCCCATTTCTTCTCCCGGCGGGTGAGGGCCGGGTTGATGAACATCCATATCTGGTAGATGACCGCAGGGCTCGCCAACACCGCCCCGCCGAAGAATGCGATCTTCATCAGTACGGAGAATTCCTCAGTGGGCGCCAGAACCTGCAGGGTGTTCTCCTCACCGGGAAAGGCGCGGTCATAGGGAAGTTGCAGGAGGTCCTTTATCAAATTGCCGAAGATCAGGGCGATGACCGATCCGATCAGGATTGCCACCGCAGACTTGACCAGCCGCCACCGCAACTCGTTGAGATGGGAGAGAATGGACTGGCGATTCTCGTCCGTCATGTGCGGGGGGAAGCGGACGGTTCCGGATCCGGTCGAGTCTCCTCATCAGGATCTCCGACGGAACCCTCGGGCTCCTCGGTTTCGCCGGCGGCTTCCGCCCTCTGATCGCCGGTTGCCTCTTGCTGCTCGGCGCGTTCGGCTCCCGGCCGGGTGTCGGTGGGTCGAGCGAGCGGGGTGGAGGTCTTCAGCGCCTTCTCCGAATCCGAAAGTGACTTCTGTAGCTCCGAGGCCGCCTCTTTGGTGGGCGCCACCACGTCTTGGGCCACCTGCCTCATTTCCTCCACAGCCAGTTCCTTCTCGATTCCCTCCCGGAGTTCCCGGGCGGCAACCCTGAATTCGGCCATCATCTTTCCGGCCTTGCGGGCCATTTCGGGAAGCCGATGGGGGCCGAACACCACCATCGCCACCACCAGAATGACCAGGATCTCGTTCCACTCAGGCATAGATTCCCCAATGGTAAAGCCTCTGCGGAACCTGATCGGGCGTCGGACCGGGTGGGGGCGGATCCGCTGTGGCCAGGCCGCGGGTCGGGCTGGGTTTGAAAGCGCTAGCCTTGAACCGAGTGGGCGAGGGACACGGGACGGCAAAGGGGTGGGCCTGCTGGATGCCGGAGGCTTGGCCTGCTGGGATCGCCGAAGACTGATCTGGAGGTGGCCGGGAAATGGCGCTGATGATGCTGATAAGACACGGTCGGACGCCCGGCAACTCGACGGATCGGTTTATCGGGCAGTATGACGAGAGGATCGACGAGGCCGGCGCCCGGCAGGCATCCCTGCTGGTGCCCAGGCTGGAGCGGTTCCGACCTGACCGGCTGATCTCAAGCGACCTGCAGCGGTGCACCCAGACAATAGCGCCTTTCGTCTCGGCGTCCGGGATGGAGGTCGAAACGGATGCTCGGCTGCGGGAGGTGGGTGACGGGGAGTGGACCAACCGGACCCAGGAAGAACTCTGGGCGGGATGGCCTGACCTGATGAGGCGCTACTTCGAGGGAGAGGACGTACCCCGACCCGGAGGAGAGCGATGGAAGGACGTCCGCAGGCGCGTACTGGCCGCCCTGAACGACATTGCGTCGGAGATGGAACCGGCCGAGAGGGTGGTGATCTGCACTCACGCCGGGCCCTCTCTCCTGTTCGCTTCCTGGATAACCGGGGTGGCGCTTCCCGGAAATATCTTTATGGGCCCGTTCTCCCCTCCGGGGAATGCTGCGGTAACCCTTGCCGATCCGCACGCCCCCCTCATGATCAGTTGGAACGAGACCTGCCACCTCAAAACCTAAATAGGGCGTCTCGTCCCGCAGCGACGTCGTCAGCGGCTGGAGAAGTCCCTGATCTCGGCGGCCAGCCTTGTCCACTCCTCCTCGGTGAGGATGGCGTCTCCTGCCATGCTGTAGATTCCCACCCGCCGGAGCCTTCCCGAGTACCGTGAGACGATCCGTTCGGCAAGCTCGGAGACAGGAGCCACCACCGCCACTTCACGGACGACCTCATCGGGTATCACATCCGCCATCTTCTGCCATTCTCCCCGCCTGGTCATGGCCGTGAGCGTGGGGCCGAAGTCCCAACCGTGGCTGTCCAGGACCGGCGCGTAGCTGGGTGTAGAGGCATAGAAGGCTATCTGCTCCTTGGCGGCTCGGATGGAGTCTTCCATCTCCTTTCTGTCGCGGCCGGTAACCACGAAAACGGGAGCAGTTACCGCCACGTCCTCAAGAGATCGGCCCGCTTGGTGGGCGCCTTCCTCTATGGCGGGCAGCACCACACAGTCCAGGTACCGGACTGTGTGGAAGGGGTGGACATGAAACCCGTCGCACACCTCACCGGCCAGGCGGCTCAGCATCGGCCCTACCCCGGCGATATAGACCGGAATCTCCGGCATCTGGTTGGGACCGGGATTGAAGAAGGGAGTCATCAGGGTGAGTTGGTAAAACTCTCCCTGGTATCGAAGCCGGGTTCCGTTCTGGAAACAGTCCCATACCGCCCTGAGCGCCCCGATGTAATCCCTGAGCCGGGCGGTGGGGCGGGACCACTCCGTGGAGAAGCGGCGGGTTATGTGCGGCCTGATCTGGGTGCCCAACCCCAGCAGGAACTTGCCGCCCGCCACGAGTTGCATGTCCCAGGCCAACTGGGCCATTACCATCGGCGACCGGGGGAATGCCAGGGTGATGGAGGTCCCGACCTCCAGTTCGGGCTCGGCATGGGATGCCAGGCACCCCGAAAGGAAGGGCTCGTGGCTGGTTTCGGCGGTGAAGAAGCCGTCGTAGCCGATTCGGGCGGCCCGACGGGCAGCCTCGGGTGCGGCTGTGGGGGGCAGGTTGGGGAAGTAGTAGTCGAATTTCACGGTCCGGGTCCCAGATTATCTCCGGTCGGTGGTGCCGCCCGACACATTAGACTCATGCCCCACTATGAGACGAGTCTTCAAAATGGCGGTGGTCGTCGGAGGAATCGGCGCATTGGCTTGGAGCATGCGAAAGCGCGTTCGCATCGCCATCGGGCGGCGGCACTCCGAGCCCGATTTTCACATTATCGAGCCCGTCCCCGAGGAACCCGAGGGTGCGATGTCCGCCGAAGCGGAGCAGGATCATGATGCAGAACCGTCTCCCGACACCTCACCCGACGAGTCCGAGCCCGACGCTCAAGACGAACCCCGCTGATCCCCGGCGCGATCTACCACTGAAGGCAAGAGAGAGCAGCCAGGGAGCAACCGCCGCTCTCTGTGAGGGTTCACCCTATCTGGTCGACCCCGATCGCCTCGGAGAGGTGATAGGCGCCGATGAACCTTCCTTCCGATCCACCCAACTCCGGGAGTGGCTGTACAGGAATCCGGTGCTGCACGCCCGGGACATGACCAACCTTCCGGGTGATCTCCGTCGCGCTCTCTCGCGGCGTCTTTGGCCTTTCGAGGTGGAGGAGCATCAGAGCGCCGACCGGGGCGCCACGCAAAAGTGGCTGTTCAGGACCGGCGACCAAGCCGCCATCGAGTCGGTGGTGATGGGATACAGGACCCGCACCACCCTGTGCGTGTCATCCCAGGCCGGATGCGCGCTGGCCTGCACATTCTGCGCCACGGGACAGTTCGGCTTCGAAAGGCAATTGCAGGCGGGAGAGATCGTTGCCCAGGTGGCATACGCCAACGCTTTTCTCCGAGACCATCCCCACCGGAGTTCCCCTCCCCGGGTGACCAACGTGGTGTTCATGGGTATGGGGGAGCCCCTGGCCAACTACCCCCGGGTACGGAATGCGATCGGATTGATGATCGGCGAGATGGGCATGTCGGCGCGCTCGATCACAGTTTCCACCGTGGGCGTGGCGCCCGGGATACGGCGGCTGGCCGACGAACCCTGGCCGGTCAACCTGGCCGTGAGCCTGCATGCCGCGGATGACGAACTGCGTTCCCGGCTGGTTCCGCTCAACCGCCGATACCCACTGGCAGAGATCGAGGCGGCCGCCTCCTATTTCTTCGAGAAGAAGGGGAGAAGGGTCTCATTGGAGTGGACCATGATCCGAGGCGTCAACGATCAACCCACCCAGGCCGACCGGTTGGTTCCCATAGCCCGGCGGCTTCGGGCCCACGTCAACCTGATCGCTCTCAACCCGACCCCGTTCAGCACCGACATGCCCTCCACCCCGCAGGCGATCGGACGTTTCGTCGCCGCGCTCCGACAGGGCGGGGTCAACGTCACTGTGAGGGACACCCGGGGAACCGAGATAGACGCCGCCTGCGGTCAACTTCGGGTCAGGTCCGGTCGGGGAAGCTAGCGGAGCGCCAGGTCCGCTTCCGTCGCGCCCAATGGCCTTGGTATCGTCGCCTTGATGGATGAAGAGGCGGGAATCACTCCGGAGTTGATACAGGTGCGGGCCGATGAGAGGTTCGACGAGGCGCGGATTGCGGCCTATCTCCGTGATCGACTTCCCGGCAGTGACCAACCCTTGACCGTCAAGCAATTCGCGCGGGGGAAGGCCAACCTCACCTATCTGCTCATCTATGGCGATCCCCGAGCGCCCACCAGGGAGTACGTGCTCCGCCGCCCGCCGCTCGGTCCGGTCGCGCCCGGCTCACACGACATGGCGCGGGAGTACCGGGTGCTGTCCACTCTGTGGAGTGCTTTTCCCCTGGCAGCGCGCGCTTACCTCTACTGTGACGACGAATCGGTGCTGGGCGCCCCGTTCTTCGTTATGGAGCGTCGGCGCGGGGTAGTGGTGCAGGGTGCGATCCCCCCGGCGTTCGGAGGCGGGGAGGATCCGGAGGCCAACCGGAAGCTGTCGGAAGTGGTAGTCGATACCCTGGCCGAGTTTCACGCGGTGGATCCGACCTCGGCCGGACTGGGAGACCTGGGTTACCCGGAGGGCTTCATACAGCGTCAATTGCAGGGATGGCTGGGACGGTGGCGTCGCGCAAGCCATCAAGCCAACCCGCTGGTGGACGAGTTGTCAGTCTGGCTGGAGGAGAAGATGCCGGCCTCGCCCGCGCCTACCCTGCTTCACAATGACTGGCGGCTGGACAACATGGCCGTTGATCCCGGGGATCCGGGCAGGTGCGTAGCCGTCTACGACTGGGACATGTGCACCCGCGGCGACCCGTTTGCGGATGTCGGCACGTTGATGGCTTGCTGGTTCGACCGCGATGAGCAGTCGATTCTTCTCGACCTGATGCCCACCCGCTCCCGAGGTTTCATGACACGAGGGGACGCGATCTGTCGCTATGGTCGGAAGTCGGGCCGCGACATCTCGAACATGTCCTGGTACCTGGTGTTCGGAACCTTCAAATTGGGCGTGATTCTCCAGCAGATATACATCCGCTGGCTGCGGGGTCAGACCAAAGACGATCGGTTCTCCCGTATGGGACAGGACGCCGCGGCGCTCTTCGAATTGGCGGCCGACCGAAGGTAGGTGTAGCGGGTCCGATCGACGCATCGTGGGGTTGGGCGAGGATGTTTGCGCCAATGATTTAGCCATAGCAGATAGTAGCGCAATGCTTATAAAACACCACTGCTTACCATCAGCCAAGGTATATGGTTTCCTGTATAGAAGCGCGTCGTTTTATCGCAAAAAACGTGCTAAAGTTCACACAATGAAGCCAGGATTCTCCAAAAAGAAAGAGGTCGTCGCCGCCTGGCTGAACAGGCTGCCCGCCGCCGGAGTCGGAATAGCGGTGGACTATCAGCAGTCCTACGGGCTGAGTTATGTGGACGCCAAGGCATTGGAGCTTCTGTACTCCGCCCCGATGGGCCCACGACAGCTTGCCGAGAAGTTGCAGATGAGTCCGGCGGGGATCACCAAACTGGTTGACCGCTTGGAACGCCGCGGGTTGGTCCGGCGGAGACGCCATCCGGTCGACCGGCGCCGTTCGATGGTGCTGATCACCGACAAGGCTCTCGGCTCCAGCTTTCAACGCGAGCAGGTGCGGGACCTGATAGACAAGGCGGTCGGAGACGCCACCGAGAACCAATTGGAAGTGCTGTACGCCTTCCTCGAAGGACTGGGCCAGGAGCTGGAGAGTGAGGGTCTGATCAAGGCCTAGCTTGCTTGGAGAGGGATCGGTGTAGCCTGCCCACTGTGACGAGACTGGCGGTCTCAGGACCCTCCCCGAAGTGCGCCGAGGCCGGCGCCGCCCTGGGCCGGGCAGGCGGCAACGCGGTGGACGCCGCCCTGGCCGCCATGATGGTGGGGTTGGTGACCGAGATCGCGGTGATCGCCCCGGGCGCGGGGGGCTTCGCGACGGTGGGAGGACCGGACCACCCCCCGGTGGTGTATGACGGCGCGATGGCGATGCCCGGGCTGGGACTGGATCCCGACCGGTTGGGAGGTGGAGGGGTTCCGGTGCACATCGGGTATGGCGGGGGAGTGGACACGATAGTGGGACCGGGGAGCGTGGCTGTTCCGGGAGGCTGGGCGGCCATGGGGGCGGTGTGGAAGGATTACGGGTCCGCTCCCTGGAGGGAGATCGTGGCCCCCGCTCTCGACCATGCCCGCCGGGGGTTCCCGCTCGGCTCCGTTGCCGACTACTACCTGCAGTACTCCTTCGAACCCATCTTCTCTCCGGACCCCAAGTCCCGGGCGGCGCTTCACAACGGGAACCGAAGACGCAACGCCGGCGAGTTGATCTGGGTACCGGGTCTGGCCGACACCCTGTCGGCCATCGCCACCGACGGGACCGAGGTTCTTTACGGGGGCGATTTGGGCCAGGACATCTCCCGGGACATTCTTGAACGGGGGGGAATCATCACCCGGCGGGACCTGTCGGAGTACCGGGTAAGGAAGCGCTCTCCGATAGTCCTGGGGCTGGAAGGATGGACGGTGGCGCTCAATCCCCCTCCGGCGGTGGGAGGAGTGGCCCTGGCCGGGATGCTGGCCAAGGTGGGCCTGGCGCCGCCGCTGTCGCCCCGGAGCCTTATAGAAGCGCAGCTGGAGGTGCTCGGATACCGCTCATCCCACATCGACGGGGCCCGAGATTGGAGGGAGGGGATCGCAAAGATGTCGAAACTGATGCTGGCGGGTCTGGGATCTGCGTCGACGGTGAACATCTCGGCGGTGGACTCGTCCGGCCTGGCTTGCGCGGTCACCTTGTCGGGAGGGTACGGATCGGGGGTGATCGCGGGGGGAAGCGGCATGTGGATGAACAACTCTCTCGGGGAGATAGAACTGACCGGCGGGAAGTTCCACGGCCAGCCTCCGGGGCAGCGTCTCATGTCGAACATGGCCCCCACCGTCATGTGGAGGGACAATGGGGCGGTGGTGGCGGCCGGGTCGCCCGGCGCCGACCGGATCACCACCGCTCTGCAGGCCACCCTGGCATCGGTGATCGTGGACGGATGTTCCTTGGCCGAAGCGGTGGAGCGCCACCGCGGCCATGTGGAGCGCACGCCGGAGGGGTGGAGTCTCCGATACGAAGAAGGGTTCTGTACCGACGGTCTGGAGATCCCTCTGCGCGGCTTCGATGGACGCCACATGTACTTCGGAGGGGTCAGCGCCGCCGCGCTCCATCCCGACGGATCGATGGAAGCGGTTGCCGACTCTCGCCGGGTCGGAAAGGGGATCGTCTTATAAAGCGGGCGGATTATGCCTTTCTGGGCAGGTGGCGGTGGGCGTCTGCCCATCTGGTGGTGCTTGCCCTGGTCCTTGTCCTGGTCAACCTGGGCTTCTGGCAGTTGCGACGCCTGGAAGAGAGGAGGCTCGACAACCAGGTGGGGATGGCGCGCAACGCTGCCGAACCTCTCGAACTGGAGTCGATGGTGGCCGGCGCCGGATCCGAGATCGACACCCTGGAGTTCCGGAGGGCCGTCACCAGGGGCGAGTGGGACGCCGATTTTGAGGTGTATGTCCGATCCCAGGTGAGGGAGGGCCGCTCCGGTCTGTGGGTTATCACGCCGCTGGTCTTGGCCGATGGCCGGGCGGTCATGGTCAATCGGGGGTGGATTCCGGTCGAATTGGACCGCAGAGCGGCCGGTCCCCCGGTAGGGCAGGTGGAAGTTGCCGGGGTGGTGAGAGCATCCCGTCCCCGGTCGGCGCTGGGACCCGAGGACCGGCCGGGAATAGAAGACACCATTGCCCGGGTGGACTTGTCCCTCCTCGACAGCTATGTCCCTCACCATCTGCTGGAGGTGTATCTGGAAGAATCCTCAGCCAACCTGTCGGACTGGCCCCTTCGGCTGGCCGAGCCTGTCTTCGACGACGAGGGATCCCACCTTGTGTACGCTGTCCAATGGTTCTCCTTCTCCTTGGTGGCGTTGGTGGGCTATGGGGCCATGATCAGGGCCACCGCCCATCGTCGCTACCGTCCCGCTTCTCCGGTGGAGTGAGCCAGACCCTCCACCACCGAGGCATTGGGGAGGTGTTCCAGCAGCCGGGGATGGGCAAAGATCTTGGCGGTGCGGACCCCTGCTCCCAGCAACACCTCCCGACGCTTCATTACCGCCGAGTCGATGAGCAGAGGAAGGTCCCCGTCCAGCCCGAAAGGGTTCACGCCGCCGATCTCCATTCCGGTCACCTCCCGGGTGAGTTCGGCCGAGGCGAAGGACAGCCGGGACACACCCATCCAATGCTTCACGCGGCGGTTGACGTCCAGCCGCGTGGTGGCCAGGAGAACGCAGGCTGCCATCTTGCCCTTGGGACGCTTTGACGCCACCAGGATGGTGTTGGCGGCGTCGTCGAGAGGGACCCCGTACTTTTCGCAATAGGGAAAGGTGTCGGCGAAGTCAGGGTCGCACGCCACCACCCGGAACGGCATCCCGGTGGAGTGGAGGGCGGCGGCCACTTTGGGGGGCAGCAGATCGACGCTCATGGCGGTTCTCAGGCTAGCAGCGCTTCTTTCAGGGCGTTGAGGTTGTCGACGGGAGCATCGCAGGTGAAGCGGCGGCACACATAGGCGAGTGTCCTCCCCGCTTCGCCCCGGTCGATGAGGAGGGGCACCGCGGGCCCGTCCTTCGATCCGAACAGGCCCGGATCATCACCGAAGGCAAGCACCAATCCCGGGCGGAGCATGGTTTGGACCTCCTGGGCCCATCGGGCCGCCTCCGGCCCAACCAGGGCCACCTCCCGCGGCCCGGAGTCGAGGGCGTGGGCCACCCCGAGCAGGCTTCCCGCCGCGGAGGGCGCCTTCTCCATCAGTATCGCACCGTCCCGCACCGCTTCTTCCGCCAGGGACCACCACTCGGTCTCCCCGCTGTACTGGCCGAGGGTCAGCAGGGCCTCGGCAGCCATGGAGTTGCCGGATGGCGATGGATTGTCCATGAGGTCCTTGGGCCGGGCGATCAGAGGGTCGGCGTCTTCACCGGTGGCGAAGAACCCCCCGGATGGATCCCGGAACAAAAGCGGGATGGCCCGGGTAAGCCCGGCGGCCTGTTCGTACCACTCTTCCTCCCCGGTGGCCTGGTAGAGGGCGAACAGTCCGGCGGCCATCGCCCCGTAGTCCTCCAGAAAGCCCGGACCTCCCCGTTTCCCCTTCGCCCACACCCGGGAGAGCCGTCCCGTTTCACGGTCTCGCATCTCTCCGAGAACGAAGCGGGCTGCCGAACGGGCTTCGGAGAGGTAGTCGCCCCGTCCCAAGACCGCTCCGGCCTCCGAGAACGCCCGGATGGCCAGACCGTTCCACGCCGCCAGGACTTTGTCGTCGAGGCCCGGACGCACCCGCCGGGAACGCACCTCCAACAGGCGCTGTCCGGCCTTCCGGACGGCCTCGGGAGTGGGCGCCAGAGCGCTTTTTCGGGTCAGGATGTTGGCGCCCTCGAAGTTTCCCTGCGGGGTGGCCCCGAACCACTCGGCCACCTCCTGGCCGACAGAGGGGCCCGCCCTCTCCACCAATTCCTGCAGGGACCACACATAGAAAAGCCCCTCGACTCCCTCCGAGTCGGCGTCTTCGGCGGAGTAGAACCCTCCCTGCGGGTTGCGCATGTCCCGCACCAGGTAGTCGAGGGTCTCAACGGCCACCGCCCCGAAAGCGCTCTCTCGGAGCTTTTCGCCGGCCCACAGATAGATCCGCGCCAGGGTGGCGTTGTCGTACAGCATCTTCTCGAAGTGGGGGACCAGCCAACGCTCATCCACCGAATACCGGGCGAAGCCCCCGCCCAACTGGTCGTAGATCCCGCCTGCCGCCATCCGCTCCAGGGTGAGCCCCAGCATGGAGGCGGCGCTTGGCGCCCAGGGCTCTTCCAGAACCGCCAGGAGGTATTGCAGAAGAGGCTGTTGGGGGAATTTGGGCGCTGTGGCGAACCCGCCGTGGGTCGGGTCGAAGGAGGAGCGGATGTGCAGATAGGCCTGTTCGAGAAGACCGGCGTCGGGGAGTCTGTCCCCGGAGGGGATTCGCCGTCCTATCACCGAAGAGAGCTTGGAAGCCTGCTCCGCCACCAGGTTTCCCTTTTCCCGCCAGGCCTCGGACACCGACTCCAGCAGTTGTGTGAACGACGGCATCCCTCCCCTCGGCCGGGGTGGATAGTAGGTCCCGGCGTAGAAGGGTTCCCCATCCGGATTCAGGAAGACGGTCAGCGGCCATCCTCCTCTGCCGGTGAGCATCTGGCAGGCCTCCATGTAGATGGTGTCGATGTCGGGTCGCTCTTCGCGGTCCACCTTGATGTTCACAAAAAGCCGGTTCATTTTCTCGGCAGTCGCCGGATCCTCGAAGGACTCGTGGGCCATCACATGGCACCAGTGACATGCCGAATAGCCGACCGACAGCAGGACGGGCACGTTTCTCGACGCCGCCTCCTCGAAGGCGTCCGGTCCCCATTCCCACCAGTGCACCGGGTTGTCGGCGTGTTGGAGTAGGTAGGGAGATGTCGAGAAGGAAAGCCGGTTGACCATGGCTTCTCCAGAGGATAAGGGCCTCCCGCTTCCCCGGCGTCGAGATGACTTCGGTATCTTCGGTATCTCCGTAATATTTGGTTCTTGTGAGGTTGCCATCGACCGGCCGGCCGTCCCCAGAAGGCGTGCAGGACTTTCCGGATGAATAGATTCCGGATGGCGGCGGCTTTGATGGCGTTGAGCGCCTTGATGTGGGGGGGCATGTTCCCGATGGTCCGTACAGGCGGATGGGACCTGGCGGGGCCGGCGCCCGTCCTGGCGCAGACGGAGCCGCCCAATCCCTGGGAGAATGACCCCCTGAGGCTGGTGCCCTTCGCCACCACCTCCCACCGGGTCTATTCGCTGTCCGAGGACCTTTGGGAAGTGTGGGTTTGCAGGGTCCCAGGCTGGGACACTCAGGTGGAACTGGGGGGAGCGGTGGATTTTCTCAACTCCACCGTGGCTCCCTATTTCCGGGAACTGTCGGATGGGAGGTATCAACCGGTTTTCAGACCGGGCGGCCGGGTGGAAAGCAGCGATGAGGTGGCCAGCGGGCCCGGGTTGGAGGAAGGCGATTTCGCCCCGGGTTGCGCGGAGGCGGTCCGATCGCAGGCCGCCGAGCGGGAGGGGGAGCGGTTCCCGGAGGAGACCGGGCCGGCAGGCGCCCTGATTGTGGTGGAGTTCGAGGGATACCGGACCGGCCACGGGACATTCGGCAACCTGTGTCCCGAGGGTTACCAACCAGGGTGCGAACCGTCCTATCCGACCAATGGGAGGCGGGTGGTGGTGGGAGCGGGAGCGGTAGTGGCCCAACCGCCCCTCGACAGTCCCTTTTGGGCGCTGGTGGTGCACGAGATGGGACATGCCCTGGCGTGGCCACACTCCTACAGCGGCAAGTTCTCGACCACTCGTCCCGGCGCGCTGGGCTTCTACGACAATCCCATGGACATAATGAGCAACATTCCCCTGACCGCGCCGCAGGGAACCACCGTCTACCATCGGTATTCGGCCGGGTGGATCGATCCCTCCTCGGTGGGGATTTACCGGGGCGGCAAAGAGACCTATCGACTCCATCGGGGGGGAGCAGCCGCCGGCCTGGCGCAGATGGTGGTGATACCTGCTTACATCGTCGACGGCGCCGAGGCGGAAGAAACGAATGCCGTGGGAGACGGCCACTTCTACGTGCTGGGGGTCAGGAGGCTGTCGGGTCTGGACGCCGGGGTGCACAAGGTGGGCGTGGAGGTGTATGAGATCGACCAGCGCCGACAGGCCTGCGAGTCTCGGGCGAGGTCCTGGCTTCCCCACTGGCCGTGTTTTGCGGTTTGGACGAGGGTCTCCCAGGCCGTTGCGCCCAGTGTCTTCGGGGCGGTGGACCATGTGATCTCGATCGACGAGAAGATCCGGCTGGGGGAGACCCTGATTCAGGTGGTCAGCGCTGACGCCGACTCATTCGTGGTGACCATCGACACCCGGGAGTCGGGTCGATTCCTCGATGACGACGGTCTCCTCCAAGAACAGGACATCGAGACCATCGCTTCCCGGGGGATCACGCTGGGATGCGGGGTCCGTCTATTCTGTCCGGACCGGCCGGTCACCAGAGCCGAGACCAGCGCCTTCTTGGTGCGGTCCCTGGGGAGCGGGTCCCCATCGGCGCAGGGCGCGCTGGGCGCCGCGCCCCCCTGGAACGGACTGACGCTGTCGGGCGACCGGGTGTTCGATGATGTATCTCCCCAGGACTGGTTCGCCCCCTTCGTGGAGCAGTTGGCGAGCCGGGGGATCACGGTCGGATACGGGGACGGTTCTTTCAGGCCGGACCGGAGAGTCACCCGCGGGGAGATGGCGGTCCTGCTGGTCAGGACCTTCGGTTTTCCCACCGCCGAGCCTACCGGGGTGTTCGATGACGTTTCACAGGACGCCTTCTACGCCGCCGCCGTTGAGGCCCTGCACACCTCCGGCGTCAACATGGGGTGCCGGACGCCTTCGGCGGCCGATGCCGAGACGCGGCTGTTCTTCTGTCCCTCCGAGGAGGTCTCCCGCGCCCAGATGGCTTCCTTCCTGGCCGGCGCCCTGCAGGGGGCCCGGTAACAGGTTCTGGGGGAGGGCTGGAGGGGTGGATGCGGAGGGCTCCTTATCATGACCGGGATCACCTCGGTGTATCGGCCCGGAAAGGACACCCATGGCTGCACGTGAGAAATTCCTCGTAACCGGATCGGCCGGCTGTATCGGCGCGTGGGCCATGTTCCTCCTTGACCAGGAGGGAACCGAGGTGGTGGGATTCGACCTCTCCACCGACCATCGCCGCCTGCGCCTTCTCACCGATCAGCAGGGTTCCATGACGTTTCGCCAGGGTGACATCACCGACACCGAATCGGTCCTGGGGATAGTGGCCACAGAGGGGATAACCCACATAATCCATCTCGCCGCCTTGCAGATTCCCTTCTGCCAGGCCGATCCGGTCGGAGGGGCGCAGGTGAATGTGGTGGGCACCATAAATGTGCTGGAGGCCGCCCGCCGCTCCTCCGTCGCCGGGCTCACGTACGCCAGTTCGGTGGCTGTATACGGTCCTCCCCACCTGTACCCGGATGGGGTGGGAGACGACTCTCCCCTGGCCCCGAGCACCCTGTACGGCGCCTACAAGCAGGCCAACGAGCGTTCGGCCAGGGTCTATGCGGCAGACTATGGCGTGTCGTCGGTGTGTCTGCGTCCCTGCTCTGTGTACGGCGTTGGACGGGACCAGGGTCTGACGTCGGCGCCCACCCAGGCGATGGTCGCAGCGGCGGCCGGTACTCCCTATCACATTCCCTTCCGAGGAGCCTCGACGTTCCAGCACGCAGGAGAGGTGGCCCGGTTGTTCATCGCCGCCGCCCGGGCCGAGGTGGAAGGCGCCCATGTATACAACCTGGGCGGCCCCTCCGTCCGGATCGCCGAGGTGGTGTCCCTCATCTCGGAGGAAGCGCCGGGAAGCGAAATCACCTACGGCGGGGAACCCCTACCCGTGCCCGACCACTATGACGGATCGGGTCTGGACGGCCTGTTGGGCGGGGTGGAATACCTCTCCATGGAAGAGGGCGTCTGTTCCTCCGTCAGCCGTTTCCGGGATCTCCTGGCCGACGGCCTGGTCGCACCCCCTGCTTGAAGCATGGGCGGGTCAGGGAGGGGGAGCAGAGACCGCGAAAAGAAGCAGAAGAAAAGGCCTGCGGGAGGTTGACTGTTGTCACATGTGCGATGCACATTGAAAGTGTCGAACACCTCCCGGTCCGTTCCGACTTCGTCCGGACCGCACCAAGGCGCCCCCTTGGTTATCAGGAGGTCATATTGTCTCGAATCGGGTCCCCGCCGGGACTGGCGGACCGCGTTCGTACCTGTGGTGGTGGCGGCGGGGGATGGGCCCGATGGGTGAGGAGAAGGCGGCCGGTTTTCGCGACATAGGGGAGCATTTTCCCAACTCTTTTGCTTGGAACCGGCGAGGCCTGCTCCCAAGCGCTCCAAATAGCAGTTGGCGAGCGCCCCCCGGGGGGACGCCCGCCAACTTTGATCGGTTTTGCCTGCTTGGGTTAGCAGGTGAAGTTCATGAACTCGTAGTTGTGGACGTAGAACGCCACCGTGCCCGGGAGGCTGTCCCACTCCAGACACGCGTCCTTGGCATAGAGCAGGTCGGCGAAAGCAATGGGGAGACCGAGGTAGTTCTCATACGCGAAGTCGAACAACGCTCCGGCGGTGGTCTCCTTCTCCTCGTCGGTTCCACCCTCGCCGGACAGAGCCTCGTTGATGAGCCGGTCGAGCTCTTCTGACTCTCCGGAGTAGGAGAGACGGTCTGTGGTCCGGCTGTAGAAGCTCCACAACTGGGTTCCCGAGTTGTAGACCGGCGGTGGGTAGCAGAACGCGAAGTTGGCTTCCCGGGTGCTGGTCAGTCCTTCAACTATCCCGTACTCGGTGAACTGAGTGTTGACCGAGATGCCCAGGTTGGTCCACTGCTGGGCCACCGCTTCCGCCACCTTGCCGCACCAGGGCCGTCCCGGGTGCTGGGCGAAGTCGATGGTGATCTCCAGATCGCCGGGGCTGGCGTAGCCGGCCTCGGCCAGCAGCGACGTTGCCCGGTCAGGATCGAAGGGGTCGGCTTCGCATTCGGGGTCGAAACCGGGGAAGTGGGGCCACCAGGAATGGACGCAGGCGTTATCGGTGGTGCCCCTGCCGGCCAGCACGAAGTCCACGATCTCCTGCCGGTCGATAGCCAGCGACAGGGCCTCGCGGATCAGCTTGGCGTTGCCCGGATTGGCGTAATCGCTCCAGGGCGGCGGGCTCTCAGCAGCCGCTCCGGTGGGGGTCACGTAGTTACCGGTCAGGTAGATGGTGGGCATGCTCTGGTTGGGCAGGGACTGGATTCCCAGCTTGGCTGCCTCGGCCGTGGGAATCTGCTCGGCGCTGAGGGTCATCAGGTCGGCGTCTCCCACCGCCAGCATGGCCAGCCTGGTGCCGAACTCGGGCACGGCCTTTCTCACCACCTCACTGATGGCGGGGGGTCGGGCGTAGTGATCGGCGAACGCCTCGAACACCAACTCGACTCCCGGAGTGTGGCTCTTGAACTGGTAGGGGCCGGCGCCGATCGGATGCAGAGCTGCGGCCTCTTCTCCAACTTCCTCTATGTACTTGCGGGAGGTGATCGGGAAGCTGAGCGCCATCTCGCTCAGGGCGGGAAGGAGCTCGGGCGCCGGTTCACCGTTTACCGACACCAGCTTGAAGTTGTAATCGTCGATGACCTCCACAGCCACCCTGCCCAGAACGGCAGCGGCCGGGCTGTTGGTGCCTTCCCGAATGGCCAGCTCATGGCTGAACACCACGTCGTCGGTGGTCAACTCCCCCCACCCCTGATGGAACTGGACGCCTTCATGGATCTCGAAGACGAACTCGGTGAAGTCGTCGTTTCTCGACCAGGATTTGGCCAACCGGCCTTCTCCCTCCACGATCTCTCCGGTTACGAAGTCGTGGTATATGAGGGGCTCATACATGGGCTGTAGGTTCAGAAGAGCGCCCAGGCTGCAGTTGGGGCAGAGCCAGTCCTCACCCCGCAGTGCGGGCAGGAGCACCACCATCCGGTCCTGGACCATTTCCGGCGCGGCTTCCACCACCTCGGCTTGGGCTTCCGCCAAGGCCGCTTCTGCTTCGGCTGCCGCGGCTTCGGCTTGATCCAGTGCGGCTTCCGCTTCGGCCAACGCGGCCTGTGCAACCTCGTCGCCCTCGGCGGCTGCTTGCATCGCGGCCTGCAACTCCTTCTGGGCGTCGGTCAATGCGGCCTGGGCGTCGGCGGCTTCTGCTTCTGCCGCAGCGGCGGCCGCAGCCGCGGCTTCCGCTTCAGCCTCTGCCTGGGCTTGCGCGGCCTCGGCCGCTGCCGTAGCTGCATCATCCGCAGCGGCGGTGGTGTCCTCCGCGGTGGTGTCATCGCCTCCGCAGGCGGCGGCCGTCAGTGACAGCAGTAGCGCCACGGCCCACAATCGGCTCTTGGAGATACTCATCGGATTGCCACTCCTTTTTCGGGTGTTTTCGGGTTTCCTCTTTGGAGAAAGAAAGATACTTGGTTTCAAATTAGTCGCCTAAATCGTCCACCCGCCATCCATACAAGGAATTCTTGGGGGTCAGGCTAGTTTTCGCACTGGGTATGTTGAGTTTGGCGGGCCGGACGGCGGTGATCACAGGAGCAGCTTCGGGGATCGGGCGTGCGATGGCTCGCCGCTTCGCCGCCCAGGGCATGTCGGTGGTGGCGGCCGATGTGGACGCCGCTGGACTGGAAGAGTTGGCTGCCGATCCGGACCTGCCCTCTCCGGTCAGGGTGGTGCGAACCGACGTGTCGGATCCATCCTCGGTGGAGGCGCTGGCCGATGTGGTCTTCGGAGAATTCGGGGATGTGGGGGTGCTTTGCAACAACGCCGGGGTGGGGCCCATGGGGACCATCTGGGATGTGGACGTCGCCGAATGGGAGTGGGTGCTGGGGGTCAACCTGTGGGGGGTGATCAACGGCGTCCGCTCTTTCATACCGCGGATGTTGGAGACCGGCAGGGAAGGCCACGTGGTGAACACCGCCTCGATGGCCGGGCTGATCGCCGGCCGGGAGTTGACCCGGTGGCGATTGGGCGCCTATGCCGCTTCCAAGCATGCGGTGGTGGCGATCAGCCACACCCTTTACGCAGAGCTGCGCACCGCCGGAGCGCCGATCGGAGTCTCCCTTGTCTGCCCGGCGGCGGTGCAGACCCGCATCTGGGACGTCGAGCGGCTCCGGCCCCGATCAGGGTCCGAACCCAAGCTCCCCACGGAAGACGGCGAGCGGCTCCAGGCGCAGTTGCGCAGGGGATTGGAGGTTGGGAACACTCCCGGCGAAGTGGCGGGGTTGGTGCTGGAAGCGGTGCTGGAGGACCGCTTCTACGTCTTCACCTCACCCGGATCTCCGGAGCAGGTCGAACGTCACATCGGTGACCTGGTGGGTCTTCGCAACCCTCCCGTACCCGGGTTGGGCTGATCTCCCATAGAGAAGAGGGACCGGGATGGTCCCGGTCCCTCTTCGGGTAAGGGTTGCTATCTCAGCTGGTGTAGCGAAGGTACTCGTAGCGAGTCATGTAGGGGTTCCAGGGTGCGGGCAGGCCGATCCAATCGAGATTGGAGGCAAACGCCAGCACCGAGTCCACGTAGCCGATCGGGATACCAAGCATCCGGTCGTATATGTAGTCGAACACCGCACCTTCGGCCGCCGCCAGATCATCGGGGAAGATCTGCTGCACACAATCGTTCACCAGGTCATTCAACTCCTCTGACTCTCCGGTGTAACTGAAGAAGTCATCAGTCCGGGTGTAGTACCCCAAAAGGACACAGGGAGTGTTGAAGAACGGCGCCGAGTACACGAAGGCCGCGTAAGCGCCCTCATCGCCCGACAGTGCCTGGTAGGTACGGTAATCGGTCTGGGAGGCCTCGATCTGCACGCCCAACCCGGCTTGCCACTGCTGGGCGACCGCCTGCATCACTGCGCCGGTGTAGGCGAGCTGGGGGTGTTCGGCGAAGTCGACCGGGATCACCATCTGGGAGGGATCGGGGTAGCCGGCCTCGGCCAAGAGCGCCTTGGCGGCTTCCGGATCGTAGGAGTCGACTTCACAGTCGGGGTTGTATCCGGCGGTAGCCGGCCAGAACGACTGCACGCAGGCTCCTTCGGTTGTGCCTCGCCCGCCGAACAGGAAGTCGATGATCTCCTGGCGGTCGATAGCCAGCGACAGGGCCTGACGCACTTTGATGTTGCTCTCCTCATCGTCGGTGGCCCACGGCGGGGTCTTGGCCGGGTCGTACTTGGGGTTCAGGTACTGGCCGGGCAGATAAACCGACGGGAACCGCACTCCCGAGAGGGAGACCACCTTCAGGTCGGGATCGTCCTCAAGGCGGGGAATGTCATCGAAGGTGGTAGGCGCCATCTGCGCCTCGCCGGCGTCCATCATGGCCGCCATCGTGGCTTGTTCGTTGACCTTCCGGACCTCGATGATTTCAATTCCGGGAGTCACTCGCCAGTGATTGTCCACGGCCTCGAAGGCAACCGAAATGTCCAGCTCGTGACTGTGGAATTCGAAGGGTCCCGTGCCGATCGGGCGGAAGCTGGCCTCGTCTCTCCCCACCGTGTCCACGTAGGTCTTGGAAACGATCGGCATGGCGGGGATCACTTCATTGAGGAAGTTGGGGATATTGGGATTGGGGTTCTCAAGGTTGATGATCACCGTGTAGTCATCCGGCGTCTCGATGCTTGTGATTCCCGCGAAGTCCGGCCGATTGGGGTTCCGGCTGTCTTCCAGCACCGCCAACTCGAAGCTCAACTTCACGTCGGCGGAAGTCAGCTCGCCCCAGCCGTCATGGAACTGGATTCCCTTGCGCAGACCGAACGTGAACTGGGTGAAGTCCTCGTTGTGTGACCAGGTCTCGGCCAATTGGCCGCTGCCCTGCACCACGGCGCCGGTCTGGTAGTCGCGGCACAGGAGGTACTCGTACATGGGCATCACCGTGGCCTGGCTCTGGAATGGCGCGGTTGGGCCGAGCCAGTTCTGATCGCCGATGCTCCCGAAGGCGAAGACGACCGTTCCCCGGGCAGTCTGGTCCGCTACGGACGGCGGAATGCAGGGGTCGCCTTCCTGGGCCAGATTGGTCCGGGCGGCCGCTTCGGCGGCGGCGATGGTCGCCTCCGCGTCCATTGCGGCTTGCTCGGCGGCCTTGGTGGCTTCCTCGGCGGCCATCTCGGCATCTTCGAGAGCCATTGCCGCTTCTTCGGCCGCTGCCTCGGCTTCGGCCAGGGCTGCCTGGGCCTCCTCATCACCGGCCGCAGCGGCTTCCATCACGGCTTCCAACTCAGCCTGTGCGGCGGCCAGCGCTTCGGCGGCGGCTGCTTCAGCTTCGGCCGCCATTGCCTCGGCTTCGGCGGCGGCGGCCTGAGCGGCGGCTGCGTCGGCTTCGGCGGCCGCCTGTGCGGCAGATGCCGCTTCAGCCTCGGCTTCGGCTGCTGCTGCCGCCGCGTTGGCTTCGGAGGTGTCATCCCCGCCGCAAGCCGAAGCCACAAGTGCCAGGGCGGCCAGCACCGCCAATATCCTTAATGTGGTCTTCCTCATTGTTTTCCTTTCCGAGTTGGCCAACTCAAAACGAGTGGGCTGCTCATGTTCTTTGCCAAATAGTAGACGAATGAATTCGGGGCCCTAACGGGAGGGCGGGGAAACTGCGTGTCCGGTCCCGATGGCGGAGAGGTCATCCCCGACCAGGCCCAGTTGCTCCAGCCAGCGCATGGAGTCGAATCCCACCCAGTGCTCCACGATCTTTCCTTTCTCCACCCGCTGCACCATGACGGCCTGCACTCGGACCCTCTTTCCGGTGGGGGGAGCCCCCATTACTTCCCGAATGTGAGTCCCCTCCCAGGTCCACACCATGGTCGCCTTGTCTCCCTCGGCGGTGAGGACGTCGATGGTGGTGAGACCGTCGGGGAAGTTCTGGCCGACCGAGACAAACCGCTCATACCAGGGTCGGTATCCCCGGGTGAGTCCCGGAATGCCGTGCAGGACGATGTCGGGGTGCACCAACTCCTCGAACAACTCCCATAGACGGTCCTTCCAGGATTCGTCGGACGGGTCGGTAAGCGGGAAGTCCTTCTCGCAGTCGAGCGTGAAACGCTTCACGATCCGGCGGGTCTCCTCGGTCTGCGGATCTGCCATGTCCAAAGCTCCCTTCTCTGTTAGTTGACGGAAAGATCGGCCGAGATGACCCCCAGTTGTTGTAGCCAACTGAGTTGGTCGATCACCGCCCAGTGTTCGACGATCTGTCCATTCTCCACTCGTTCGATGGTCATCCCCCGGACCGCCAGTTTTGTCCCGGTGGGAGGGATGCCCATCAGCGGCGCCGAGTGGGTGGCCTCCCAGGTCCAGTCGACCGCCGCCTTGTCGTTCTCCACCACCATAACGTTCAGGGTGGTGGCCGAGTCGGGGAAGGCTATCCCGAGCTTTTCGTAGAAGTCATACCAGAGGTCTCTTCCCCGCGGGACCCCGGGGACGCCGTGCAGCACGATGTCGGGGTGGACGAGTTCTTCGAACAGGGCCCGGAGGTTGGTTTTGAAGGCCTCCAGGTTGGCGTCTGTCACCGGAAAGTCCTTCTCTCCCTCGATTATGAAGCGTTCGACGACCGCTCGGGTCTCTTCTGTTGTGGACATGTTGCTCCTTTTCGAGTGGGGGTCTAGGAGAATGTGAGGAGACGCCGGGGGTTTTCGATCAGGATCCGGTCGATCAGGCCCTGGTCGAATCCCTTGTAGCGCATCAGTTGTTGGACGGTGTCGGGGATGTGCTGCCAACCGAACCCCCCGTAGCGGCGATACCAGTGCTGGAGGGCGAGGTCATGGGAGATGAGGAGTTGGTTCTCGTAGCCGGCTTCGGCCAGGGTCATGAGGTAGTTGAGCCTGACAGAGTCGTTGGGATCGTCGATCGGACCGCGCTGGCGGTGAGAGGCCTCCCTGCCGAAGCCGTCGAGCAGTAGGGACGCTCCCGTGGCGGCCAGGTCCAGGAACGGCTTCGGGTCGAAGGAGTGGGGCGCGGGCCGGGAGGGGAGCCGGTGCTCGACATGGGAGAAGGCGATCCGGGAGAGGTCGCCTCCCTCCTCCTCGATGATCCTGATGGCGTCCCACACCGAGTCGGGGCTGTAGCCGGGATGGATGGAGAGACCGCAGCCTGTTTCTTTCTGTGAGCGGATCGAGGCCCGCAGTGATTTCTCCTCGTTGGGGTGGAGGGGCCAGGACAGCCCGACCTCACCGATGATTCCCGCCTTGATGCCGCCCGCGACGCCGTCGACGATGTCTCCGGTGATCAGATCCTGGATGCGACCGAGGCTCAATGCCGACATGTTGGAAGGATGGTGATGCTGGGAATAGAACCCGGCGCCCATCACGATGTGCACTCCCGTGGCCCGGGCTATCTGCACCAGCCCTCGGGGATCGCGGGCCAGGCCCCGGGGGGTCTGATCCACCAGGCATGACCCCCCGTGGCGCTTGAAGAGGTTGGCCTCGTATATGGCGTCGTCGATGTCGGTCAGCCGATAGTTGCCGTAGAAGAACCAGTAGCGTTCAATGTCTCCCCGCGTCTCCAGCGTGACGGGGCGGCCCCATTTGGCGGTGAACGAGGCGGCCACGCCCGGGCCGTTCTGTCCCGGTTCCAGTCCCGCCTCGGGTTGGGCCGAGGCCCGCTCCACCGACTCGGTCGACCCCAGGAGAGCCGTCGCCGAGGATGCTCCCATGGTCATGTCGATAAGCACATGCTCGTGGGGGAGCGTGATGCCGACCTGCTCAGACGGGACCGGTCCCAGCACTGTTTGGACGGCGCCGGAGCGGGTAGACATGGCTCAACATTGTAGAAAGCCCCAAGAGGACGGTGGGCTCTGACGACATGCGCCGGACCCGCTGTTTTTGAGACAGCAGTGACAGTCTCCATACAACCCCACCCGGCGCGGGATGTGAGCGTGGCGCCCAGGACCCGGTCGGCGCCCGTATGGTCGGCGCCGGAGCTATTCGGGAACCAGGTCCCTGCGCCTGAGCAGAAACCCGGTGACTGTGATGGAGATGATCGCCAGGGCGGCGGCCTTCGCGAACGCGCCTCCCACCCCGGGTTCTACCCGACCCAGCACCTCGTTGACGGTGTCGAGGTTGTCGGGTGTCAACTTCGCCAGGTCCGCCCAGGCAGAGATGACGATGCGTTGGACCGAGGAGGCCTGGATCCCTTCGATCACGTCGCCGAGTATCAACTCCCAGATCATCAGGTACCCCAGGCCCACCAGGGCGGCGCGGCCGAGGACCAGGCCCAGGGGAACGAACAGGGCGGCCGACGCAACGCTCTGCACCGCTACGGCCACGGTCGTGGCAGTCCCTATCGACCATTCCCCGGTCACCGCGCCGGCCACAATCCAGGACGCCAGGACGCCGACTTCCAGGACCAGGAAGGATGCCAGCGCCGCGGCTGTTACGACTGCCAGGGCGATCACCCATCGGGGCACCGGCTTCAGGAGCAGGAACGGGAGGGTGTGAGCCTTCCGCTCCTCGCCCAGTGCAGCAGTCGAGACGATCAGGGCGGCAACCGGGAACAGGATTGACATCCCCAGGCCGACGGTGATGTCGTTGTAGGAGGCCGCCACCTGTTCGTCCGAGCGCCCGGGGGCCAGCACCAGGAGAATCGGTGCGATGGAACCGGTCAGCAGGAAGAGCCCGATCGACCGGCGAAGGCCGAGCAGCCGATCCGTCACCGAGTGGGTGATCATCAGGTAGGCTCTCATCGCTGGTCCACCAGGTAGCGGAAGACGCTCTCGAGAGAGTCGTCCTCGGCGGACACGGCCGTCACCACCGAATCGGTCTCTACGGCGGCGATCGGGATGTCGTGCCCCAGTGCGCCCGCGTCGCTGGTCCTGACCTCGATCCCGGCCGGATCGACGCGTACCGACTCCACCCAGTTCCCGGCCAGGAGCCGCCGGGCCAGTCGGCGGGGCCGGTCGGTGTCGATCCGGATCAGGCGCGGGGTGTCGGACATGGCGTCGCGGAGGGCGGTCACGGATCCCGCCGCGGCCAGGCGGCCGTTGACCATCGCCACCACTCGGCTAGCCATGCGGTCCACCTCGGCAAGCACATGGGAGGAGACGATGATGGTCCTGCCCTCCCCGCCCAGCCGCACGAAGAGGTCTATCAGGCGGGCGCGCTGGACCGGGTCGGTTCCGTTGAGGGGCTCGTCGAGTATCAGGACCTGCGGATCATGGACCAGCGCGGCGGCCACCTTGGCCCGCTGGCGCATGCCCTTGGAGAATCCCGAAAGGGAGCGGTCGGCGTCCTCGGTGAGATGGACCGTGCCCAGCGCCTGCCGGGCGGCAGACCTGGCGTCCTCCACCTTGGAGAGCGCCGCGCTCCATTCGACGAAGCGGCGGGCGCTCATGTGGTTGTAGACCGCTTCGTCCTCGGGAACGAAGCCCACCTGGCGGTAGACGCCGTGATGGCTCCTCGGGCTCCGGCCCAGAATGGCCGCCTTGCCCGCTGAGGGCGACAGAAGGCCGGCCAGCACCCTCAACAGGGTGGTCTTGCCCGCGCCGTTGGGGCCCAGCAAGCCGGTCACCCCCGGTCCGAAGGAACAGCTCACCTCCGATACCGCCACTTTCTGCCCGAACCACTTCGAAAGATCGGTGACGACCACCGTGGCGTCCGAAACGTCGCGCGCGTCCGTTGCGCCGTGCGGGCCGGTCACGTCAGCCTCCGGTATCGCCGGCCCACCAGGAGCACGCTGATGACCGCACAGCCGATCACCACCATGAGGGAGGCCTCCGGGTCGAAGCCTGCCTGTGCGGGGATGGTGATGGATGCATCGAGGTCGAAGATCCAATCACGGACAAACCGAGGGTGCTGTTCCATCGCCAGCAGGGCGGTCCACCTCGCGCCGGGCGCCAAACCGGTTTCCTGCAAGAGGAGCGCCACGAGGTTGAGGCCCAACAGCACGGCGACGAATCCCGCCGCGGCGGCGCCTACCCGCTTGACGAACGATGCGACCAGAAAGGCCAGCGAGCCATGCATCGTGAAGTACACCAGGGCGGCCGCCGGGACCTTCCACAGAATGTCGGTGGTTTCCCCCAGGTAGGAGAGAAAACCAGCCGGAGACAGGGCGGCGTATCCCAGGTGGAGAATGAGTTGGGGGACCAGCCAGAAGCTCAGGATGACCGCGGCGAAGGTTGCCCCCTTGGCCACCAGGTAGTCCCGCACCCCCAGAGGTCTCGAGAAGTAGACGTTCAGTACTCCTTGGGTCCGGTCGGGGACCAGTAGCTGCGGACCGGTGAAGGCGGCGAACAGCAGGGCGATGTTCGATATGAAATCGAAGTATCCGGCGTACCGCGGGAACAGATCGGAGGTGTCCAACGAGATGGGCAGGGTGGATGAGACCCACTCGATCGCCACCAGGACCGCCGCCGATCCCAGCGCCAGCGCGATGAGCGTCCAGGGGAATATCTTGCGCTTTGCCTTGCGCCGCAGGCCGAGCACCCGCCGGTATCCCTCCTTGACGACCGCAGCCATGGCGCCGCGCCGTCCCGTGCGGGGCCCGTGGTAGCTGCGGTAGCCGCGGTCGAGGATGACCGCCGAGGCCTGGCCGATCGTCGGAGTATCAGCCATTCGACTCCCTGGTTGCCGCCATGAAGACGTCCTCCAGGCTGCTCAGATCGGCGCCCATCGCCCGGATCGACGAGCCGGAGGCCGCCAAGGCGTTGCGTACCGCGACGAACACATCTTCGGTGGGACTTACAGCGGTCACGACCCGGTCGGCATGGGTGACCTCGATGCCTGCTGCTGTGAGAGCCGCCACCAGCGGCAGGGGATCGTCGAACACCTCCACCGACACCGCGGCGCCGTCGGCGGGGGGGTCGAGAGGCGCCGAACGGAGCAGCCGGCCACCGTCCAGCATCACGACCCAGTCACAGGTCTGCTCGATGTCGTCCAGGAGGTGGGACGAGAAGAGGACGTTCATCCCGAACCCGCGGAAGCGATCGATCACCTCCAGCATCTGGTCGCGTCCGGCGGGGTCGAGACCGGAGGCGGGCTCGTCGAGGAGCACCAAACCGGGATCGTGCACGATGCTCTGGGCCAGTTTCACCCGTTGCTGCATGCCGGTGGAGAAGTCTCCGAGATAGCGGAATCGCTCCTCGTGCAGTCCCACCAGGAAAAGGGTTTCGGAGGCGCGGCGTCGGGCCTCGGCCGGTGGGATGCCGGCCAGTTCGGCGGCGTAGGCTACGAAGTCGGCGGCAGTCTGGTCGCGGGGAAGGCAACTCCCCTCCGGCATGTAGCCGATCTTGGCCCGCAGCCCGGCGGCGTCCCTGGAGACCGGGGCGCCGAACACCGCCACGTCTCCCGAGGTCGGGGCGGTCAATCCCAGCAGCAGCCTGATCAGGGTGGTCTTGCCCGCCCCGTTGGCGCCAACCAGCCCGGTTATACCGGGTGGAACGCTGAGATCGACCCCGGCGAGAGCTCTCACCTGCCCGAAATGTTTGTGGAGGTCCCGAGTTTCGATGATCGGCGAGTCTGTGTGTCGCGGACCGGTCGGTCCGTCACTCACGACGGTCGCCGTCCCGTGGGCCAATCAGTCCGAGTGATGTCACTGTGCTGCTCATGCTATTGAACTATGGGTATCCCAAGACGGCCTTTCTATGGGGATTCCCCTGGTTTCTGTGGGGTAGCACCCTGCCATGCTGTGACGGCGGGAAGCCGCGAACGCTAAGCGAAGGTCAGCAGGCGGCGGGGATTCTCAATGAGGATCTGGTCGATCAGGTCCTGGTCGAATCCCTTGTAGCGCATCAGTTGCTGGACGGTTTCGGGGATGTGCAGCCATCCGTGCCCCCCGTACTTGCGCTGCCAGTGCTGGAGGGCCAGATCGCTGGAGATCAGCAACTGGCTGCGGTGGCCGGCCTCGGCCACGGCCATCAGGTAGTTGAGCCGGATGGCGTCGTTGGCAAAGTCCACCGGGCCGCGCTGTCGGTAGGACTGCTCCCAGCCGAAGCAGTCGATGGAGAGGTTTACGCCGGTTTTGGCCAACTCCACGAAAGGTGCGGAGTCGAAGGAGTGGGGCGCGGGGCGCGACGGCAGCCGGTGTTCGAGATGGCAGATGACTGTCCGGGAGAGGTCGCCTCCCTCCTCCTCCACGATCCGGACGGTGTCCCAGATGGAGTCGGCGCTGAAGCCGGGGTGGATGGACAGGGCCGCCCCGGTCTCCTTCTGGGAGCGGACCGACGCTCGGAGCACCTTCTCCTCGTTGGGATGCAGCGGCCAGGTGAGTCCGACCTCTCCGATGATCCCGGCCCTGATGCCTCCCGCTACGCCGGTGACGATGTCTCCGGTGATTAACTCCTGGATGCGGGAGATGTCCAGCTCCGACATGTTGGCGGGGTGGAACTCATAGGCGTAGAAGCCGGTTCCCATCACCACGTGCACTCCGGTGGCCCGGGAAATCTGCTGAAGGCCCCGGGGATCGCGGGCCAGGCCGCGGGGGGTCTGGTCCACCAGACAGGTCCCTCCGTGCCGTTTGAAGAGGTTGGCCTCGTAGATGACGTCGTCGATGTCGGTGATCCGGTAGTCCCCGTAGTAAAACCAGTGACGGGCGATGTCGCCCCGGTTCTCCAGGGTTATCGGCTGTCCCCACTTGGCGGTCCACGTAGCTGCCACCCCCGGACCGTCCTGTCCCTTCTCCCACCCCGCTTCGGGGATCTCGGCCGCTTTCTTGGCCGACTCCCCGGAGTTCACCAGCGCGATGGCAGACGACTGGCCCATGGTCATGTCGATAAGCACATGCTCGTGGGGGAGGGTTATGCCCAAGATGTCGGGGGAGACAGTCCCCAGGACCGTCTGGACGTTGCCTTTCTGCGTGTTCGAAGAAGCCATGTTGAGGGGAGCGTAACAAGGAGGGGGTGGATCCCCTTGCGCCCTCGTATGATGATTTCTGCGGAGTCCCGGTGGTCAGGGACCGGCCGGATGTCCGAGGAGGACGCCGGCGATGCCGCCGGAGTCGGAGAGGAACGCACAGAGCATGAAGGTGGAGCGAGAGATCCAGGCGGTCGACCTGCACGCCGCCGGAGAGCACGCCCGGGTGATCGTCGGAGGGGTGGGGGACGTGCCGGGCGACTCGATGTTCGAGAAGATGCAGTACCTGGAACGGCACGCCGACGGCCTCCGAAAGCTCATGCTGCGCGAGCCCCGCGGCTATCCGGCCGCCAACTGCAATCTGGTTCTCCCTCCCACGGTTCCAGAGGCCGACGCCGGGTTCGTGATCATGGAGCAGACCGAGTATCCGCCCATGTCGGGGCACAACACGATGTGCGTGGTCACCGCTCTCATCGAGACCGGCATGGTCCGTTCAACCGAGCCGGTGACCGAGTTGACCCTGGAAACCCCAGCCGGCCTGATCGAGGTGGAAGCCCGGGTGGAGGGAGGAAAGGTCACCTCGGTGATCCTCGAGAACGTGCCTGCCTTCCCGGTCCACCTCGGCGCCGCGGTGGAGATACCCACCCTGGGAGAGGTGGCGGTGGACGTGTCGTGGGGAGGGATGTTCTTCGCCATCGCCGACGCCCGGCGCCTCGGCGTCTCCATCCGCCCTGAGAACGGTCGGGACCTGGTCCGCCTCGGGGCCATGGTCAAGCAGGCCGCCCGGGAGCAGTTGGAGGCGGTCCATCCCGAGAACCCCGAGATCCGCCAGGCCAGCATCGCGATGCTCACCGAGCCCTTCGACCGGGGGAGGGGAGAGGCCAAGACCGCCGTCACCCTGGCCACCGGAGACCTCGACTGGGACCGACCGGAAACCTGGACCGGCGCCCTGGACCGTTCCCCGTGCGGCACCGGCACCTCAGCGAGGATGGCCGTCCTTCACGCCCGCGGCGAGTTGGCCATTGGCGAGGACTTCCGCCACTACGGGCCTCTGGGCACCGTCTTCACCGGCCGACTGATCAGAGAGACGACTGTGGGTGGAGTCCCAGCCGTGGTCCCCACCATCACCGGCGCCGCTTGGATCACCGGCAGGGCCCAATACGTGCTAGACCCGACCGATCCCTTCCCCGAGGGCTACACCGTAGGCGACATCTGGGGTTGAGCCGGAGCCTGGCGCCGGACCCGAACCCGCTCGCCATTTCTTGGCCAACGCGGGCCGTCTGCGTTTGACAGCCACATCTGACGGAGAACGCACCCGTCGGCGGCTCTTCAGGTTTGGATGTCTTTGATCAAGAGCATGAGCGTCAGGTTGTCGACCGGGGAGGGTTCGAACCCGTAGTGCCGGTAGAACGCAGCGACTTCGGAGTCCTTGGCGTGGACCAGCACTAGCCGTAGGCCGGTGAGTTCGGCTACTTCGAGTGCTTTGAGGAGGAAGTGCTTGAGCAGCGCGGCGGCAAGGCCCCTTCCCTGGTGATGACGGTCAACCGCCAGTCGACCGAGAAGCATTGCGGGCAGAAGGTCGGGTTGGTTTCGAGCCGCGCGTGAAGTGGCCTCCGAGCGGGCTATTACCGCCGTGGCAGAAGCGTAGAAGGCGACCGCCCGAGTTCCGTCCGTGACAACCCAGGTGCGGCTGGAACCCTCTCGCTGGTTGCGTGGCGCCGGTCGCTTGAGCCAGTCGTTGAGCGATTCGTTGCCGCAGTCGAATCCGTCAACGTCGTGCGACGTGGTCAGAAGCTCTGGCCCCTGGTATCGGTTCACTCCGAGTCGAGAACCGAGTCGTTGGCAAGCAACTCCGCAATTTTCGGCTTGGCGGTCGCCGGGCGATCAAGCATTGCTTGAAGCTCCTCCCAAGCCTCTCCGGACACGGCAAAGACCCGACGGTCTGCCAGGTCTTCGACAGCCGAGGCGACCGCACGGCTTACTACGTACTCGCTGAGCGACATCCCGCTGGTGCTCACCACTTGGCGCACGATCATGTCCTGCGCCGGCGTCACCCTAAGGGTCCACCGTTTGGTCTTTGCGTCCATGAGGATCCAGTGTACGTCGGACCGACGCACACAGCCAACCGACTTTGGTGTCCTCTGCTCGGTGGAGAGTGAAACTTCGATCTGAAGCGCGACATCAGGGAAACGACGTAAAACTCTTCGTCATTGGGACAATGCGCTCAGCTGAAGTGACAGCTTCAACCCTGCTCGAGGGGGTTTCTTCGCGAATTTGGAAGCTGACGTTGGATTAACTCTTACTCGGAGGCAAGGTCCCGGGCTATCGACCGAGGGTCCTGGCCTCCTACGTGATCGTCCAATGTAAGAGCGCTGTGGGCGTGCGCCACCTGATGCAGCCCGAAGGCGGTCGACATCCCGTCTCGGAGGCCCATGCGGTCTTCCACCGCGTTCAGGGCCCGCTTGGCCAGCGCCACTCCGAACCGGGGTCGGGCCGCGCACCGCTCGGCAAGCCGGGCGGTGGTCTCTCTCATCTCGTCCCGGGGAACCACCCGGTTGACCATCCCCACCTCGTAGGCGCGGGCGGCTGACATCCGGTCTCCCAGGAGCAGGAACTCCCGGGCGATGCGGGTGGACATCACGTACTGGTGAGCGAAGTACTCGATGCCGGGGATGCCCATCCTCACCACCGGATCGGCGAAGTAGGCGTCGTCGGAGGCCACGATCAGATCGGCGGGCCACACGAGCGACAGTCCCCCCGCCACGCAAGCGCCGTGAACCATGGCGATCAGCGGCTTGGGGAGCTCTCGCCACCGAAGCGGGATGGAGAGATAAGCCTCGTCCTCTCTGACCAGGATGGCCTCCGCGCCCTCCTTGTCGGAGTGGTCGTACCAGGTGGTGGCCACCCGCGGAAAGGGCTGCTCGAGATCTCGGCCGGGGCTCCCCAGGTCATGGCCCGAGCAGAAGTGAGGCCCGGCGCCGCCGATCACCACCGCCCCGACACGGTCGTCGGAAGCGGCCTCCGCCAAGGCCTGGTCCAGGGCGGCGATAAGGGCGATGTTGAGTGCGTTGCGGTAGCGGGGCCGGTTGAGGGTGAGCCACAGCACGGCGCCCTTCCGCTCCGACAGGAGCACCTCCTCAGGCATCGGAGACCAGCCGGATAAGCCGTCGGCCCCGGTTCTCTCCCCGGAAGAGACCCAGGAAGGCCGCCGGGGCGTTCTCGAAGCCGTCGATGATCTCCTCTCGGAACACCAGGCGGTCGGTGACGATCCACTCTCTCATCTCCGACATCGCCTCGCGGAAGTGGGGGAGGAAGTCCCACACCACGAAGCCGGTCATGGTGAGGCGGCGATTGATCATCTCGCCCACCGCCCGGATCCCCCGCGGCTGGATGCGGGCGTACTCGCTCACCTGACCCGAGATCGCCACCCGTCCGCCGGTATTCATGTTCATCAACGCCGCGTCCAGCGTCTCGGCGCCCACGTTGTCGAAATACACGTCCACCCCTCCGGGACACACCCGGGAGATGGCGGCGGCCAGGTCGGGCTCTGCCCGGTAGTTGATGCACTCGTCGGCGCCCAGTTCGTCTGTGACCAGGCGGCACTTGTCCTCCGATCCGGCTATCCCCACCGTCCGGCATCCCAGGATGCGGGCGACCTGGAGTGCCGTGCTTCCCACCGGACCCGCCGCCGAGGAGACCAGCACCGCCTCCCCGTCCCGGGCTTCCGCCACCCGCCTGATGCCGAAGTAGGCGGTGAGCCCCGAGACTCCCAGGGCTCCGATCGCGGCTCGCTCGGTCAGCGGTGGGCTGAACACCGCGGGATGGAGGCGGAGCACCCCGCGTCCCGAGGAGACATAGCCCTCCCGCCAGCCGTTGGCGCTGCTGACCCGGTCCCCGACCTCGAAGCGGGGATTCCGGGATTCGGCGACCACGCCCACCGAGAAGCCGTCGATCACCTCCCCGGGTTGAAGACGCGGAGCGTAGCTGTCCCGGGTCAAGCGGTCCAGCACTCCCGGATCCACCGAGATGTAGGTGTTGGCGACCCGGATCCCACCTTCTCGGAGCGGCGGGAATTCCACCGAGACCATCCGGAAATTGTCGAAGTGCGGGGCGCCCTCGGGAGCGCCTGCCAGCACCCAGTTGCGACTGACGGTGGTCATGGCGGACTCATCGCCGGGCGGTGGGGGACGATTACCGCTCGACCCTCCAAGCGCCCGTCACGTAATTTCTGGTAGGCGAGGGGAGCATCCTGCATTGAAAACGTCTCGATGTCGCTTCTGACCGCGCCGGTTCCGGCCAGGGCCACCACTTCGGCGAGATCGGATATGGCGCCCCAGAACACCGTGGAGGCCGACAGTCCGCGGGGGACCTGGAGGTATCCCATCGGAAACGATCCGGGTCCGATCCCCACCACCGTGATGTGGCCGCGGATCGCCGCGGCGGAGACGGCCAGAGACAGGGTGTCGTCTATGCCCACGATGTCCAGAATCAGATCGGCGCCCCGGCCGGCGGTCATCTCCCGGATGACGCCTGGGGCGTCCTCATCGGACAGAACGGTCTGATGGGCCCCGTGGCGTCGCGCCGTTTCCAGGCGGGCCGGGGCGATGTCCACCGCGATCACCTGGGCGGCAGAGAGAGCCCGGAGGATCTGGATCGCCAGGGACCCCAGCCCCCCGACTCCGATGACCACTGCGGTCGAGCCCTCATCCAGTCGATCGAGACTCTGTCGGATGGTGTGATAGGTGGTAAGGCCGGCGTCGGTTAGTGGAGCGGCCTCAACCGGATCGAGATCGGGCGGGAGAGGGACCAGATGATGGGACATCGGCGCCAGAAAGAACTCGGCGATCCCGCCGTCTCGACCCAGACCCGGCCTCCCCGGGCCCGAGGCCACCACTTCGGCGGCGTTCTCACAGTAATTCTCAGACTGGACGGCGCACTGGCCGCAGGCGCCGCACCCCCAGGCGCCGTATACCGCCACCGGCGTCCCCGCCTCCAGGTCCGAATCTCCGGGTCCCGTCTCCTCCACCCATCCGGTGATCTCGTGGCCCACCGTGAACGGAAGGTCATAGGAAGGCAGCATCGACCGGGGCCAGTCGCACAGGTACAGATCGGAGTGACAGACCCCCGCTCCCGCCACCCGGATCAGGGTCTCTCCCGGGCCCGGGTCGGGAGTGGGGACTTCGCAAAGCTCGAAGTCCTCTTCCCAGGTGGTGAACTGGTAAGCCAACATGATGGTTTCGGAGGGTACCGGGATGGATTCCGCTATCTTGGATCGCGGCGCCTCATTGGAGAGGCTCGTCAACCCAAAAGGAAGGAAAGATCATGCCGTCAGGCTTCCCCGATTGGACACCGGAAGGAGACACCGAAGAGACCCGCAGGCTCTTCATGCGCTGGCTGGAGGGACAGGAAGCCGACTTCCCCAACCCTCCCGACGACTCGTGGAAAGGCAGACTCCTGGACCTGGTGGAGGAGTTGGTCCACCCCGACGTGATCCTTCACAACGTGCCGGTGCGACGCCCCGGAAGGGACGGGTGGGTGGAGTTCCTGATGGGCCTGGGAGAGTCCTACCCGGACTCCAACACCAACTACGACATCATCATGGTGGACGGCAACATGGCGGCCGCCCGCTGGCACTACACGGCCACCCAGATGTCAGACCACTTCGAGCATGAGGCCACCGGAAAGAAGGTCCGGGTGGAGGGGGTGATGTTCGAGCGGTTCGAGGACGGCAAGATAGTGGAGCACTGGGCGATGATCGATCGCCTCAACTGGCTGCAGCAGCTGGGAGTGGTCGACGAGTCGATCCAACTCTGAAGCCTCATCCCCTGCGGTGTCAGAGGAAGAAAGGAGAAGAAGATGCCGGTGATATTGCCCGACGCCAACCCCGACGGTGACACAGAGGAGACCCGCCGGGTTTTTGTCGAATTCATGGTGGGCCAGGAACGAGACTTTCCCTACCCCCCCGATGACTCTTGGAAGGGGCGGATGAGGGCTTTGGTGGAGGAGTACTGTGATCCCGACATCGTGATTCGCAACGTTCCGGTGCGAAGTCCAGGACGGGACGGCTACGCCGACTTCCTGGTGGCGTTGGGGATGGCCTACCCGGACGGGCAGACCTCCTTCAACCTGATCGCGGCCGATGGCGACACGGTGGCTTCCAAATGGACGTTTCGGGCCACCCAGCAGTCCGCCCACTTCGAGCACGGAGCGGCGGGCCAAAAGATCGAAATCGACGGCATGTCGTTCGCCCGGGTCCGGGGTGGAAAGTTGGTGGAGTACTACTCCCTGGCCGACAAACTGGCCTGGGCCAAGCAGTTGGGCATTGTTGACCAATCGGTAGAGCTGTAGGGCCTCGGAGAGTCCCGGCCTCTCGATTGCTTCCGGTTTCCACCGATCAGGTGGCGGCTGGGTGGGGATGTCTCGATGGTTGGAGGGCTTGGCGATAGGCGTCCAGGGTGCGGCGGCGGGCCTTGGCGTGATCAACCAATGGCGAGGGGTAAGTCTCTCCCAGCGTCACACCGGCTGATGCCAACTCCAGCCTCCCCACAGTCCAGGGGGCATGAATGCTGTGGGCGTCCAGTCCTCCGAGCTCAGGTAACCACCGGCGAAGATGCAGGCCTTCGGGGTCGAGTCGGCGGCTCTGGGTGACCGGGTTGAAGATGCGGAAATAGGGGGCGGCGTCGGGTCCGGTCCCCGCCACCCACTGCCAGTTGCCCGCGTTTTGAGGGATGTCGCCGTCTATGAGCAGATAGCGGAACCATCGTTCGCCTCGCCGCCAGTCGATGAGCAGGTCCTTGACCAGGAAGGAGGCGGCGACCATGCGAAGCCGGTTGTGGAGGCGCCCGGTGGAGGCCAGCTCGCGCATGGCGGCGTCGACAATCGGGTAACCGGTCAGTCCGGCCTTCCAATCCTCGAAGACAGTGTCCGCCTCGGGCCCATCAGCCCAGGCGATGCGGTCATATTCGGGCCGAAGCGCCACCCGGTCGATGTCGGGGTGCTCGGCGGTGAGATGGGCGTACCAGTCTCGCCATGCCAGTTGACGGACATAGGCGGCCCGGCCGGGAGTGTGATCACCTACCTCGGCCGCCACCTGACGAGGTGACAGCAGCCCGAAACGCAACTCCGCCGACACATTTGACGTGTCGTCGGCTCCGATGTGGTCGCGGGTCATGTGATATTCGTCAACGCGATCCCACCATGACCGCAGGCGCCCCCGGGCCTGGTCTTCACCCCAGGGTTCATCCGGTAGATCGTGGCGCAGGTCGGAAAGGGTGGCGCCGGGGGGCGGGCTGATCAGCTCGGCCCGACCGGGAGTCACCCCCTCCGCAAGGGCCATGGTGACCCAGCGGCGGTAAAAGGCTGTGAAAACCCGGGAGAGCCGCCCTTTTGCGGTCAGGACACTGCCCGGCGGATGCACCAGGGTCCCCCAATACCGGCGGGTGGGTTGGGAGAGTGTGGAAGTGACCTGCTGGTCGCGGCGCTCAGACCACCGGGTGACGTCGGAGTTGAAGGTGACGACTTGTGCCCCCAGCGCGTCGGCCACCTGGGGGACCACTCGGGCCGGATCGCCTTCTGCCACCCATAGGCGTCCGCCACGGGATCTCAGCGAATGATCCAATCCGACAACCGCCTGAAGATACGCCCTCTTCCGGAACGGGCCCGCCGCGGCCACCAGTTGCGGCTCGATCACCACCAACCCGGCGGCCTGGTCATGTCGGGTGGCCTCCGCCCAAGCCGGATTGTCGCCGAGACGCAGGTCACGCCTAAACCAATGAAGGGCCGTCGGTGCCATCATTCCTAACCGTCATGTCCGCCGGCCCGGGCGGCTTGTCCACCCGCCGAAACACCGGGATCAGTCTGACTCGATGATCGTCACCGAGTTGATCGTCACATCGGTCAGCGGCCGGTCGTTGCGGTCGGTCTCCACCTTCTGCATGGCGTCCACCACATCCAGGCCTTTCACTACCTTGCCGAACAGGGAGTACTGCGGCGGGAGCCGGCAGCCCTGGGGGCCGCTGATGATGAAGAACTGGCTGCCGTTGGTGTCGGGTCCGGCGTTGGCCATGGCCAGCGAGCCGACTTCGTAGCGTCCCGGTTTGGGCAACTCGTCCCCGAAGCGATACCCGGGCCCGCCCCGGCCGGTGCCGGTGGGGTCTCCACCCTGGCAGACGAATCCCTTGATGATGCGGTGGAAGATCACCCCTTCGTAGTAGTGATAGCGGGCCAGCACCACGAAGTTGTTCACGGTGCGGGGAGCGGAAATGGGATCAAGGGCGATGGTCAACGTCCCCATCGACGTCTCCATCACCGCGGTGTAGGACTTGGCCGAATCGATACACATGGGGGGCGGGTGCGGGAATTGGCGGCGAACGGGACTGGACCCGTCCGCCGCCGGGCAAGGCGTTTCGGCCAC